>CAXMOB010000227.1:0-19372 GCA_964194815.1 Vicinamibacteria bacterium | reverse complement strand
CCCGGTCCCATTCCGAACCCGGAAGTGAAACGATCTTGCGCCGATGGTAGTGGGGCGATAGGCCCTGTGAGAGTAGGTCGTTGCCAGTTTATATGCCCTGCCTTAGCTAACGCTAAGGTAGGGCTTTTTTGTGTCTAGGTGTGAGGGTGAGGATGTTGAGTTTGGCGCTATTCGCTATTTCTACATATATAGCGAGGGCAATAAAAAAAGCGTTCCTGGTTAGGAACGCTTTTGGGTGTTGATGTGCCTTTAGAATATTTCTTTAATTGGTTTTGCTTTGTTACCTACTGTGAAAGGTCGACCTGATGGGGATGTTAAAACATTGGCTGGGTTGATGCCTAGAGCGTAGGCAATGGTGGAATTTAGATTTTGTGGAGTCACTTCATCCTCTTTGACTTTGGCTCCCTTGGTATCAGTTTTACCATATTTGATTCCACCTTTAACTCCTCCACCAGCTAGGACTGATGAATAGGCTGCAGGGTAGTGGTCGCGGCCGAGCTTGTGATCGGTTACGATTTCTGGAGTTCTGCCAAACTCTGTTGAGAGCACAACTAATGTGGTGTCTAGTAGTCCTCTAGATTCGAGGTCTGCGAGTAGTGTAGCATAGGCTTTATCTAAAATGTTACAACGTGCTTGGACTGCCGAGAAATTGTCATAGTGTGTGTCCCATCCTCCTAAAGTAACTTCAACGAAACGAACCTTATGCTCTACGAGTCGTCGCGCTAAAAGGCAGCCTTGGCCGAAATGATTCTTTCCATAGCGTTCTTTAATAGCATCAGGCTCTTTAGTAATGTCGAAGGCCTTTAAGTCATCAGACTGCATGATGCGAATAGCTTCTTCGTAAAGGTCATCATATTCTTTGATTGTTGGATGTTTAAATTTGTCGTGGAAGTTTTGATTCAACAAATCGGCTAAGGCAACACGGCGCTGGAAGGTGTCCTCATTGATGGTAGCAGATCGTTTTGTGTTTTTTAAACCCTCTTCAGCATTTCCTAGAGGAACCCCTCCATACTTGGCCCCGAAGAAACCAGCAGATGCTTGATCTGGTGAACCCCCAATTGAAACGAAGCCTGGAATGTCTGCGTTTAATCGACCTTTCATTTTAAGTGCCCAAGCTCCCATTGTTGGGTGAATTATTGTTCCTCTCGGGGAGTAACTTCTATGCATCGTATACTGCCCTTGTTGGTGAGCACCTTGCTTAGAATTCATAGAATTAATGATGCAAAGTTTGTCCGCTTGTTTAGCAGTTTGGCTTAAGTATTCAGTAAGTTGGATGCCATCAGCCTTAGTGGGGATGACATTGACAGGACCTTGCACCTTTTTTTGCTTTGGCTTGGGGTCGAAGGTGTCGATATGACTCATTCCTCCTGACATGTTTAGAAAAATTACGGATGTGGCATTGCCGCCATATTTTTCATCATCAGCTGCGTGTGCTTTTGAGGCAAGGGCTGCAGTTAGTAATGGGGCTAGTGATACGCCAAGGTATGTTTTGGCTGCGTTTGTTACGAAGCGGCGTCTTGTAAAATCGTCAAATGAGCTCATATTAGTTCAGTTGTTAGTGTTGGTTACTGGATGAATAGGAATTCACGAGAGGTGAGTAATGCTGCAAGAATATTTTGGTATCCTGCGTCGCCAGCTTGGGCAACTTCTTCTTTGAAGATGATCAGTTCGACCTTACTTGGATTTCTTGTTAAGGTCGCGAGGAAGAGCTTTGTTATGTTTTCTTCAACGCTCGATTCTTTCGAGATTGCTTGGTAGATGAATGCCTTTTTATCTGAGACGATGAGTTTTTCCACGTGCCCGTTAAGAATGGAAAGCACCTGGTTGACATTGGGTTCCTCTGTTGAGTTTTGAATGAGCTCTCTGTCAGATTGTCCAAACTCTCGAAGCATATGACCAAGTGGTGCGGGGGAGCTGATTTCAGAAGCACGCACAAATCCTGTTAAGGCCTTGCTTGTATGAGTCTTCATCATCATCGGTTGGCTTTTCGAAGACTTTAATGAGGCGTGGAGGCCCTTAAGGTATGCATCGAGTGCGGCAGGATCTTTCGTCGAAAGAATTTTAGCTGAAATGGCCTCCATGTTTTCGCTACCCACACCAATGATATTACCTCTGTAGGTGAGTGTTTTTGGATATTGCCGAAGTGGTAGTTTATCCGGATTTCCTGCTTTCAATGTGACAAATGAATCCCAGATTTGTTCGGCAGAAAGGCGTCGAAGTTGTCGGCCGTGTAAATTATAGGAAGTTGCTCTTACTTGTTCTACTGACGTTTCGAATCCATATGTCTTAGTGAGTAAAAGAATGTGTTGAAACGCCTTCATGTCGTAATCTAAATCGAGCATGAGCTTACTTAAGAACTTCATCAATTCAGGTGAGACCGTTTTATCAGCCTCAATGTAGTCGTCTTCAGGTTCAAATATACCAGTGCCCATGATTCTTTTCCATAGGCGGTTTGTAATGACACTGGTGAATCTGCGATTATCAGATGTCATCCATTTAGAAAATCGTTTAATCCCGTCGTCTCCGTCTCGCCGGTCACTCATTCTCACAGATTTTTCTATGGGAGTTCTAGCTCCTACATATTCATGCGGGTCGCCATCGTTGTATTGATAATCTGTTGGTAACTTAATACGTCCTGAGCCCATTCCTTGGCGGGATGTATAGGCTACATTTTCTTTCATGAAACGGACGAAGCTTGAATAGGATGAGCGCTCTTCTTTGTCTCTTAGTGCTTTTTCAATTTGGTAGAAGGCTCCTGTATTGATTTCTTTGAAACCGCTAGAGAAGGCCGCGAGTCGATAGAAATCCATGCGATCAATTTTCGCATTGTAGGGGTGATCGTGACATTGAGCACATTCCATTCGAGTTCCCATGAACAATCGCATAGAGTTCGCCATGTTATCTAGCTCCATACCCTTGTCTCGAGCATAGTAGCCGATGGCACCATTCTTCCAGACACTGCCTTTTGCAGAAACTAGTTCAGTGACGATTTGATGCCATTTCTTATTTGTGCGAACGGCGTCGCGAATCCATGCGTGGTAGGGAGATGCAGTGTTGTTATTATTAAATGTTTCTTTCACTCTTAGGAGATCAAAAAAGTAATTGGTGGTGTGGCTATTATATCCAGGGCTGTTGATGAGCTGTTGGACTAGGATATCACGCTTGTATGGATTATTACTGGCCGTGAAATCTACCACTTCGTTGAGAGTGGGAATCCGGCCAGTGAGGACCAAATAGCTTCGCCTTAGAAATTTAGCATCATCGACTTGTTTAGGTACGGGTAGTTTTTGTTTTTCAAAGACTTTGGCAACCAACTTATCGATGACCTCGGCAGCTTGGAGTTTATACTCGGTTGACCCGACTTCGTGTGTTTTGGCATGCGTTGAGCCGAGTGCAATCACTGAGATTGCGAGGAATTTTGTGAAGCCTTGCTTAATCGTGGATAATGTAAATGTGTTCATTCATACTTTCTTTTTTATTACCTTAAGGTGTAGCATAGCTATTGGGGGGCTGGCAAAGTAAAAATGAAGAGCTTACCTCCTTTAAATAATACTAGGTTAGCGGTAGAGCTTATGTAAATGAATGTATTCCAGCACTTTTTCATTCAGCCATTCCGGCGGAAGGTTACTACTGATAGTTTCTCTGATTTTGGTTGCACTAGCAGGGTGCTGCATTTTAATTATGGTGGGGGTGAACGATCTTTCCGAGAGTTTTTCGTGTCCTCTGGAGCAGACTATAAAGTCGACTAGTTCTGCGAGATGTTGGTATCTACTCCAGCGATGCAGAGCATTCCACTGGTCGGTGCCTAGTAACCAGTAGAGTTTAGCATCCGGGTGGAGAGAACGGAAGTGTTCTGCCGTTTTCCATGAATACGATGGGGCTGGACTGTCTAAGTCGTGAGTATTCAGTTGTGCCCACGGATGTCCATTAATAGCCAGTTTGCACATATCGAGGCGTTGATCTGCAGTAGCAGTTTGCTGACTGAGCTTGTGCGGCGATTTACGACATGGAAGAAAAACCACTTGGTCGAGATCGAGTGTCCGATGAGCTAGCGATGCGACTTCGATATGCCCCTCGTGAATGGGATCGAATGTGCCGCCGAAGATGCATAGGGACTGTGGTGATGTCATTGGGTGAAATTGTTAATTTTTTGTAGTTTATCTTGGAGCTAGAATATGTCTATTACCATTCCATGAAGCAAGTGCTTGAGGTATTTTTAACATCATTACGAATGGGCGTCACCGCGTTTGGTGGGCCAGTCGCACATATTGGTTATTTCAGAGAAGAATACGTGAATAAGAGGCAATGGTTGAGCGAGGAACGTTATGCAGAATTGATGGCGATCACTCAGTTCCTACCAGGTCCTGGTAGTAGTCAGCTTGGTGCAGCAGTAGGCTATGAACGTGCTGGATGGCTTGGCGGATTAGCGGCTTGGATAGGATTTACCTTACCGTCTGCATTGGTGATGATATTGTTTGCGATTGGTATTAGTTCGTTAGCTCCAGACCAATTGGATTGGATTAAGGGCTTGAGCATTGCAGCTTTGGGGGTGGTGTTGCACGCCGTTGTCGGAATGCAGGTGAACTTGTGTGGAAAGGAATGGAAAACCAATCTCATAGCAGTTTGTGCCTTTGTTGGCTTATGGTTTGTTTATGAGGCCTGGATGCAACCAGCTGTCATTTTCTTAGGTGCTATTTTAGGCTTTGTATTCTTCCGTGGTGAGAAAAAGGCAGTCGAGATGAATCGTTTTAAGTGGCGTAAATCCGTGTTGGCTTTTGTTGTTGTTGCATTGGTCGCTGGGATTCCCTTCTTATTTGTGGGAGAGCAGAAAATTATTGGAGGGATTTTTAAGGCTGGTTCATTGGTGTTTGGTGGGGGACATGTCGTGTTGCCCATGTTGTCGAGCCAAGTAGTAGACACACAGCTCATGGATCAACAATCATTCACTGCAGGGTACGGGATGACACAAGCCATGCCTGGACCGGTGTTCACCTTTGGTGGATATATTGGAGCTAAGTTAGGATTACTGGGGAATGCATGGTTGGGCGGCATAGTTGGGATAGTCGCAATTTTCCTTCCTGGGATGTTGTTGATGAGTGGATTTGTGCCTGTGTGGGATAGCCTCAAGAGTCGCAGTTGGGCTAAGTCAGCAATGCGGGGTGCAAATGCCAGTGTTGTTGGATTGCTGGCGGTTGCCTTTTGTAAGCTTGTGGTGTCGAGTCAGCTAGGACAATGGTGGGAATGGGTTTTAGTAGCAGTATGCTTCTGTTTATTAAAATGGAAAGTTCTACCATCTTGGGCATTAGTTCTTGGGTTTGCTGGCATTGGCTATTTGGTTTATTAAACCAAGGTTTAGGTGATTAGGATTCTGCTTGACAGAGAGTGCTGTGATTTCTAATGAATCATAGTTAATGAAACAGTTACTCGGTTCTCAACGTACGTTCTCAGCCCTTTTTTTTAGCTCCCTTATCTGTGTTACAGGTGGGGTTATTGCTGAGCAAAAGCCAAATATTATTTTTCTTCTTACCGACGACCAGGGTTATGGTGATCTAGCATGTCATGGGCATCCGTTATTGAAGACACCAAATTTGGACAAGCTGCATGGTCAAAGCATTCGCTTTACTGATCACCAGGTTAGCCCTACCTGTGCTCCGACACGAGCAGCCTTGATGTCGGGTAAAGATCCCTTTCGCGTAGGGATTACCCACACGATTTTAGAGCGAGAGCGCATGGATCTTAAAACGACAACTGTAGCTAATATTTTACAGGACGCTGGCTATGAAACTGGAATTTTTGGCAAATGGCATCTGGGCGATGACGATGCTTACCAGCCTGAAATGCGTGGTTTCGATGAAGTCTTTATCCATGGAGCGGGCGGTATTGGTCAAAACTTCGCAGGCACACAAGGTGCTGTTCCTGGAACGTCTTACTTTAATCCAATCATTAAGCACAATGGAGTGTTTGAGCAAACTAAGGGCTATTGCACCGATGTGTTTTTCAAGCAAGCCATGGGTTGGATGAAGTCGTGTGCTGATCAGAAAAAGCCGTTCTTTGCGTATATTCCAACCAATGCTCCACACGGACCATTCATCGTCAGTGATGCCTATAAGAAGCCTTATTTAAACAAGAAAGTGGGTGGAAAGAAGCTTGATTCAGCAACTTCTGCATTTTATGGAATGATCACCAACATCGATGACAATATGGGCATCTTACTAGAAAAGATGGATAAGTGGGGGCTGAGTGATAATACTATTTTAGTTTTCATGACCGATAACGGATCGGCTAGGGGTGCGAGGTTTTTTAACGCTGGCATGAAAGGGGCTAAAGGAAGTGTGGATGAAGGCGGATCTAGAGTTCCTTTCTTTGTGCGCTTGCCCAAGTCTAAACAAGCAGGGCTTGAGATAGATACGATGACACGCCATTTTGATATTCTTCCGACACTGACTGAAATTGCAGGAGGTAAGCTACCGAAGAACGAGAAGTTTAATGGGATGAGTTTATGGCCTTTGATCAATGGCGAGAAGAAGGAATGGGAAAATAGAACCACGTATTTTCATTCTGGCCGCTGGGCAAAAAAAGGAGCACCTGGTCGTTGGGGTAAGGGAGATACGAATCCTGATAACCATAAGTACGGCAAGTTTGCTGTTCGCACCGAGCAATGGAGACTAGTCGGCAAGGATGAACTCTACGATATTCAGAAGGATTTGGGACAAAAGAAAAATGTGATTGCAGCTCATCCTGAGGTGGCAGCGCGTCTACTGAAAGAATATGGAGCATGGTGGGACAGAGTCCGACCACTGATGACAAATGAGGATGCCCCATTGGATACAGGGAAGCCATTTATCGAACAATTTAACAAGCAGAAAGCCGACCAAGGAATTCCAGCTTGGAAAGAGCCGAAGCTCTAGGCTTCTATAAAGGCACAAAAAAACTGGATCAGACGGTGATCTGATCCAGTTATGAATGAATTAAAAATTTGGGCTTAGCCGAGAACTTTGTTCCAGTCCGCGATGCGGTCAGCTTGATCAGCGAAGAGAGCGTCAGTGCTGTCAAGGATAGTCACCTTTTCGATTGTGTCACCACCAGTAATTGCATCAACAACATCCTGACCCTTAGTCACTTCGCCGAATACAGTGTGTGCTCCGTCGAGGTGTGGTGTTGGGCCGTGAGTGACGAAGAACTGTGAACCGTTTGTGTTCTTTCCAGCGTTAGCCATAGAAAGGATTCCTGGCTTATCGTGCTTAAGGTTTGGTTTACATTCGCACTCGAACTTGTAACCAGGGCCACCCGTTCCAGAACCTTGAGGACAACCGCCCTGGATCATGAAGTTAGCGATGACACGGTGGAAGCTAAGGCCGTCGTAGTAGCCGCGTGAGATAAGGTTAAGGAAACTCGCAGCAGTAACTTGCACTTCACTTGCGAATACAGTGATGTCGATGTCGCCCTTATTTGTCGAAAATGTGATCTTGATGTCTTGAATGTCGCTCATAGTAGGAGGTACAGTACTGGGCAATGATGGAATGTGCAAGAGGGAAGATAAGCGAGGGTGCTATTTGGGGACTTGAGGTGGGAGAACAGGGGGTCGTTTAGGGAACTCCGAGAGTTATGGGATGGTGACTATAAATATAGGGATGTCGTAATTCTAGAGCTTTCCAATTGACTCAATATGACGGCTCACAGTTAGATAATTTAATCAAGTTGTTGCTGGTATATTTAGTGCTTTATAGACTTTTGGAGGCCTACGGCTGAGACCAGACAATGTAAAGCAAGCTGCGGAGGGGGCAAGGTAAATCAAAGGTGTCAATTATCCAAGTTCACACTTGCCGAATGGAGGTTCTTGCTTATCTTTTTGCTTCTAATTTTAGATCAAATCATATGAGTACAGAAACACAGCACCAGCATGGATTCCAAGCGGAAGTTAAGCAGCTTCTCGATATCGTAATTCACTCACTTTACACGGATAAAGAGATCTTTGTGAGAGAGCTTGTCTCTAACGCAGCGGATGCGCTTGAAAAAATACGTTTGAAGCAACTTACTGAGAAGGATGTCTACGGAGCGGATCTTCCCTTGGAGATTAACATCACCACGGATGAAGAAGCCAAGACATTGACGATTTCCGATCACGGTATTGGAATGACACGTGATGAGCTAGCTCAGAACTTAGGAACGATCGCACACTCAGGCACCAAGGCATTCTTGGAAGGCTTGAAGGAAAAAGGCGAAACCAACGCAGACGTGATTGGCCAGTTTGGAGTAGGTTTCTACTCAGCCTTCATGGCAGCCGACACTGTCGATGTGCACACCCATTCATGGGATAACTCAGGGGAAAGCTTGATGTGGACTTCTGATGGCTCAACTGGATATTCGATTGAGGAAACTACCGAAGAAGTTCGTGGAGCTAAAATAGTGATGCGGCTTAAAGAGGGGATGGAAGAATTTTCTAAGGAAGATAGCATCAAGGAGATCCTTGAGAAGTATTCAAACTTCGTTTCTTTCCCTGTTAAGTTGAATGGTGAGCTTATCAACAAGGTTGACGCCGTATGGTTGAAGTCAAAGTCGGATGTTACAGAAGAAGAATACAACGAGTTCTACAAGTTCATTGCACACGCATGGGACGAACCACGTTACACCATGCACTTCAGTGCTGATGCCCCACTTTCTATCAATGCACTTCTTTTCGTTCCTAATGAGAACCAAGAGCAATTTGGTATGGGACAGCAGGATGCTGGAGTTTCTCTCTACTGCCGTAAGATACTGATAGACGCGAAGCCTGAGAAACTGCTTCCTGAGTGGCTACGTTTCCTTAAGGGAGTGATTGATTCTGCTGATCTTCCATTGAATATTTCTCGTGAGACGATGCAGGACAGTGCCTTGGTTCAGAAATTGAACAAGTTGATCACTAAACGTTTCCTTAAATTCTTAGAAAGAGAAGCCAAGGACAGCCCTGAAAAATACGAAGAATTTTACGGTAAGTTTAGCCGCTACCTCAAGGAAGGTGTCGCGACAAGCTTCGAGCACCAAGAACAACTAGCTGGATTACTTCGCATGGAAACTTCTATGACTGATGCGGGTAAGCAGACATCGTTTGTTGAATACATCGATCGTGCACCCGAAGACCAAGAGGCAATTTATTATCTCATTGGTTCTACCCGTGAAGTGATTGAAAATGGCCCTTACCTCGAAGCATTCAAGGCTCGTGGTATTGAAGTGGCTTACTTCACGGACGGAGTTGACCAGTATGTTCTCGATTCAATGCCTGAATATAAAGGTAAGAAGATGATCTCAGCTGACCGTGCTGACATCGAACTCGATGACGTGGCTACCGAAGGTGAAGCACTCGATGACGCTGCATTAGAGTCACTTTCAGGCTTTATGGCTGAAACATTGGGTGAGCGTGTGGAGAAGGTAGAGGCTGGTAAGCGACTCGTTGATTCTCCTGTAGCTGCACTCGCACCAGCTGAGTCTCCGAATGCTCAAATGCGTTCGATGATGAAAGCAATGGGACAAGAAGTTCCTGCTGCGAAAGTTGTGCTAGAGCTCAATCCACGTCACCAAGTGATCAAAAATCTATCAGCATTACAGGGTTCAAATGAAGCCTTGGCAAAGCTCGTGACAGAGCAACTTGCAGACAACGCTATGCTCGCTGCAGGTATGCTTGATAACCCACAGGCTATGATCAATCGCCTACACGATATCCTCGGTGAAGTTACTAAGTAAATACATTGTGGTTAGGTGGTCGTGCCAATGTCTAAAAAAATGCTATTTCTCCGAACCGAGGGCTTGCCAAACGGGGGAGAAATGGCATTCTTTTTATACGAGACTATTCTGAAGGATTTTCTTCATATTCTTGTCTCTAGGAACTAACAATCCAGAGTGCTAACAAACTAGGATACACTACACATACCATGGTCGATAAAATTGAGGAAATTAATGATGCAGGACTCTCCCAGAAAATGAAGGGATTTTGGCTGCGGGCATTGAGTGCTGTTGAATTGGATAACCACGAATATGCTGTAAGCTTATGCCAAGCTATTTTGAAAGAATGTCCAGGATTTCTGGATGGCAGAAAGCTAGCGCGTAAATGTGCTACCTATGAAGGAGGTATCGATAAGGGGAAGAAAACAAGTGCGATGACAGCCTTCTTAGGCTCTGGTGGCGGCTTTTCTGCTGCTAAAGTGCGTTCGACGATCAAGTCAGATCCTGAGTCTGCATTACCAATGCTCGAAGTTGAACTATCTAAGGATCCCTATAATCCTCAGATGAACGAACTTCTCTTTGAGTCTGCAATGCGTCTCAACATGCTAGAGACTGCAGCATTTGGTCTCGA
The DNA here is from genome assembly GCA_964194815.1 of Vicinamibacteria bacterium. Taxonomy (GTDB): domain Bacteria; phylum Verrucomicrobiota; class Verrucomicrobiia; order Verrucomicrobiales; family Akkermansiaceae; genus Rubritalea. The sequence continues at coordinate 9,045 of CAXMOB010000227.1, read as the reverse complement.
AACAGTGAGAACTGGAGCACCAAGTAATACGAAACTTTTACATAAGCTTGCGGACCATTACTTGGCACGTGATATGCCAAGTAAGTCAGTTGGAGTTTACAATGATATTATCGCTCGAGACCCGACTGATATGGATGCACAGAAAGGATCGAAAGATGCCTCAGCTCGTGCGTCAATGAAGAAGGCTAAGAAGGATGAGTCAGATGAATACACACTTCAGAAGAAGGATGAGGTTGAAGCAGTTGACCTTCAGCAAGATGATGTTCAGGGCATGACGCGTGAGCAGATGCGTAACCGTTTATCCAAGTTGATGGACGAATACACGGCTGACCAGAATAACCTACCCTTAGTGAAGAAGATCGCAGCTCTCTATGAAGAGATGGGCTACGCACCAGATTCTTATGTGTTCTATTCATGGGCTCACGAACTTTCCGATAACGATATTTCCTTGAAGAATAAGGCGAGCTTGATGAAGAAGAAGATGGAGGACGAAGAGTTCCGCGCTGTTGAACGTGAAGCGAAGGCGAATCCTGATGACGAAGCGATTCAAGCTAAATATACGAAAGCTAAAGATGAGCGACTCGATAAGGCTGTGGCGGAATGCCAGACGCGCGTTGATGCAAATCCAACGGATCCATCATTGCGTTTCGACTTAGGTTTTGCCATGAGCGAGAAAGGCGAATATTCCGACGCTATTCCTCACTTGCAGCAAGCATCAAGAAACCCTCATATTCGCACACGTTCGTTGTTGCTTCTAGCTCAGACGTTCAAGGCTAAATCAATGTTTGACTTGGCCATTAAGCAACTTGTAGACGCACTCGAAGACTTACACACTATGGACGATGTGAAAAAGCAGATTCTTTATGAAAAAGGACTCATTCATGTTGAGATGGAAGACAAGGCAAAGGCTCTTGAGTCCTTCAAAGAGATTTACGAGGTTGATTACGGATACCGTGACGTGGCGAAAAAGGTTGAATCAAGTTACGGAGCATAGATTTTTACCAATACTAAAATTTTGAAGGAGGATTTGTTCGCAAATCCTCCTTTTTTTTGTGCGATGATGAAAATGTGCTTGTCTGTGAGAAGTGAGGTGGTATCACCCCAATCACCCGAGGAGGGCGGTCTGGCCATTATGGCTGGTCCGGAAACAATTATTCAAAATGAGCAAATCAGAAATCAATCAGAACATTAATCCTGCGGATTACAAGATCAGTGAATCAGACACAGGTTCAGCAGACTATCAGGCAGCACTTCTTACCATACGTATCCTTGAGCTCACTGAGCACCTTAAGATACACAAAAAGGACTCATCAAGCCGTCGTGGCCTTCTTCGTCTTGTAGCACGTCGTCGTAAGCTTCTTGATTACCTACAGAAGAACTCTGAAGAGCGTTACACGAAAGTTGTAGCAGGACTCGGCCTTCGTCGCTAATTGCACGTCAATAGCTTTTATATTAAGCCACTGTGGGGAAATCCTACAGTGGCTTTCTCTTTTTCTTGACCGAGCTATCTTGTTCGATGAATGTTTTAGGTGCATGAAGTTTTCTTACCTTATTCCGCCACTGGTCTGTTCCGCTCTCTTGGCCTCTTGTGCAGGCTCAAAACCAACGCGTCAAATAAAGCCAGACGTACTGCCGGGGCGAGCAGTCGCTCCGACGTCTCCACGAGTAGCACGTAATGCTAGCTTGATTCAACAACGAGTACACGAGGGTATCAATAGATACCGTATTTCTAGAGGTCTAGAGCCACTGTCTCATAATACTATGCTGTCTTCAGCCTCTCGCGATCATTCATCTTATATGAAAGACGCTTCGATTCGGACAAATAAGAGGATGGTAATTAGTCACGATCATTTTAGTGCACGAATGAATGATATCAAGCAGCTTGGCGGTCCTCCTCGCCTAGCTGAAAATGTGGCTGCTACCAGTGGATTGGCTGAAGAGTTTGTTGCTAAAACAATCGTGCAAAGTTGGGTTGACTCAAAGGGGCACCACAAAAACCTAACGGGGAATTACAACTCAGTTGGAACCGGGATCGCCATAGGACCTAATAATACCGTCTTTGCTACCCAAATCTTCGGTGGGCACTAGTGTTGCGGGTAGTGTAACTCTATTAAACGAGGCGTTCCGCAACACTGTCGACGAGCATTGGCCCGGTGTTGATGAGCTGCAGATGGCCGTTATGTAGTCGAGCGAGTTTTTGTTCAATCAGGAACTCGACGTCACTGGGGTCACTATCTTTTGTCCATTGCAGAGGTAGGCCATCAGCTGTGCGGAGTAAGAGAGCAATGCGTTCGATTCTAAAGGCTTCATCCGAGAGCTTCTCGATTTCAGTTTGTGCATGGCCAACATGATTGACCATCTGGATGTATTTTGCCGTGTCGGGCACATTTTTGTAGCGAGTGCGATTCACTGTGCCCACTGCACTAGGGCCAATTCCAATATAGTCGTTGCCTAACCAATACGCTTTGTTGTGTCTAGATTCCTTACCTGGCTGAGCGTAATTAGAGGTCTCATAGTGGCGGAAACCAGCTTTACTGAGGGTTTCATGGCAGACCTCGAAGTAACGAGCATTGAGTTCCTCATCTTCTACATATTCACCTTCGGTGAGTTTTTTGATGAACTCTGTGTCTTCTTCGTAAGTGAGGTTATAACAAGAAATGTGATCGGGTTTGAGTGAGACTGCCGTGTCGAGCGTGTCTTGCCATTCTTGAAGAGGTTGACCAGGGACAGCGAACATCAAGTCGATATTGACCTCCTCCATGCCAACTTGCTGGAGCAGTTTGACAGAGTCGATCGCTTGTTGACAGCTGTGTTCTCTGCCTAAAGTGCTGAGTACACGATCTGAAAATGATTGGATACCGAGAGATACGCGGGTGATCCCAAGGTCCTTAAAAAGTTGCACCTTGCGTTCGGTGAACGTTGCGGGGTTGGCTTCGAATGTGAGTTCTTCGAGTGTCGAGAGATCGAAGATAGAACGTAGGCCCTTAAATAATTTTTCGAGTAATGTGGGGGACAGCATCGAGGGAGTGCCACCACCCATATAGATGGTTCGAATAGCTGTGTTCGGGTAAAGCGATTGGTAGTGCTTAGCTTCGGTCAACAAGCAGTCAATGAATGCGTTCATATCAGTCTTACCTGGAGTATGCTTGTAAAATGAACAATACGGACAGATTCTGTGGCAGAACGGGATATGGAAGTAGAGATGAATAAGGAAGTGACTTTTGAGTTGCTGAATCACGCGGACTTGTTGATGGTTAGATCGTGGCTGATTTGAATAACCATCTTAAAGGCGTGTCTCGGTCGTTTTATCTGAGTATTCGGATTTTACCAGTGCGAATGCGTGGGGCGGTGGCATTAGCGTATTTATTAGCACGGGTGACAGATACCATTGCGGATGTCGAAGGTGTCGAAGCCGAAATGAAAGTTCAGGCCTTGGATGCTTTGGCAGCGAGAGAGTTTACCAAGTTGGAAAGTTTAATAAATGGAATTCTGCCACTTGTAGAATCTGCAAAGGAGCAGCAATTACTGTCATTGACTGAGGTATTGGTGGCAAAAATAGGTGCATTAGATGAGGTTTCTCGTCATGAGGTTGAGAAGGTTTGTGGGATTATTCTAGATGGTCAGCGAGGTGATATCGAAAGGTTTGAGATTCAGGGTGGCTGTATCGAAGACCAAGCAGCTTTACTTCACTATTGTTATCAAGTTGCGGGATGTGTGGGAGAATTCTGGACAGCGATGGGGCTTTATTCTGATAAGCGATACTCCGCATTGCCAGAGGAGGAACTATATCGTTTAGGTCGAGCGTATGGTGAGGGACTCCAGCTAGTGAATATCATTCGTGATGCCCCGAAAGATTTAAAGCAGGGTCGTGTTTATATACCAGGTATGACACAGCTCGACTGTGTAGCAGTGGCTCCTTGGATCAAATGTGCTCGAGAGAACTTATTGCAGGGAATAGAATACTCTGACAGCCTAGCTGGAAGATTTCAACGCTTGGCCACGTACTTACCCGCATCCCTTGGACTTGAGACGATAGATCGTATTAACCTTGGTGGAAAAAAGGCTTGGCAAAACGGTGCGAAGGTTAGTAGATCGTTAGTGTATAGAGAGATGCTTTCAGGCTTTTTTCGGCCTCAGAGTAGTATTGATATAAAACAGAGATGGTAGAACTAAAAATAGGCGATGGAGCAGAGCGTGAGGATATGAGTTCTCAAGTTGCTGGATTGGCTATTTCTGGTGGTTCGGCAGCAGATGTAACAGTCTTTACGCAGTATTACCTACAGACGCGTGCCGCACTACGAGCCTATTTGGGAACGATGCTTTTCAATGACGCCGCGTGTGAGGATTGCATGCAAGATGCGGTCTTGGTGGTGTGGAATAAACGACAAAAGCATTGGCAAGTTGAGGACTTCCGTAGGATGGCTTTTACCTGTGCGAGATTTAAGGCTTTGTCTTGGCTGAAGAAGCATAAACCTGCCCAGCACCTTAATTTATCTCCTGAGCTATCAGCCAGATTGGCCCAAAAGGCAGCTGAAGCTACGGAAGTGCATGCTGATCAACAACTCGAACGTATAGAAGCATTACGAGCATGTGTGGAGACGCTTCCTGAAAACCAGCGAGAGATGATTAAAGCTAGGTATGAGTCTCTTGATGCCGACGAGTTAGCCCTAGTGGCTGACAAACAACAACGCAAGATGAATGCCGTGTATAAACAGCTTGAAAGAACCCGGCATGCCTTGCGACAATGTGTAGAATCAAAATTAGGAGGTCAACAATGAGTCATCAATTAATAGATCCAGGTGCGGTTGACCCCAAGTTAGAAGATTTGGTGAATCAATACCTAGAGGGTTCTTTATCTACAGGCACCAAAGCTGATCTCGAAAGTCTTCTTGAAAATCAAGAAGAAGCTCAGGATTACTTCATTGAGCGTGTCCGCTTTCATGCTGAGTTAGTGGAATCCCAGCAGCCATTGAGAATTGAACTGACACAGAAGCGTCAGGTGGTGTTCGAGTACGCTGCTGGCATACCCAAAGTGACAACGCGTGAAGCCCAATCGACGCGAATTGGGAACCCAAGGACGCAAAAATTTGTTCATTTAGTGCCGGATAATACCTTGCTGAAGCGTGGGATGTGGACCTTGGTTCTGCTAGCTGTCGTTGCAGTAGGGCTTGCCATCTGGTTTTACGTTAAAGCTCAGCAAGCTCAAGTTGTGGTCGCTCCACCGCCTTTGCCTGTCTTAGCATTGAGAAACGCAAGTTTTGAGGATACTTCTCTAGAGGGCGATGAGGATGGGTTCAACTATTCTATATTAGATTGGCAGGATCACTTCTTAGTGCAGTCTGCAGGGATCTGTAAAGTTGAGGCGTATCACCCAGATTTTAAAGCTGTGGAGGGAGAGAATGCGGCAGTGTTGAAGGGCTGGAGCTTCTTGACGCAGAGGTTGAAGTATTCAGATGGAAAGCCATTTAAGGCGAAAAAGGGTATGCTCTTAAGGCTTTCTGGACGAATCCTAGTGATGACAGAGCATCAAGAGGCTAGGGTAAGAGGGGCTATTAGGGTGGTAAAGGGAGTTCACCCTGAAATGCTGCAATATGAAGCTTCTCAAAACTTTATCATGGCTTCAAGTAGGGAATGGGCTCCATTCACTATGGATTTTAAGTTTTCTGAAGATAGCTTGGTGAAGAGCCCTCGCTATATGGAACTTGAGTTAGAGAACAAAGTTGGTGACGAAATGGATTTAGATGGGGAAGCACTGACCTTATCAATCGATAATAAATCACGTGCAACTATCTTACTGGACCAGCTATCTCTAAAGCTGGTCGAGGGTGATGTGGTTGAAAAGAAAGAAAATCCTTAAAAAATAACCAGGTGGGACGCCGGTTGTCCTAGGGGGGCTGCTATGTTGATAGCATGTTCAGTTTAAGAAAAACCTATTTTGAGCCAGCCAGCATCTATCGTCTTCATGGTTGTGGACAAACTCATCAGGACACCGCGGAGGAATGTCTTTCTGGTTGGAGAATGCAGAGCCGCCAGTTGGTATCGGAGAGTCACCATCAAGTGACTCAGCAATTAATTGAAGCTGCAGAAGATGAGGTGACATTGTCACTGTATTATCATGGCGGTTCGGATCTAGGAAGATTTCGTAAGTTCACTCCTGAGTCAGTGTTTAGGACTCCTGATACAATGGTGACTTATGTGACAGGATTTTGCCATCTGCGCAAAGCTCACCGAGTGCTACGCACTGATCGAATTTCTTTAGCATAGTACCTAATACCACTTAGAGAAACAAAAGAGACTAATGATTTTTTTATAAGGATGAAGAGACTAGGCTACGCATTGGGCGAAGATTACTCGCTGTATTCATCTACAATCAGTGTTTTTCTTCAGTCACGATGCCCGCATCGTTCCTTTATCAAGCCTCGATTCTAAAAGAATATAGCTTCGCATAAGTCTCTTTTGAAACTCTAAATGGTATAATACCAACTGAACAGTTATCTTAGCGTAATGATAATTTTTAACGTTGGGGTGAAATAGTCAGCTGAGCTGAGCTGAGCGAGAGAAAGTCCGTCGAATGATTGAATGGTATAAGTGATACGGCTCTTTAGCAGAACTGGGATCAATAAAAAATCCATCACCTATGAACAGGATAATGGATTTTTAAAATTCTTTGGGCCGCCAGTTTGCGCTCTTAACTTAGAAGGATACCATAGCAACCATCTCGTCAGCACTGAGCAAATCAGGATTTTCGACTAGGTTTACGAGTATCTCACTGACAAATTCATCGTTAGCGACGTATGTCTCCATGTCTGAAATAAGTTCGGATGGAATGTCAGTTGTGACTTCCTCTGTAATTGGATCTTGAGTCACCGCAAAGCTATCGTCATTAATAGGAATCGCGGTATTATTTCCAGAATAGACTGAAATGACCGCGATAGCACATGCTGCGACAGCTCCTACAGAAACAAGAGCTTTCATGTTGGTAAGCATTTTCCACCACGGAGTGCTGGATTCAGCTTCCTCAAGTCGAACAGCACGCATCACATTGCGTGAGAATAGAGGTGAGGCTTCCTGTTGACTGGCGTTGTCAAGTAGCTCCCATACCTTATCGTTGTCGTCGTGTTGAGTATTCATTGTCTTGTCGTTGGTTCTATTATCTATAACCCTACAACTGAGGAAATGTTGCAAAAAAACTTACTTTTTCTGTAAATCGCACCTCGGCATGACAACAAGTGAACCATAATCCGCTTTTATTGTCAATCTGAAGGTATGGGTCAGACCCCTCGTTTGGCTCCCCACAGGCGAATGTGGAGTCGATCCCCGAAGCGATATCCCTGCTCGATACATAAGTCAGCGAGCCATCCACGTCTGCTATTGAGTGCTAGGCGTGTGCGCCCTTCAGGCATTAGAATAATTTTATGCTTTGGCAGTTGATGCTTGTCGATGATTTGATTGACCTCAGTCATGTCTGATTCTTCAGCGATCACGAACTTAAACCAGCTGTTCGGGTGTTGGGCAAAGAAGGCTAAAGCCTCAGCATTTATTCGTTTGTCCACACTATTGCCAGAATTGGCAAGTTTAGGTGAGACATTGAATTGTTCAATGAAGGGCACCAATTCATCAGAAGGCGTTTGGGTGCCATTGGTTTCGACTTCGAATCTAAATTCTGGGTCTGTTTCTCTGAGTTTCTTGAGCAATGGGATCCATGCGTCTTGCTGTAGGAGCGGTTCACCACCTGTGATGATGAGGTTGGCACACCCAAAGTCGGTGATCATATCATGGATAGCTTCGTATTCAGGTTCTACGATATATTCGCTTTTCTCAAATTTTTGGTAGCCCTCAAGTGAATCATTCTCATGCTTCCATGGAGTTCCTTTCCAATTCCAGGTGTAGTCCGTGTCGCACCATGAACAATGAAGGTTGCAGAGAGAACTACGAATAAAGACTGCTGGCATCCCCATGCTGCTACCTTCACCTTGTAGTGTATAAAAGATTTCAGGTTTTCCTTTGAGTATTGCCAGCTTCAGCCTTTCCATGGCACAGATTTAGAGCACGGACTACATTGAGAAAAGAAGAAAAGGGGAAGTGTTGAGGATATTCGACTGATGATTTAAGGTTTATCAGGTTTTTTTTCAATGATCCCTTGACATATTTATCTTAATTTGTAGTTTCTCGCCCCCGGCTCGCAAAGCCACAACTAACTTTTTCGATAACAAAATTATGGCAAACACTAAGTCAGCAGAGAAGAGAATCCGTCAAACAACACGCCGCACAGCTCGTAACAAGGCTCTCCAGTCACGTGTAAAGACATACCGTAAGCAGACTCTTGCAGCAGCTGCAGAAGGTAAATCAGAAGCAGCCCAAGAGCTCTTCAAGAAGTTCACATCAGCTGTGGATATCTGTGCTAAGAAGAATATCTTCCACAGAAATAAGGCAGCAAATCTTAAGAGCAAGACCTCTAAGATTGTTAAGGCAGCTTAACTGATTTTACATCAGTCGGCTTTGCGTCTTAATAAAATTTAATAGAAATACGGTGTCCTTCGTGGATGCCGTATTTTTTATTTTGCCAGATGGCAAAAATCGACTATCTTTTAGTTCATAGGTTGCTGCTTCAGCAATCGAGGATAATTGAAGAATGATGAGCAAACCAGAGATGACAGACCGAATGAAGAAGGCGCAAGAGATTGCCTCTAATCCATCACAATTTAAAGTGTGTGAGGGATGTGATTCAATTTGCGGCGCCTCTGCTTCTGTTTGTCTGAATTGTCATGCATACCGTTTTGACGTATCTCCTTCGCGAGTGGTTGATCAAGCGATCTATTTGGGTGCTCGTAAGAAGACATCTGTCACTGTCAGTGACCTTGAGTAATGCCTCTGCGGGCTGTCTTAGTGACTTTTTTAGCCTGTTCTACGCTTTTGAGTTGAATCGGTAGTGTAGCTTGCTAGAAACGCTAGTATGAACATACTACACTTCATCGTGGTGGCCATTCTTGCTGGTGCGGGATACCTCCTCCATACGCCTTTAATTGGGCAAAAGGGGATATTCGT
>CAXMOB010000226.1:0-2585 GCA_964194815.1 Vicinamibacteria bacterium | reverse complement strand
GGCGACCGAGTGGAATGACCAGAACATCAGCTCCATCACTGGACGGATGCCGAGCATTGAGGCACCGACGCCCATGCCGATGAAGCCAGCTTCAGAAATGGGCATGTCCATGACACGCTTATCGCCCCATTTCTCCCAAAGTCCTTTAGTGACTTTGTAAGCACCGTTGTATTCAGCTACCTCTTCGCCCATGACGACGACATTCTCATCGCGTGCTAATTCCTCATCAAGGGCTTCACCGATGGCGTCTCTGTATTTAATTTCTCTCATTGCGTTAAAAATTGGGTGTTTGTGATATTAGTCGTTGAAGAAGTGGCGTCCTGTGTTGCCAGCTTCGGTGTTGTTGTCCACTTCCCAGTACACGTCTTCGAATATTGCGTCGGATGTTGGGTCAGGTGACTCATCGGCAAATTTTACGGAAGCTTTTGCTTCGGGTTTTGCTTCTTTATCGATTTGATCTGCTTGTTCTTCAGTGATCACACCTTCAGCGATGATTTTCGTTTTCCACAGCACTATCGGGTCGTGTTCTGTTTTATACTTCTGGATCTCTTCAGGAGTGCGGTATTTTTTTGCGTTAGCGTCGGCCACTGAGTGTCCAAAGTAGCGGTAAGTAAAGATCTCAAGGATGGTCGGTTTACACTCATTGTGGGCACGTTCTATGGCTACCTGGGTCTTGGCACGCACCTCGTAGATATCTTCGCCGTTCACTGTGTCCCAGGCCATGTCGTATCCTTCTGCACGACGGGCCAGAGTTTCCTTATAGGCACTTGAGCGCTCCTGTGAAGTTCCCATCGAGTAGCCGTTGTTCTCGATGATGTAGACGACCGGGATACTGAGCAGTTGAGCGATGTTGAGGGATTCGTGGAAGGCTCCTTGGTTGATGGCACCGTCACCCATTTAGCAGAGGCAAGCCCCTTTTACGCCCTTGTATTTTTGTGCAAATGCCAAGCCGAGGCCGAGTGGAGTTTGACCACCGACGATGCCGTGACCGCCCCAAAAGTTCTTATCGGGAGCGAAGAAGTGCATGGAGCCGCCTTTGCCTTTTGAGCAACCAGTGGCTTTACCGAAAAGTTCAGCCATCATTTCATTCATGCTCATTCCTGAGACCAATGCGTGAGCGTGGCAACGGTAGGCAGTGATCACGTGGTCCTCAGGGCCGCACAGTGAGATGGTGCCAGCGGCAACTGATTCTTGGCCGATGTAGAGGTGAAGAAATCCACCTATTTTATCTCCGAAATATGCTTTCTGAGAGGCTTGTTCGAAGCGACGGATGCGGATGATGGTGCGAAGAAGGTCGATCTTATCCTCGTTGCTCAACTGTTGGTTAATTGGAGCTGTTGAATAGTCAGTTGGTGTTTCCATAAAGTGTGTATTAAAGAGTTGAGGATGTGCTTTCGCGGCTTCCTGAGCCTTTCAGCTTGTGTCTTGCATCGCAAAGGAGGTGGAAGTCAAGCCCCCACGTGATGGGATCGTCGCATTTTTGTCAGCCTTAGGGGAAGGTAATTTTTTATAATGCTGAAGTTTTTCTGTAAGACAAGTTTGTAAGCTATTTAAAATAAATGACTAAGATGAATAGAGTGCGTGGTTTGAGGAAAAATGCCTAGTGGGCAAAGAACACACTTGCGGTTTATTGATAATTAAGGAATCTTAAATACGTGATGAAGGCGAGGGGTGATTTTTTTAAATACTTATTATTCAGCCTTCTGTTATCCCGCCCCAAGTGTGAATTATTAACCCATGGCCCGTAAGCGAAAGTCGAATCGACCACGCTCCCGCTCTACTTCAAAAGAGTTGGGACGTCCGTCCGTGTGGGCAGCTATCTGTGGGGCTAACCAACGGGCGAAGGATCGAGTGAACCGTCGGGCGATGCGCCGCAACGGGCAGCGATCGATTCGAGCTGCGATAGCGGGTGTGCATGAAGATGTGTTGCACTTGCCGCCGCTGCAACGGGTCTTGCGTTGGCTGATAGCACTCGCCTTATTGCCCTTGTGTATTATCAGCGTGTTGGCCTTGTTGACCATGGGGGGAGAGGATGTTGGCACATCGGTCTGGTATGATTTGCTCAAGACGCGGGAATTTTTGTTCTTCTCGGTGGGTGCGATGCTCACCTTTGGCTGGTTTTACACCGGTTGGTTGGAGACGCCCTTCCTTTACATGTATGTGCTGGGGCACGAACTGACTCACGCAGTCTTTGTGATTGGGTGTTGCGGCAAGGTGTCAGGGATCAAGGTGAAGAAAGATGGTGGCTATATCATCACCAATAAGACCAACTTTTTGATCGCGCTATCTCCCTACTTTGTGCCCTTTTGGTCGGTAGTGGCATTCATGTGCACCATCATACTGGGTTGGTTTTGGGAAATCCCTTATTTGGAGGAAGCTATGTATTGTTTGCTTGGTGGCGGTTGGTTGTTCCACTTGTTGTGGACCTTGTGGATGATTCCGCAGGATCAACCCGACTTGCAGGAGAATGGCACTTTCTTTTCCTTGGTGTTCATTGTTTTCGCCAATGTGCTGGTGCTCGCCTCGATGTTCTGTCTGACCATGGGTGATGGAGCCTTCGCTAGCTTTGGCAACCGCTGGTGGGA
>CAXMOB010000225.1:0-1967 GCA_964194815.1 Vicinamibacteria bacterium | reverse complement strand
GGGAGTCTTCACTCTCAGCATCTCGGCTGTGTCCAAGGCTGTAGAACCCAAAAAACCAATTACCTCCATCATCAATGGTTCCGACTGGAAGGATACCGAAGGCAATCCCATCGTAGCCCACGAAGGTGAGCTATCACGCTTCAACGGAGTGTTCTACTGGTATGGCAGCAGCTACGCTAACAATCCTAAAGGTCTGTTCCGCATGCCAGCCGGGCCTGTCTGGAACGGCGTGCAAGTTTACAGCTCCACCGACCTCATGAACTGGACCTACAAGGGCGTATGTCTGCCCCGTCCAGAGAAAGGTTTTGGCAAGTTGGGTGCCACAGGTCGTTCGCATGTGATTTACAACAAAAAGACCAAGAAATACGTGATGTGGTATCGTTGTTTTGTGGCGATGCCCGCATCGTTCCTCTGTGTCGCGACTGCCGATCATCCAGAGGGGCCTTTTACTCCACACGGTCCACGCGAGATGGGCACGTCTAACGGATTCGCATCAGACATGAACGTGTTCCAAGATGACGATAGCAAAGCTTACGTGATCTACTGCGATCACTCAAAGCCCGAAGAAGGCGGAGACTGGCGTTATGGAATCCGTATCGACAGCTTGAGTGATGACTACCTAACAAGTAAAAGAGATGGAGTCTTGATCTTTAACAATGGTTGCGAGGCTCCCGCCATGGTGAAGTATAAAGGCAAGTACATCGCAGTCGCATCCGGCGTTCATGGCTGGGCTGGATCGAATACCAAGTGTGCCGTGGCCGACTCGCCATTAGGTGTATATAAAAAACAGGCAAATATTAGCGAGAAAAAAACCTGGAACTCCCAAGTCACCGACCTGATTTACTTGAAAGAGTCCGACACCGTGATGGCTCTCTGCGACCAGTGGTGGATTCCGGATAAGAAAGACATCAACAAGTCACGTTATCTGTTTCTTCCACTGCACTTTGATCTAAAAACCGGTAAAGTGAAAATGGAATACCTTGAAAAGTGGAGCCCATTGAACTCACAGAAATGAACCGACTCATTAATAATGCTGTAAACATTTAAGCTCGTTCACTTCCCCTCTGGCATTCCTTTCAGCTTCACAAATTCGTGACGCATCCCTTTTTCCTCGTCGACATTCCAGAGTCGGAAACCCATTGGGCGTTCGTCGTTGTTACTGCTGGTGGTTTCCCCGTTTACTAGTTGGATGCCTTTGTAATCATTGCTGATCTGTTTGTGGGTATGACCTGCGAGGAAGGCGACGACGCCGTTTTTCTCGCATAAATCAAGGATTTCCTGACGTTTCGGCTGGGGGATATTGTAGTAATTCTCCTTTTCCTCCGGCTCCTTCGTGAACAGCGGGTAGTGGACGACGATGACCACTGGCGAGTTCTTTGCTTTGGCGTCTTCTAATGTCTCCTTAAACCAAGCATCATGCTTTTCAGACTCTCCAGCAAGCGGAGCTTTCCACAGCTGGGTATTCGCTACTACAAAAGTGTATCCTTTGTTCTCGAATGAGTAGTAATCTTTGCCGATAGTCTCGCGGTAGTACTTGAGTGACTTGGCAGTCGGCTTATTACCTACATCATGATTTCCTGCGGCACAGTGGCAGGGTATGACGAAGCCAGCTTTGATAGCCTTAAAGTCTGCAAAGGATTTATCGTTAGCTTTCTGCACGAGATCGCCGCAGATGACAACGAAATCGGGTTTCATCAAGTTGATCTGTTTGACCGCCAACTTGAAGGTCATGACGTCGTGCTCGTAGCCACCCATACCCAATTGAGTGTCGCACATTTGCACAAAGGAAAACGGCACTTGTTTTTCTGAAGGAGGTTTCGCCTCTACTGTGTCTTCTGCCATTAAGGCCGCAGCGAAAAGAGACAAAGTCAGTGCAAGTGGCAAACCAGTGATTAAAGATTTTTTCATCTGAAGCCAGCCTAGTCTATGAAAGAGGAATAATCCATAAAATTTCTGAGTCACCCTTC
>CAXMOB010000224.1:0-4783 GCA_964194815.1 Vicinamibacteria bacterium | reverse complement strand
CTCATAGGCAAAGCCAATCGGATCCATCATGTTGTGGCAGGCTGCACATGCGGACTTTTGACGGTGGCGTTCGAGCTCTTGACGTAGTGTCAATCCCTTGGTGTGGACATTGCCTTCGTTGAGCCCGGGTATATCAGCTGGTGGAGGTGGGGGTGGCATGTCTAAAAGGTTTTCAAGAATCCACTTTCCACGCATCACAGGCGAAGTCCGGGTCGGTGTCGAGGTGAGCATCAGTACCGATGCTTGAGTGAGTAGGCCACGACGACGCGTGTCACTAAGGTCGACGCGTCTAAAGTGGTCGCCAGTGACTCCAGGGATGCCGTAGAACTCCGCTAAATTTTCATTGAGAAAGCTGTAGTTGGCTTTCAGGATGTCGGTCAGTGGTTGTTTGTTGAGCAGAATGTGGCGAAGGGTGAGTTCGGTTTCTTTTTGGAGGTCGGCCAGATCATCAGAAGTGACATTGGGGAAAGTGACGGGGTCTGGCTTGATGGTGCCGAGGTCACGTGTTTGTAGCCACTGACCAGCAAAGTTTTCAATTAAGGCTTGGGCTTTTGCTGAGGCTAGCATTCTGGCAACTTGGTGGTGTAGTTGATTTCTCAATTGGCCATTGGCAGCTAATTTGAGTAGCTCGTCATCTGGCGGAGCACTCCAGAGGAAATAGGAGAGGCGTGAAGCTAGCGTGAAGGTGTCGACTTCAGCTGCATCGAAAGTTTCCGTTGCCTTCGCAATCTGAGTGTGGCGGTGGGGAGCATCAATGAATAAGAAGTCTGGAGAGAGCAGCATCGCCTGCATGGCTAATCTCAGTGCGTGGTCTATGGATTCTTCTTGGCCTTGAGCAACTGAGATGAAATGGCTATACTTTTCTATTTCTAGAGTGCTGACGTTGCGACGCAGAGCCACTGACGCGAAATCTAGTAAGACGCGATTGAAGAAATCAAGATCGGACTCATTGGCCTTGGGTACAATATTAAAGCGTTTTCTGAAGGCTGTGAGCGTTGGTTTTACTGGCTTAGGCTTTCCCTCTACAGCGATGGAGAACACCATGGCATTGCGATCTTCCTTGGATTCGGCATGGTAGAAGTCGTTGATAAACACGAATTCGATCACTGAACCTTTGTTGAGGGCGATGCCCTTGAGGCTATGACGTTTATTATTCGGGTGAGGGGCGGTGACTTCGACGGTTTTAACTAAGCTACCATCAACCCACATCGCGAGTTTGGCATTTTCATCTCCTGCTTTATGTTGACTCGCTTCGATATGGACCGTGTAGGTGCCAGAGCTGATGGTGGGCAATGCTACTTTAGCTGAGGATCTACGATACATTAGGTAGAAATTCTCACGAACCGAGCCATCGCCTGCCATTTTCTCAGGAAGAAATTTTATGAGCTGAGATGGTGGCGGTGTCAGCGGATAGGCTAGTTCGAATGCTTCCTCGTTAGTTGCTAAATAGCGTTGGATGTGAGCTGGGGCAATGGTGAGACTGCCTGCGTCGTTATCGAAGCCGTCACCAGAGTCGTCGGCTGGCAAGCGATCGCGGACATCGAGTTCGACAAAGAGAAGGTCTCGCAGCGTGTTTTGGTATTCGTTACGGTTGAGTCGCCGTGCGTGGGTTGGACCAGGATCTGGGTGTTTAGGGTCGATAGCAAAGAGGTTGTCATCTATCCACTGGGTGAGTGCTTGGCGATGTTGTTGGGTGGGTTGATCTTTTTTCACTGGAGGCATGAGCTTCCAATTGACGTGATCGCGAATTTTTTTCCAAGTATCACGGTCTGCGATCATGGTAGCGAGACTTGTGAAACGATCTAGATCTAGATTACCTTTGTCATCGCCATCCATATGGCATTCGTAGCAATAGTTTTCAAAAATAGGGGTGATGTCCTGAGAATAAACCTCCATCGAGGAACGAGGCCTTGGGGCTTGGACGTGCGGTGAGGTTTTATGAGGTAGCTCACTATTGTGGCTGGAATCATTGGAAACAGAAATGATCTGTGGATAAGCGAGGTAGCCGGCTAGACAGGCCACAGGCAGCAGAAGAAGCACAAGCATGGATGACTTGTTGCGTTTTTTTCTTCTTCTGCGTTTACTGGACATTGAGAGAATTAGGCCGGCGGTAGGTCAGGATCAATTTCGTTTCTCCACCCATCGGTTCCTCCGAGCACGTTGGTGACATCGGCGTAGCCAACTTGCATGAGTTCGAGGCAAGCGCGTGCGGAACGGCCACCGGCTTTACAGTAGATGATGATTGGTTCGCCTTTTGGTATTTTATCGAGTGATTCCATAAGTTCAGGAAGTGGTACGAGCACGCCCCCGAGGTTTGCAGATTCGTATTCTTTTGGCATACGGACATCGAGTAGGAAGCCTAGCGTTCCTTCGTCCATCTTATTCTTAAGCTCTTGTACTGTGATTTCTTTCATTTGATTTCCTTGTTTATTGGTTGATTTGAATTTTGTTTCTTGGATGCCTTCAATTGTGGGCTTGTCGCCACAGCGAGCACATTGAGGATCTGGATTGAGGGTGAAGGATCGCATCGAAGTGGAAAGGGCATCGTAATGCACCAATTTACCAATGGCAGGTTTACCGATGTCGAGGATGAGTTTTATCGCCTCCATCGCCTGTAATGAACCAACTACGCCGGGAAGCACGCCCAGCACACCAGCTTCACTTCATGTTGGTACTGTGGCTGGATCTGGTGGATTCGGCACCATGCAACGGTAGCAAGGGCCACCTAAGTGTGGTGCAAAGACGGTGACTTGACCCTCGAAGCGGTAGATTGAGCCATAAACATTGGGGATCTTTAGTTGGTGAGCCACATCTGAGCTGAGGTAACGAGTGGGGAAGTTGTCCGAACCATCGACAATGATATCGTATCCGGTGGCAATGTTGAGAGCATTGCTGGCAACGAACATGGTGTCGTGGGTCTCAAGTTCGATGTAGGGGTTGATTTCCTTAATACGATGAACGGC
This sequence comes from Vicinamibacteria bacterium, assembly GCA_964194815.1. Lineage (GTDB taxonomy): Bacteria > Verrucomicrobiota > Verrucomicrobiia > Verrucomicrobiales > Akkermansiaceae > Rubritalea. The sequence goes on along the minus strand of CAXMOB010000224.1, from coordinate 1,820 downwards.
ACTATCGATTTTGGACTTACCCACAAAGCTTTCACCGTGGAGAATTTGTCGCTGTAGGTTAGTGACATCGACGGTGTCAGAATCGACTAGGCCAATCTTCCCCACACCAGCGGCAGCAAGGTAGAGAATGACAGGGGATCCGAGGCCACCAGTGCCAATACAGAGAACGGAACTATTTTTGAGCTTTTCCTGTCCGACTTGTCCGACCTCTGGCAGCAGAAAGTGACGAGAGTAGCGTTGTTGTTCTTCGGGTGAAAAAATCATGATTAACTACACTATTCAACGGGTTTGTCAGCTTGCCAAGTCGTAATTCATGGCGAAGTCGGTATTTATTCTAGCAGTCATCGGGCTTTCAATAAAACTCATTTTTTACTGGATAATAAAGTGGACCCATTCATAAACAAGAACATGAAGACTCAGTATTCTCGCCCTTCGAATCTCAGCCAATTAATGTTATGCATAAAAGTTCTCGTTTGGGGCTTTATATTCTCGAGTCTCTCACTAGCACAATCTAGCTACTATAAAGGTGAAACCCCCTTCGCACCACGACCTGAAGAAAAAGATAAAAGCCCATGGCTCATCGACCACTTTGGTCCGGTAGGTCTAAAGCTCGACATCACCCAGCCAGGCATGAAACTACGCATCCTAGGCATAGAAGAAAGCTCACCAGCCGCCGCCACAGGTAAATTTAAAAAAGGTCAATTCATCACATCCATTAACGGTAAAAAACTAGACGGTCGTGATCCTCGTGTTGTCCTTGGTGACAGAATCACCGAGTCAGAAGCCAAGGGTGGAAAAATGGTCATTGCCATTGCGGGAAAGCCAGGAGGTTCCGCTACGAATGTAACGGTTCAACTCGAGGACATGGGAACATTCAGCCCCACCTGGCCTGAAAACTGCCCTAAATCAGATAAAATCGTTCGTCAATTCGCCGACTTCCTCCGAAAGCAAAATGCTGACACCTATGGAGCTGCACTCTTTTTACTCTCCACTGGTGAGCAAAAAGATCTGGATGCTGTAAAAAGTTGGTATTCTGGTAAACTTACTAATAAAAACTACGATAAAGCCATTCCATGGGACATAGGCTACCACGGCTCAGGTGTCTGTGAATACTATCTCAGGACGGGTGATAAATCAGTTCTCCCTGCGATAGAGAAAATGGCGGAACGCCTCAAAAATACGATTTATAATGGAGCTTGGGCGGGTCGTGGAGGCGCACCATATCCCTACGGTCAGCTTAACGCCTCCGGAGTCCACTGCGTCACCTTCCTCATGCTCGCTAAGGAATGCGGGGTCAAAGTCGACCAAAAAACCTTCGATTCAGCACTCAGATTCTTTTACCGATTCGCGGGAAAAAATAATGTCGCTTATGGTAATCAAATGCCCGAAGGAGGATTTGTAGATAACGGCAAAACCTCCAAGCTAGCATTCGCGATGGCAGCCGCTGCCGCTCTCACAAACCAGCCTGAAGATTCAGTCTACGCCAAAGCCCGCGATATTTCCGCTACAAAAACCTTCTACTCTACGTCATGGCTTTTCCACGGACACACTGGTGGAGGCATAGGCGAAATCTGGAGAGGTCAGGGAATGAACATCGTTAAAGACAAGCGTCCGCTCGCACACCGCAGCTTCATGGACGGTCGCCGTTGGATGTATGAGTTGGCTCGTAGACACGACCACGCTTTCGGATGGTTCGGTGGCTGGAACGTCAGTTACATGACCACAGGCCATTCACCAAAAGGTAACTTCATCCGTTCATGGGGAAATTTCATACCAATGGTCTTTACCCAGCATAAGAAAAATCTACGCATCCACGGTGC
>CAXMOB010000223.1:0-19787 GCA_964194815.1 Vicinamibacteria bacterium | reverse complement strand
AATGCTAGCGGCGTTGAGCGTCAGTCACATAGCCCGCTATGCTCCTTCCTTGTGCCTTGCTACCATCCAAACATTCGACGTCATTCCGACAATCTAACTATTCAAATGGTATTACTTCTTCTTTTTGCCTTTGTGATTGGGAGAACTAGATCTGCACGATGGCAGAATAAACTCTTTTGCCATCGCTGCCCGCTAGGGTCGTGCAAATAAATAAGCAAACTCTCCTCAGTCAGTCAGTCTGTTTCCCAATAAACGACCGGACCGCTTCTGGATAAATACGATGCTCTTGCCCTTGAATACGGGCATGTAAGGTGGCAGCTGTATCGCCTTCTAGCACAGGAACGCTAGCCTGAAGAATAATAGCACCCGTATCCATACCTGCATCTACATAATGCACAGTGCAACCACTTTCAGCAGCACCATCTTGAACAGCTTGCTTCCACGCCATCAAACCTGGATAGTTCGGTAACAAGGATGGATGGATATTGATAATACGTTCAGGGAATGTATCGAGCAACGGCTCCTTCACTAAACGCATGAACCCAGCAAGGCAAACAAGTTCAACGCCAGCCGCTTTAAGTTGCTCACCAACAGCTTTCTGCGATTCATCAGGAAACTTTGACTTAAAGCCTAAGCAATCGATCACCGCAGTTGGCAAGCCTTCATTGCGAGCTCGCTCAAGGATATAGGCATCTTCAAAATCTGACATCACCAAAGCGATTTCAGCGTTAAGTTCACCAGACTTAATCGCATCGATAAGTGCCTGCATGTTCGATCCAGATCCAGATCCGAGAACGCCAAGTTTGATAGGTGCTGCCATAGAAAGTGAAGTAAAAGGTGAATTACAATTGGTCAAGAGGCATTCTCCTTTTGCTTTGGGAAAACTGACTCAAGGATTTGAAATTGAATTTCCTCCATCGCCTTACGTTCCCCTTCTTCGGCATCCTCATGTCCAGACAGGTGTAACAAGCCATGAATGATATACAACACGATCTCACGTTCGGTGCTATGGCCAAAGTCTTTTGCATAAGCCTGTGCAGTTTCAGAACTGATCACAATTTCGCCATGAGCAAACGTGATCACATCAGTAGCACCTGGGACATCCATAAAATCGGCATGCACTTGAGCGATCTTCGCATCATCTACGATGCTAATTTCAACCGTCTCAAGATCCATTAACACCCCACCTCCATTGGCAGGATTTGACATAACCTGCGGCAATATTTGGTTCGCTAAATCTTCGAAATCTATCAAAGTGCTATCACTTAGAGGAACAGCATCTTGGTGGTTATAAACCTCTACAACAATATTCATCTTACCCTGGTTTTTCTTCGACGCGTCGCATCGGCTTCTTATCTTCAATCGAGCTAAAACGATCAACCTCCGTTAAGGAACGGCGTGATTTCGGCTCGTCCTCCTTTGGATAATCAATTCTGCTATGCAACATGCTTCTTAATGTTTTACTGAAGCTTACTCGTATCAACGCCAAGTCACGCATTGTCAGATCACAATTATCAAGCTGACCATCCCGCATACGGTTTCTTACAATATCGTCTACTAAAGCTGAAATTTTAGTTGGCGTCGGCTTTTTCAATGAACGCGAAGCACTCTCCACAGCATCCGCAAGACTAATAATCCCGCTTTCTTTGGTAGTTGGTGTCGGCCCTGGGTATCTAAAGTTCTTCTCATCCACTCCCCCAACATCCTCTGGGTTCTCTAATTTTTTATCGCACAATTTCTGTCCTTCACCCACTTTTGCTACGGCTTTACGGTAGAAATAATAGACCAATGAATCACCGTGGTGCTCTTTAATCACACGAATAATTCTAGGGTTCAGCTTATGCTTAATCGCAAAATCCACCCCATCCTTCACATGAGCAATGATAACCAATGCACTCATCGTCGGAGTTAAGGAATCATGCGGATTCACCTCTCCTTGGTTCTCAATAAAATACTCTGGCTTCTTGAGCTTTCCAATATCATGGAAATACGCACACACTCGGCACATCGCAGCATTCGCTCCAACCGACTCAGCCGCGGTTTCAGAAAGTGATGCCACTACCAAACTATGGTGAAATGTGCCAGGAGCCTCCAGCTGCATACGCTTCAGCAACTTGTGATTGAGATCACTCAACTCCAACCAAGAAATCCCAGTAGTAAAACGGAAAGTTGTTTCTAGCATTGGTAACATCCCACTCACAATCATACCAATCAGAATACTCACTGAAGTAGCCGCCACAAACCTTAACCCTAAATCCTTCCATGGCTCTATGCTGTCAAAAGACAAATCACGAATATTGAGGTATTTAAATAATACCCCCATCACCATCACAGAGAGACCAGCATACAAGCCAGCACGTAGCAACGAACTACGATTTCGCACATTCAAGGTCAGCAACACCACCACCATGCCAACAATCAAACTAATTATAAAATAATACAACACCATCTGGCCAGGCACCATCAATGCTCCGAAGAAGGCACACATTACAGAAGTAAATATCCCCATTTTTCTGCCGATCAATACTGAATGGATCATCGGAGCAAAGGCGTAAGGTAGCACTAGGATTCGAAACTTATTATCAAATAACTCACCTGAAGGGATCGAACTCACTGCGAAAATAAAGATCAAATGGATGAAAATTCCACCAAAAACCAAAACAACTTCACGGCTCTTGGGGCGAGTTGACTGGGATTGCTCAAAGATAAAGACTCCGACAAGGGTAAAGAGTAAGGCAAACAATGAAGCTGCAATTTTGTCGCCACCGAAAGGGCTCTCAGCACTACTATTCAGCACTAGAGCTATAATCAAGAAGCCAAAGAGCACGTAGAGCCCCGCTCGTGAAAACGGACTACGGTTCACCGCTCCAGCGACCGCACTTTCGTTTTGAGTCCGTCGCTTCGCTCCAGAGGACATGCCTTTCTGCACCAACCTCCAGCGTTTAATCGCATCTATGAATCCCATGGTTATTTTATCTCACTAAGCCTAAGTCCCAAATAGCGTATTGGCTATTCAATTCAGACCCAACCCCATTGTTGAGGCGGATAAGACACATACTGAGTTTTGCAACAATACGCAAACCCTAAGCACACAGAATTGTCATTATTCAACATCTTTGAGCTCGCAAGGCAAAAAGCGAGAAACTCTGTATTCTTGCTGTAATACTTCCAAGCTCAGAAATGATCTAATAAAAATGGCCACATTTTTATTAGATCCATTTATCCTGTTACGTTTGCTTCGCTACTTCACACACTCAACAGGGTTTGCAAATGTCACAATTAACGTTTCTTTTTCTGACGAGCTTCTGCTTCTTTAAGCTCAGCCATGTAACCGTTTAGTAAGGTGTTATCGCGACTTTCGCGAAATGCGTCCTCAATGGTAATTGCCCCTTGCTTCACTAATTTCAACAAGTGAGCATCGATCGTGAACATACCATCGTTGGCTGCAATTTCAATCAGACCTTCAATTTGCTCAAACTTATGCTCGCGCAAACAATTTCGGATAGAACGGTTCATCATCATCACCTCTTCACAAAGCACACGACCACCACCAATACGCTTGAGGAGTCGTTGTGAAATCACTGCTTTCAAACAGTTGGCTAGCTGAGCAATCACCTGACCTTGCTGATTTGGTGGGAACGCATCAATCATACGGTCCAAGGTTTTAGGTGCATCAATGGTGTGCAATGTTGAAATTACTAAGTGACCCGTTTCCGCTGCAGTCAATGCTGCCTGAATCGTCTCTAGGTCACGTAGCTCAGAAATTAGAATAACGTCAGGATCTTGGCGAAGTACACTCTTCAGCGCGGCGGAAAAGCTGTGCGTATCCTGCCCTATTTCACGTTGCTTTATCAAACTGTTGCTGTGAGTGAATACGAATTCGATCGGATCCTCAATCGATATAATCATATCACGACGAGTCTCACTAATACGCTTAATCATAGCCGCCATCGTCGATGACTTACCAGAACCAGTAATTCCCGTAACCAATACCAAGCCATCTTTGAGGTTACAAATTTGTTCAATGACAGGTTCGTGCCCCAAGTCGGCTAGTTCTGGAATATTGTCATTAATATGACGGTAAACAGCTTCTAATGCACCACGGTTGTAGTGGGCGTTGCCACGAAATCGCCCAACACCTTCTACTTTAACCGCAAAATCGAGTTCAAGGTTCTCTTCCAGCTTCGCACGCTGAGCGTCGTTCAACAAACTCATCACAAGTTTGTAGGATGTATCTGAAGTTAAAGGTTCTACGTCCAATTGAACAATATCACCATGAATACGCACCGACGGTGCAACCCCCACGGTTAAGTGTAAATCTGACGCCCCTGCCTGAACCGCCGACTTTAAGAAATCTACTGCTGTATGTGCCATGTTTTTTTTATTTTTGAAATGTTTTTAAATTATCTAGATCCAGAGCCAACTCCAAGCATGAAGCGATCGAATTCATCAGGATCCTCACAGGATGCACGCCCAACCTCTTCTGTAATTACGCCATGCTTATAGAAATGCATGATCGAATCAATAAACCTCAAATTCTCAACTGCCTGTGCAGTTTGGTGAAATTCAGAAATCTTATGCAACTCCCCTTCGGCAACCCACTTTTTGACAGCTCCAGAGAACTCCATGTGCTCAGCTAATAAACATAAGCCTCCACCTATTTTAGGAACCAGCTTTTGACACATTATGCCAATCAATTGCTTACTCAACACCCCGAGAGACGACTCTCGCTCATCTGCAGGGAACACAGAAACCAAACGTTCAACCGTTTCTGGAACCGTTGCTGAGTGCAAGGTAGACACCACTAAGTGGCCAGTCTCACAAGCATGCAATGCCACCTTCGCTGTTTCGGCGTCACGAATCTCACCTACTAAAATAACATCTGGCGATTGACGTAACGCCGCTCTCAAACCAGTTGAAAATGATTCGGTATCAATGCCTACCTGACGTTGCGACACTAATGATTTGTCAGAATAGAGAAGATACTCGATGGGATCCTCTACTGTCACAATATGTTTAGCCTCATTCTCTGCAACCCACTTAAGTGACGATGACAAACTCGTTGATTTACCAGAACCGGTAGCACCAGTCACCAAGATTAAGCCAGAACGACGCGTTAACCAATCGTGAAAGATTTCCTCAGGTAAACCCAGTTGAGCAAGCGTCTTAGTATTTTCACGTAAGGGACGCATAACCGCACAAAGTGTCCCCATCGACTTGTAGCAATTCACACGAAAACGTTGACCACCTTGACTTTTCCAAGCCACATCAGCCTCTTTATTAGAAGTGTCTGACGCTCCACATAAAGCCCAGAACACCTCCATTTGCTCATTGGTCACTGTTTGCTCAAACTCCCGAATTAATCCGTCAAGTCTCACACGAGGGTGAGACCCCCCTTTAAGGAAAACATCTTCCGCCCCTGACTCAACAGCCACCGCACAAACTTCTTCTAGTAGATCTAACATAACAATGTAGTATTACTATAAACTCTAGATGAAAAGTGCCGTATGACAAGATCTATTTAAAAGAGAAATCAATTGCATAATCTGCACCTCGTAAATCTCGTAGCTAATTTGATTGATCTTTAGGTATTCACCCTGCACTAATAGTCACATCAAAAATAAATAGTATAATGTATCCTTCATCCACCAGAAGAGCCGTCACCGTGGCTCGCCTCCTCTACCTCATCATTAGTATCGTTGCTAGTGTCATGATCACATTCTTGGTCAATAATAGCAAAACAGATCACATCTGGCTTGGCATCGTCATCGGAACTGCAATCGGTGCTGCCTTCATTTACATTGAAAGCCTCGCTAAACAATTTTCCATCCGTGGTTTTTCAACTGCAACCTTTGGACTGTGCATCGGCCTTTTCTGCGCCTGGCTTCTCCAATCAGTAAACCTTCCCGCCCTCTTGATTAACCTCCTGGCATCGGATTTTTTTAAAATTGACCGCTCTGAAATCGATCTTCCATCCATCCGTCTAGGTTTCGATTTTATTCTTTTTAGTTCTCTTGGATACCTAGGCACTGTTTTAGCACTACGCACAAACCAAGATGACTTCTCCATCGTCATCCCTTTTATTCGATTCCGCCAAGAGAACCTCAAAGGACGCCCTGTAGTATGCTCACTCGACGCCCTCATTGATGGTCGTCTTCCTGAGCTTATCCAATCAGGATTCGTAAACCAAAATGTCATCCTTCCTCAATTTGTTGCAGATGAGCTACAAGCTCTTGCTAGCTCGCCATCCTCAACAAAAAATCTCCAAGGACAGCGCGGTCTCGACACATTGGACAAACTTAGAAAATCTCAAGATTCATCGTTGACCATTCACAAATTCGACACAGAGCAAAAAAACGAAAGTCACGATTCCCAAACCATGCTTACCTGTAAGCAACTTGACTCGCGTCTTTTGACTTGTGATGATAACCTCACCGAGATAGCCAAACTTCAGGATGTCAAGGTTCTCAACCTCAAAACGCTAGCCGAGGCAATGAAGCCACGGGTCGAAGTAGGCCAACGCCTCAGCATCGCTATCGTCCGCACAGGAAAAGAGGAGCATCAAGGAGTCGGATACCTTCCAGATGGCACCATGATTGTTGTCAACAATGGGGTAAAACTCATCGGCTCTAGCCAAGATGTTACTGTCATCAGCACCATCCAAACCACTGCAGGCCTTATGGTCTTCACCGAACTCGACGAAGCTGCATAAGCAGCTCGATCCCTATTGAATTATTTCATCAAACGAGCCCTTCAGTAATGATGGGCTCGTTTCTTTTCACAAATGCATAATTTCCACCTCCAAAGACAAAGATTTGCTTGCCAATGCCCATCATTGCCTATAAGCACGCGGTCGCTGCAGGTTTAAACAGAGGGGCTGGAAAACCTAAGCACGCAGTCAGTCCCACCAATCAGAGCTGTTCTGGTTTAAGAACAGACACAATAATACTATGATAAACGAACTCATTAGAGAAATGGTAGAAGCTGGAGTCCATTATGGTCACCAGACACGCAAATGGAATCCAAAGATGAAGCCTTTCCTCATGCAGGACAAAGCAGGCATCTACATCATCGACCTCGAGGAGACTGTTCGTCGTCTCGACAAGGCATCTGCATTCCTTTCAGACCTCGCAAGCAACGGTAAGAAAATCCTCTTCGTTGGTTGTAAGCGTCAAGCACAAGTTGCTGTTGCAGAAGCTGCACAAGCAACTGGTCACTACTTCGTAAACCACCGCTGGCTCGGTGGCACACTCACCAACCTTACTACAATTCGCCGTTCTGTAGAGCGTCTCCACTACTTGGAGTCAATCGAAAAGCAGCCTGAATACAAGGCAATGTCTAAGAAAGAGCTCTCAGCTCTTGGTCGTGAATGTGAAAAACTCAAGCGTAACCTCGACGGTGTTCGCGGCATGGACAAGCTCCCTGACGCAATCGTTATCGTTGACTCAGCTAAAGAGTCTATCGCAGTGGCTGAAGCACGTCGCCTTAAGATCCCAGTTGTAGCTATCGTTGATACTAACGCTGATCCATCAAAGATTGACTATCCAATCCCAGGAAACGACGACGCTATCCGGGCTATTCGCCTCATTCTTCAGAACCTCGTTGATTCTATCGTGGTTACTAAAAAGGAAGATTAATTCATTTTCATTCAATTTACCGACATATAACTATGGCTATTACAGCATCAGCGGTTTCTGAACTCCGCAAAATTACAAGTGCAGGCATGATGGCTTGTAAGAAGGCCCTCACTGAAACAAACGGTGACATGGACGCTGCGATCAAGCATCTCCGTGAAAAGGGTATCATCAAGTCAGGTAGCCGTGGCGACCGTGAGACTTCTGAAGGTATCACTGCATCATCAGTTAACGAGGCTGGCACTGCAGGTGTTCTTCTCGCAATTAACTGTGAGACTGACTTCGTTGCAATCAACGCAGGCTTCCAAGCATTCGTTGCTGACATCACTAAGGCAGTCGCTGAAGGCGGTGCAACATGTGTTGAATCAGCTAACGCAATCGCATTCGGCGAAGGAACAATTGCAGACGCACTTGCAGCCAAGTTCGCTGAACTAGGTGAAGTTATCAAGATCAGCAAGATTTCTAGCTTCGCTAACGAATCATCAGCTGTTGCTTCATACATCCACATGGGAGGTAAAGTTGGTGTTCTTATCGAGCTCGCTCTTACAAATCAGGACAACAAGTCAGCTCCTGTATTCCAGGAGCTCATCAAGGACCTTGCACTTCACATCGCAGCAGCTGCACCAGCAGCTCTTGCACGTGAGGGAATCGACGCGACTGCAGTTGAAGACGAAAACGAAATTAACCGTAAGCAACTCGAAGCTGCAGGCAAGCCAGCGAATATCATTGAAAATATCCTCAAGGGTAAAATCAATAAGTTCTACAGCGAGCAGGTTCTCCTCGAGCAGAAGTTCATCAAGGACGACTCAGTAAACATCACTGGTCTTCTTGAAGCAAAGAGCAAAGAACTTGGTGACACAATCACTATCGTTCAATACTCACGCTTCACAATCGGCTCATAAGTTGATTGCTTAAGCATTACTTTAAAGAACGTCTGCACTCCGGTGCAGGCGTTTTTTTGTGTGACGGTAGCATCCAGTCGCCAAGCCGTATTCACACCATGGCTAAAATAAAAAAAATCTAGCCCACGTCAATAGGCTAGATAAGGGTTGTGAAAATCGCTATAGATCCCTCTTATACCACTCTGAGTTTCAAAAGAGACTAATGCGAGGCTGATTTCTTCTTAAATCAAGACGTGATGAAGAAGCGATGCGGGATAACGCTGATTTTATAAGAAAGAAGCGAGTTCTAATCTAAGATTACGGAGCTTAGATTTTCACACCCTAAAAATTCACATTTGTCTCTTTTGTTTCTCAGAATGGCATTACTCCTTCATGCCCTTAGGAGCGAACTCATTGTAAGTAGGTGCGTCGAATTCTTTGCGTAGGCGATCATACTCCGCGTGAAGGTGCTTCTGCATCTCAGCGGCCTCTGGCTTATCGTAGATATTCACCATCTCACCAGGATCTTTTTCTAGGTCGAACATATTCCATTCTTTTGTCCATGGGAAGTGGATCAACTTGTGGGTTTTAGTGCGCACTCCAAAGTGTTGCGGAACACGGTGCTCACCTAGTTCATAATAGGCATAGTAAACTGCTTCGCGAATCTTCTCCTTCTCCCCTTTCAAAATCGGCACGAACGAACGCCCCTGCACTTCTTTAGGAGCTTTCATGCCAGCCATCTCAAGGAAGGTCGGAGCGTAGTCGATGTTCTGAATCATCGCCTCCGGCTTCGAACCCGGCTTCACCACTCCTGGCCATTTGATCAGGAAGGGCATCTTGAAAGACTCTTCAAACATCCACCGCTTGTCAAACCAACGGTGCTCACCGAGGAAGAAACCTTGGTCTGAAGAATAAATAACAATCGTATTGTCAACCAAATCATTATCTTCGAGATACTTCATTAAGGAGCCGACACTTTCGTCTACTGACTTCACTGTCGCTAAGTAATTCTTTATGTAGCGTTGGTATTTCCACTTCACCACATCCTTCGCCGACAACTTACCCGCATTAAAGTCTTTTAAAAATGCCTTATTGTGCGGTGCAAAATGAGCATCCCAAACCTTCTTTTGCTCAGCGGTCATACGATTATACTCTTTCGCACCATACCTTCTCCAGGACGGCAACTTGGCATCACCTTGCTCTTCTTTACGTAACTTCAAGTCATAGCCCCAAGTCATGTGACGGTCGATTTCCATCTCATTCATCGCCAATGTCTTGCTGCGCGTGTCGTAGTTATCGAACAAGCTCGCAGGCTCAGGGATCTCGACACCGTCAAACGCATTGAGGTGACGCAATGCCGGAGAAAAGGTTCTATGGGGTGCCTTGTGCTGGCACATCAATATAAATGGCTTCTCTTTATCACGTTGACCTAACCAAGTGATGGCCTTCTTCGTGGTGATATCTGTCGCGTAGCCTTCAACTTTATTTTTGCTACCATCCATATGCATGAACACGGGGTTATAATAACTGCCCTGGTCTGGAAAAATATCCCAATAGTCAAATCCAGTAGGATTCGTCTTCAAGTGCCATTTGCCAATCACTGCAGATTGATAACCCGCCTTCTTGATTTGTTTGATAAACGTCCACTGGCTCTGATCAAAACCACGTCCATCATTTCGTAAGAAACCATTCTTATGGCTGTGCTTGCCTGAGAGAATACAAGCACGCGATGGACCACAAATCGAATTGGCACAAAACGAATCCTTAAAAATGGCTCCCTCTGCAGCAATTCTATCAATATTAGGAGTTGGAGCCACGGTAGCCAAAGGACCACCATAGGCGGAAATAGAATTCAATGCGTGGTCATCGGAGAAGATAAACAAGATATTCGGCTGCTTCGCCTCAGCTCCATAGCTACTTGCTATCGTAAAAAGTGAACTCAGTGCCGCAAGGCCTAGTGTAAGTTTCATAATGGCTTATACCAACTGTTTCGTGTAACTGTCAAAAAAGATCCGCTATTTTGACATTTTTATCTGACTTCAGAGCACCTTTAGACAATCTGGATCGGTGGATTATTTTCAAAAAACTCAACGATTTCATCCACCTCATCTGAAAGGCATAGCATATCAGCATACTCGTTGCCGTATGCTAGCTGCTTCAAACATGGATACAGCATAGTCTCACGCTCATAGCGTTCCTTACCGAGGAATGCCATAGGACTGACAAAGCCAAATGTCACATAGTGGTTTTGAGCAGCATCCATGAAGATTTCCTGTGTAGTGCCCGCACTACCTGGTGCAAAGATCACCCCATAATGAGCGATTTCAAGCAATCCATCCTCCCGGATACTGTTGGAAAAATATTTAGCAACGTGCTTCGAGAACATATTCGATGGCTCATGCCCGTAAAACCAGGTGGGAATCGCAACGCTAGAGCCACCATCAGGGTGCATGCGTAGCACCTTTTGGGCAGCTTCAATGTAGCCATCATCGGTGTAAACAGGAGCAGCCGACAACACCTCGATCACTGCCTCCACTCCATCGTCATCCACATCTACCAACCACGCTCCAAGATTCGATGCTTCCATGATCCCAGGACCTCCTCCAGATGCTATAAAATAGCCTTTGCGGCTTAAGTCGCGGGCAGAGTACACCACTTTTTTATAAAATTCATCAACTCTTGATGTGCCATGGCCCCCCATGATGCCAATCACTTTCTTCACCCCACCCTCCTCAATACGTCCCTCTAAAAGGTCTGACAAACCATCGTCGATGGCATGGTCGTGAATCCTCTGAGCCAACGATTCAAGCACGTTCGACTTACTCTTGCCCATCTTCACATAGTGATCATAGATCTTAATATCAAGGCTAAAATCCTCTTTGTATGTCCAACCTGCCATCAACTCGTCGCGTGTGTACAAACGATTTCTAAAAGGATCGTAGGGTAAGTTGGTAAATCTAGGAAACACCACCGCACCCTTATCAATCAAGAAATCGGCAGTGATTTCTGTCGGAAAGTGACAACCCAAAAAAACAGCTCCATAAAAATCTAATCGCATCCAATCGATATCCGCTTGCGATAAATCCAAACCCTGCACTACGGCAGAATGTAGTTGCCCCTTTTGCTTCAAAAAGTCATCTAGACGATCCAATTCTCTCACCACTGAACATTTCATGAAGCTAATCTAACCCCCGTTCCCTCTATGCTTCAACAGATAAGTCAAAAAAAACGCCTCAACAACTTAGTACACGACCTTCTTCAAGTAACTAAAGTATGATTTACTTAAGTTTTCTAGAGTAGGATCGACCCCTTGATAATTTTTTGTCAGCCTCAAGACCCACTCTACATCAGTCATTTGAACAGCCTTGTGACATCCCTTTCACATTCGGCTTGCCCAGTGCTTTCCGATCCGTTAAGAGCCCCTCGTCGCAGGAATCACCACGATCCCCGCGACCAATCACATCACACATATATGGCTATCCAACGTGCACTTCTCTCGGTGTCTGACAAGACAGGCTTGGTTGACTTTGCTAAAGATCTTCATGACCTTGGCGTAGAACTTCTATCCACTGGCGGCACTTCCGCTGCAATCCGCGACGCTGGTATTCCAGTCATCGACGTTTCTGATTTCACTGGAGCTCCTGAACTCTTTGAAGGACGCGTGAAAACGCTCCACCCAAAGGTTCATGGCGGACTCCTTTACCGTCGCGACTCTGAAGAACATCTTCAGCAAGCTAAAGACAACGACATCCCAGCGATCGACCTAGTAGTAGTAAACCTCTACCCGTTCGAAGAAACTGTTGCTAAGGATGGCGTCACTCTCGCTGAAGCAATAGAAAAAATCGACATCGGTGGCCCGTCAATGCTTCGTTCTGCTGCTAAAAACTACAACAGCGTAACTGTTGTGTCTGAGGCTGAAGACTACTCACGCGTCATTTCAGAAATGAAGGAAAACGATGGTGACACCACCTCGGCATTCCGTCAGGAGCTTGCTCTCAAAGTGTTTTTACGCACATCTCAATACGATGGTGCGATCACCAACTACCTCACCAAGGTAACTGATTCACCAAAGAAAACTTTCTCTATCACACTCCCACTCGAGCGTGAACTCCGTTACGGTGACAACCCACATCAAGCGTCATCAATCTACGGTAACTTCAGTGATTGTTTCACCCAACTTCAAGGCAAGGAACTCAGCTACACCAATGTTCTCGATATCGAGGCTGCAGCTGACATCATCTTTGACTTCGTTCGCCCAACTGTGGCAATTCTCAAGCACACTAACCCATGTGGCATCGGCCAAGACGACGAATGTCTCCGCGAAGCATGGAACAAGGCATTTGCAACCGATACACAAGCACCATTCGGTGGTGTCATCGTTTGTAACCGCCCACTCAGCGAAAAGCTCGCTCGCGTGATTGCTGAGATTTTCACAGATGTGATCATCGCTCCAGACTTCGAACCTGAAGCTCGTGCGATTCTACAGAAGAAGAAGAACCTGCGCCTCATCAAGATGAACACAGACGCTTACGCAATCGCGAAGAAAGAGCCTGTGATCAAATCAGCTCCTGGTGGCATCATGCTCATGGAGCGCGACCACACCGTACTCGGCCTCGACAACATGGAAAACCGCGTTGTCACCAAGCGTCCACCTTCAGAAGAAGAAATGCGTGCCATGCGTTTCGCTTGGCGTGTTGTGAAGCACGTTAAGTCAAATGCGATCGTTTACGCAAAGTCTGACCGCACACTCGGTATCGGTGCAGGCCAAATGAGCCGCGTTGATTCTTCACGTATCGCAGTTTGGAAAGCTGGCGACGCTGGACTATCTCTTGAAGGTAGCGTGCTAGCATCTGACGGACTGTTCCCATTCGCTGACGGACTAGAAGCTGCTATCAAAGCGGGAGCCACTGCATGTATCCAACCTGGTGGTTCTATTCGTGACGCAGAGGTCATCGCTGCTGCTGACGCTGCTGACATGGCAATGGTCTTCACTGACCACCGTCACTTCAGACATTAAGGAGTATGGGTCATAAGACCCACACCACGGACAATTTTAAAAGCAGCTCGGTCATCTGAGCTGCTTTTTTGTGTTCTACAATCCCATACACAGCTTGGGATAGGCTCTAAAAGCCATTCGCATCAATGGTTACGACTGGACCTTCTTGACGAATTCAGCTTTCAGCATGATACCAAAGCCATTCATGCGGGTTGAGATCTGGTGATCGCCTTCAACCAGACGGATCGCCTTTGATTTTGTGCCACTCTTGAGCACATCAGAAGATCCTTTAAGTTTAAGATCCTTGATCATCTGCACCGTATCGCCATCTGCAAGAAGGTTGCCGTAAGCATCTTTCACCACCAATTCCTCAGGTCCATCCTCTTCGACAATCTCTTCCTTATCCCACTCATGGCCGCAAGTCATGCATTCAAACTTAGTCGGGTGAGCTAAGACATCGTCCATCGTGCAAAGTGGGCAAGCATTTGTATCTGACATGCTCATACACAAACCTCCAACAGGACAAATTGCAATGCCAATTTAGACCAAAAATGAGTTGGGATTAGTAAGTCCTAGTCATTGAACACAAAAAATCCAAAGCCGCCGGGGTCGCGAATAATCACATTGTCCACGATTCTTTATACAATTTAAATCCAGCACGAGCATAGCGATCAGGGTTGATTTCAATGAACACCTTGCCATCATACACAATACATGGAGATTTTTCCGAAATCACCTTAAACCCAAAATTTGTGTAGAAAGCTAAGCTCTTAGCTAGCGACGGGCATGGGGTTTGAATGAGTGTTTGCACAACACATAGCTAGCGTAAGCCCTGTCATCTTGTCAATTTACTTCAGTGAACGGTCAGGCTCTAGACCGAAGCCGTCGATCTCGATACGATCATTATAAACTGAAACCACCGAATAGGCATTATCCTTTGCTGTCTCGACCATCCCCTTGAAATTCAAGTAATGACGGCCCTTGTTCTCTACGTAGTTCCCCTTATGGTTGTGGCCATTCATATATGCTACAAACTGAGGGCTAGCTTCAAGCTCCTTCACAAGCTCGGCGTCATTCCAGAGGTTGTGACTATGATTGAGTGGCATCACCGGCAGATGGCTAAAGACAAGCACCTTCTGCTTTTTAAGCGCCGCTTTTTGTAATTCTTTTCGCACCCATTGAAGCTGTTTCTCCCCTACTGCTGCATTATAATTGTGAATATGCTTTAGCCCTGATTCCTTAAGCTCACTTTGTAACTTCAGAGCCTGTTGGGTAGCAGCATCCTCTTTGGGCTGAGCGAAGAGGCTGACATCAGTGCTATCTAAATACAAAAATCGTATTCCCTCTATCACTTCAGAGAAATAACGAGCTTCCATCCCTAGAACCTTAGGAACATCAGACTTCTTTTCCTCAGCTACAGAAAAATCGTGATTTCCGAGCACAAATCGACGCGGAGCCTTGGACTCCGAATACAGCTTCATCATCGGAGCAAAGCTTTTAAAATCACGGTCAATCACATCACCTAGTGTGACCACAAATTTAAGCTCATGCTTGTTCAGCCCAGTAATTGCATTTTCCAATTTTCCAATAGTCTCACGGTAATGCCTAGAACCACTTGGTTTGGCATCTACATATTGAGGATCAGCAATCACCCCAAAGCGAAACGATGGCTGTTGGCTAGCAACTTGGCTTTGCCCCATTGCGGTACCCACTGAGGCTCCAAACATTAATTTGATAACCGAACGCCTATTCATACTCATACTCATAAAAAAAAATCTACTGCCTACTTTTGCATAATCTGATGCTTTGGCCAGTGCTTTGAAACCCAGGCCTTCTTGCTTTCATCCCAAGTGAACGAAAACCATCCCGCTGTTTTTTCAGAGTGGATACGCAAAATAAATTTACCTTTCTTAGTAGGATGAGCAACAACACTCCAGAAACGATATTGTTTTCTTCCCAACTTGATCGATTTACCATCTGGCATGGTGTGATTTGATTGAAAATCCACATCACCTTCTTTTTTGCCATCCACGGTCAATTCCCAGCGACCTCGGTCCACGAAAGAGTCTACAGCCTGCACACTATCCATAGCTGGCCCAGCGACCACAGAACTAGTCATGAAAGCCGATACTATCGTCATCAATAATGTAAAATGTCTGAAGTTCATAATTTGAGAAAACATGATTTCGGTGATTAGTAAAACGCAAAATTTGCCACCAATCTATCACAATGAGACAGCTTTAGCACTATTTACATGGTCTATATAGGGGACTAGGCGAAAATTTCTCTTTCCATCTTGTCGATTTAGACGTAATTGAAAATCAATGTCCAAAACGCTGATCATCGCAGAAAAACCTTCCGTGGCTACTGATTTATCAAAAGCACTAGCCAAAGCTCCCGGTGTGGAGAAGTTTGAAAAGATCGGAAAAGGACGTGATTATTACTTTGAAAACGACACTCACGTCATCACTTCTGCTGTTGGTCACCTGGTCGAATTAAAGATGCCAACTGGCCCAAATGGTAAAAACTTACCATGGAAATTTGATGTTCTTCCTGCGGTGCCTAAAAAGTTTGAACTTCAACCGATCGAACAATCTGAGACACGTCTCAAACAAGTTCTCAAGCTTTGCCGCCGCAAAGACATCGTAGAAATCATTAATGCTTGTGATGCGGGCCGTGAAGGGGAACTCATTTTCCAATACATATTAGAGCTCGGTAAAATCGAAACTCCTACAAGACGCCTGTGGATGCGCTCCATGACCAATAATGCTATCTTAGATGCTTGGTCACATCTTCGCTCAGCTGAGGAAATGAAGGACCTTGCTGATGCAGCAAAATGTCGCTCAGAGTCAGATTGGCTCGTTGGACTAAACTCAACACGTGCTCTCACTTGTTTCCGCTCACGCCATGGTGGCTTTAACATCACCTCCGCTGGTCGTGTGCAAACACCCACACTCGCCATCCTCGCTAAACGTGAAATGGAAATTCGCGAGTTCATTTCAACTCCATACTCAGAAGTTCATGCAGAATTCGGGGTCGAGGCAGGAAGCTACGACGGCCGTTGGTTCGACACAGAGTGGAAGAAATCAGACGATAAGCACAACAGACCAGAACGTATTTGGAAACCTGAAGACGCAGAACTTGTAAAAGCACGTTGCGAAGGTAAAACTGGCACTGTCTCAGAAGAGAAAAAGCCTACTAAACAAGCATCTTCACAACTTTACGACCTCACCACTCTCCAACGAGAAGCATCAAGCCGCTTTGGCTTGCCAGCACGCCGCACCTTGCAGATCGCTCAAGCGCTCTACGAGAAGCACAAGATGCTCACTTACCCAAGAACGGACTCTCGCTACCTGCCAGAGGACTACCTTTCCGAGGTGTTTGACACCACTCGCACGATCGCGGAAAGCAACAGCCAACTCGCTGAATATGCTAAGCTATCGCTTGAAAAAGAATACATCGTGCCGACCAAGCGTGTTTTCAACGACACAAAGATTTCTGATCACTTTGCTATCATCCCAACAGGAAGATTCGTAAAACTTCAAGATGACGAAGCCAAAGTCTTCGAGCTCGTTGCAAAACGCTTCCTCGCAGTCTTCTTCCCATCAGCTGAGTTCGAAAACACTCGTCGTATCACCACCATCACCCATGGTGGCGATGTCTCAGACAACTTCCTCACCACCGGTAAAGTTCTAACTTACCCAGGTTGGCTCGCAGTATACGGCCGTAAGGTTGGTGTAGCAGCAGGTAAAGATGAACTCGTTCCCGTCAACGAAGGTGAAGATGCCTCTGTCGATCACATCGAGGTGAAGCACGAAGACACCAAGCCATCAGCACGCTACAACGAAGCCACACTTCTTTCAGCTATGGAAGGAGCTGGTAAGCTAATCGAAGACGCCGAACTACGCGAAGCAATGGCCGACCGTGGCCTAGGCACACCAGCTACACGGGCGTCGATCATTGAGGCTCTCATTCGTCAAAAATACATCGCTCGTGACGGCCGTGAAATTCACGTCTCACAAAGTGGTCTCAAACTCATCGAAACACTTCGCGAACTTGAAATCGACACCTTAGCGTCAGCTCAAATGACCGGTGACTGGGAATACAAGCTCCGTCAGATGGAACAAGGCAAACTCACCCGTGAGAACTTCATGGGCGAAATCGTTGATTTCACAAAAACTCTCGTAGAACGTGCAAAGGGATATGCAGAAGAGCTGAAAAACAAGGTCTTCCCAGAGATCAATGCTCCTTGCCCGAAGTGCCAAGCACGTCCACTACGTCAGACAGACGCCACTTACGAATGTCAGGAATGTGATTTCAAAACTAAGAAATACATTGCAAGCCGCTTACTCTCAGAATCAGAAGCCAATGAACTCTTCAGCAAGAAATTTGTTGGGCCTCTCACAGGCTTCCGTTCACGCTTCAACCGCCCATTCGATGCAGGCCTAGAAGTCGACAAAGCTTACAAGGTCGCATTCGTATTCGATAGAGACGAAGACGAAGACGAAGATCTCACAGAAGATCTTGTGGTTGGTTCTATCACCTTCGAAAATGGCAAAGTCTACAAGGTCTACGAAACCGAAAAAGCTTGGAGGCTCCCTGAATTGATCACCAAAAAGGACATCAACGGACTCCGTATCGGTCGACAAATCCTCTCTAAAGACCTTACCCGTGAAGACATCTTAAAAATGCTCCAAGAGGGGAAGACCAGCCTCATCGAAGGATTTGTATCACGTCGCACCAAGCGTGCCTTCTCAGCATTCCTCATCTTCAACCAAAAAGCGGGAACTATCGAGTTCGCCTTTGAAGAGAGAAAGCCAAAAGCGAAGAAAACTGCTAAAAAGGCTACCAAGAAGGCCGCTAAAAAAGCTCCCAAGAAGGCTGCTAAAAAGAGTGCCGACCCTGCAGAATAATCACCAAAACAACAATAATTCAACTTCAGGGGCATATTTAGGTTGCATAACGGATAAAAAACCATAGTTTGCCCCTCCACCAAAACAATTTTAAAATCATTATGTCTAAGCATTCTTCACTCAAAGCAGCAAGTTCAGCAGGCGGTAAGCGTTCTGTAATGAAAAGATTCGAGCGTATCAAAGTTCTCAGAGAACGTGGCCAATGGAAAGAGGGCCAAAGCCCTATCGGTCTACCTAAGACCAAAGCACAAGGCTAGTCTGGATTCGTCCAAAGTTTTTTCACAACCCGCAGGTGGTAAGACACCATGCGGGTTTTCTAGTCTACACATCTCAACCTTATTTGGTTGTGCTGAGCAGTCGCTCAAATTCTACACATTTAAGATCTCTCCACCATGGAACCAACAGAAACACGTCTTAACAAATACCTCGCTTCTTGTGGTCTAGGCTCACGCCGTGCCTGCGATAAGATGATTCTGGACGGGTTGGTTATCGTCAATGGCCACGTGCAAATCAATCCTGCCATTCGAGTGACAGAAGATGACTTCGTGAAGATCGGTAACAAGCGTGTTCAGACACTCCAGACTGAGACTATTGTTCTCAATAAGCCGAAAGGCTTAGTCTGCACCAAGAACGACGAACTCAATCGCGATACAATCTACGCCCTCATTCCTAATAAATACCAGCACCTCAACCACGTTGGCCGCCTAGATAAGGAATCTGAAGGACTTATCGTTCTCACCAATGATGGCGACCTTGCCCAATCTCTGACTCATCCGTCAAAGAAGATCGAAAAGGAATACATCGTCACCACTGACCAAGCATTTGATAATGCTGTTCTCACTCAGTTCCTCAAAGGGATTCACACTCCTGAAGGCAGAGCTCAAGCAAAGTCAGTCAAACGCCTTTCCCCACGCCGTGTTAAAATCGTGCTCGAAACTGGCCTCAAACGTCAGATTCGCATGATGTTCCAAGCGGTTCATGTTCGAGTTAAGAAGCTCGTCCGGGTTCGTATCGGTTGCCTCGAAGGTGGCAATCTCGAACAAGGTAGAATCGAACCACTCGACCAGGAACGCATTGACCTCCTTTTCGCTACACCAGCATTTGACCCAAGAGCAACAACTCTCAAAAGCCAAGCCGAATTCCGTGGTACAGGCAAAAAACAGGCACCAAAGAAGTGGGCTCGCCCAAGCTCGCGTTCACACGACGGCACTACGGCCTCAGATAGACCACAACGCAGAAAGCCTGCGTATGATGAATCAGATCGCTCAGATGACACGTCACGCCCATTCACACGCAAACACTCATCAGGATCACGTGGTTCTGGCCCACGCGACTCAGGCTCACGTGGTTCGGATCAACGCGG
>CAXMOB010000222.1:0-11742 GCA_964194815.1 Vicinamibacteria bacterium | reverse complement strand
TCCTCTGCCGACTGGATGACCAGAAACCTAGAGAAACGCGTCGAATTGATGATCCCTATCGAGGACACTCATTCAAAACGCAAACTCATTCGCATTCTCGAATCCGCATTCAAGGACAACCAGAACGCCCACGAGATCCTCACCAACGGCACTTCACAGAAAATAGAGAAATCTGGAAGGAAGTTCAGGCTCCAACAAGCCGAACAAAAACAAGCCGAAGACGCCTATCAATCCCTCAAGTTCAAACAAACCACCACCTTCGAGCCCCATACGCCACCTGAAGAGTAGACTATCCTGGCCGCTTCTTCTTAGTCAAATACCCAGATGAATTTATTAACCCCAACGGGGTGGACTTTCATAGCCCAAGGCATCGCCTTGGGTGTACGCCGGAATAAATTACCTGAGCCCTGCATGGGCGGCCTTTGCCACTTCTTCCTTACTCAAATTCTTCCTTACTCAGACAACCAGTAGGGTAATGAACACGAACTCCTGAAAAATCACGGTCGTCATGCTCCATGTGCGGACCGGGATCTCCATGGACGGAGTGATCCACTAGCTTACCTTCTTCATCTAGAGAATAGACGTAGGCCGCCCCATCACTAAAGGTAACGACTCCCTGTCCTCCGAACGCACCACTCACATATTTACCCTCCCCGAATGTGGCTCCATCACGCCCTCTAAACATAGGAGCACTCAGCACAGGTAAAATTCTCTCATTCTCGCCAATCCTTATTCCCTTTCCATTCGAATAAGTCCAATAGGAAAAAACATTCTCTCCTTCCTTGAGAGCTTCGCCCCCATTGAAATTCTCATCTCCCGGTCTTGCATTTTTAACCGACATCACCCGCTCAATAAAAAACGGTTTTTCATCTGTAAAAACTCCAGTCTCAAACAACTGCCGCAGTGAATCATTTGCGTCCCCCCTGGCGTCTGGCATTCTCCCTCCATGTGTAAAGGCATACTCTCTCAAACCAACATAGATATCTTTAGCATTATTGACGCAACTCGTCGATCGACCTCTCGCTATTCACCGAATAATTAGAGGCGGCATGAAAACTGTATATACCGCAACCGCTATAACTGGTATGCAAACACCCCAAAAAACAAGCCTCGACGTTCTAAAAAACTTGGGCTTTGCCTCCCGCACCGTAGTCACCTCCTCACTTGCTAATTCTTCATCACGCATAATAGTCTATGCTAACACAAAACAGGCCACCATCGCCACAACATTTTGAAAACCTTCACCCATCGCCACGCTTTGGGTGCGATCCCAAGAACGTAGAATTGTACGTGACGGACGTGCACTCATCCCACAGGAATTCAACTGGGCTCAGGCTATTGGGATCAATAAGCCCGACCTCATCCGCATCCATCAACCAGCCGAACTAAAATTTCCCTCACCCGCATAGCTCAATCGCAGTTCAAAGAATTGAAAAATCTGTGCTAGTCCTTTAAAAATCCTATAAATCTGTGGCCTATGCATATCTGCATTAGCCACGTCATTTGCATCTTACCCAATTTGCCTCAAGTCCAAAAACTAGAGTTTGACTATTAGCTCGACCTCGCCGACTCTGAGCCTAGATGAAACCAGTCAAGCCATGTTGCCAAGGGAAACCCAAAAATCTCGATCTCTTTGATCCAGACGAGTTATTTGATCCCGAACAAGCAGCTCCCACTGAGGCATCTTGTTGCAGCACAGAACCAGCTCCAGAGAAACCATCTTGTTGTGGACCTACACCAACTAAGGAGAAGCAAGACGACGCCCCATCCGACGACTGCTGTGGCAGCAAAGGTAAATTCGATTGGCTACTCTGGTTCTCTCTTACTCTTGTAGCTCTTTGCTACCCAGCCCACCTATTCTTCAGCGACGCCATCCAATCGATCCCAAAACTTCCCACCTTCGTGCATGGCGTTTACGAAATGATGAACAAGATGTGGATTGGCCTCTTTGCCGGTGTGCTCGCTGTTGGCTTCCTCAGCAATGTTTCACGCACCTTCATTCATCGTGTTTTAGGCAAAGGCGGAACCATGAAAGGCATCCTACGTGCTACCGCAGCAGGCCTTCTCCTCGATATGTGCAACCACGGAATTCTACTCGTGGCAATGCAACTGCACAAACGCGGGGCAAGCCTCGGCCAAACCTTCGCCTTCCTCATCGCCTCACCGTGGAACTCACTCTCGATGACTCTCATCCTCTGGGGTCTCATTGGTTGGCTATGGACACTCACCTTCATTCTCGCTTCCGCCGTGATCGCTATTATCGCTGGCTACATCGCTGATAAAATATACCCAGTAGAAGAAGATCTAACCGCCAGCAACAAACCAGCTCCACCTATTCTAAAGCAAATCAAACAAGGCTGGAGCAACACTACATTTAATAAGGCCTATTTCAAAAATGTTGCCAGTAGCGGCTGGCGTGACTCCCGCTCGATCATGAAATGGATTTTCTTCGGTGCCATCCTAGCAGCCTCGGTTAGAACATTCATATCTCCTGAAAATTTTCAAGCATGGTTCGGCCCGACCCTCGCCGGCATTGGCCTCACACTCCTCGCCGCTACTGTCATCGAGGTCTGCTCAGAAGGATCATCACCAGTTGCAGCGGACATGGTCACTGCCGCAAAAGCACCTGGCAACGGCTTCACCTTCCTCATGGCTGGAGCTGCCACCGACTACACCGAAATTATGGCCCTCAAGGAAACCACAGGCAAATGGAAGAGAGCGCTACTACTCCCCATGCTCACTCTGCCTCAAGTCATCGCCATTGCTATCGTGATGAATGAAATGATGTAATACCATTTAGACATTAGCGTCAAAATAAGGACTCGACGTTGCCAGGGCACAAAAAAGCCCACTTCTCAAAAAGAAGTAGGCTCTATAAAAAAGTAACTTAATGAATTAGTCCTGACGACGTGGCCCATGCTTTGCTGATGAGCGACTACGTTGCACACGACGTGTTGGTCCACCACCAACAGAAGGTTTTGTTTTATCACCACCACGATCGCTATTAGAACGATTCTTTGGCTTACCAGCAGACTTCTTCTTGGCTCCACCTCTGCCACCACCACCGTTGCGAGGCGGACGAGGTCCACGTGATTGAAGTGCTTCTTTGCGACGAGCGTCACGTGCTTTCTGCACTTCGTTAGTAGACGGCATGCGATCTGACCACTGACGTGGCTCATAACCATCTCTCGTTTCGAGTTTGATGGTTTGACCAATGAGGTGCTCAATATCTTTGAAGAACGCGCGCTCGTCATCACTCACCAATGAAACGGCTTCACCTTCTTGTCCAGCACGACCTGTGCGGCCAATACGGTGCACATAGTCAGCAGGAACGTTAGGAAGCTCATAGTTCATGACGTGTGGTAACTGACTAATATCGATACCACGTGCGGCAATATCAGTCGCAACTAGTACGCGAACGCGTCCCGCCTTGAAATCATCCAATGCACGAACTCGAGCGTTCTGAGATTTATTACCATGGATAGCAGCTGCGTTAATATCTGAAGCATTGAGGTGCTTAGTAAGTCTGTCCGCCCCATGCTTAGTACGAGTGAAAATCAATACCTGCTCCCACTTACCTTTAGCGATAAGTGTGACTGCAAGGTTTGCCTTTTCAGCTCCGTCACAACGATACGCACGTTGCTTAACTGTCTGAGCAGCGGCATTCTTGCTCGCTACTTCAACTGAAACTGGGTCATTAAGGAATTCTCTAGTAAGCACGCGAATCTCTTTCGAGAAGGTCGCGGAGAAAAGTAGGTTCTGACGCTTTTTGGGAAGCAGCTTCACAATCTTGCGAATATCATTCACAAAACCCATGTCGAGCATTCTGTCAGCTTCGTCCAATACCAGCATTTGAACAGCATCAAGCTTACAAATACCTTGGTTGCAAAGGTCGAGAAGACGTCCTGGAGTAGCCACCAGAATATCAATTCCAGCTCTCAAAGCACGGATCTGAGGATTCGCTTTCACTCCACCAAAAAGCACGGTGTTCTTAAGTGGTAAGTGCTTTCCATAAAGGTCCAAGTTGTCTTGGATCTGAGCAGCGAGCTCACGAGTAGGAGTTAAGATAAGTGCCTTAATCTGGCGCTTACCTGAAGTTGACTTGGAGAGCTCATGCATGATCGGCAAGGTGAATGCCGCGGTCTTACCTGTGCCTGTCTGGGCTGCAGCAATCACATCCCTTCCTTCCATAACGACAGGGATAGCCTTTAACTGGATTGGGGTTGGTTCATCATAGCCTTTTTCGGCTAGAGCTTTAACGATGGGGGCTGAAAGCCCTAAATTAGCAAATGTCTTTGTCATATAACTGAGGCAGGGATCTCGCAGGGATCAACCACAATTCATAGTAAAATTGCTTTCTTTTTTGAAAAAAGGCCTCATTCCGTGACGAATGTCGTTCATTATGAGTGAATTGCACCTCTTATACCATTCTGAGAAACAAAAGAGTGGTATTAGCTCTACTCACAACACTGGCAAATGAACACAAGCCCGCCGATTTTGAGCAAAGCTCATCTATTTTTCAGCGTCCGTTTCCAACCCAGCCAAGCCCCTGCTACCATTCCACATAAATGACTTTCCCAAGAAATCGATTCCCCTACAGTCGGCAATACCCCCCATATCATCCCTCCAAATCCAAGCCCGACTAACAAAGCTATCAAGATCCATGTCATTTTCTTCTCTGCGAAACCACGCATCATAATGTAGCCGAAATAGCCATAAATCAATCCACTAGCCCCTATATGAACACTCGAACGCCCTATCAACCAAGTGCCCAAGCCTCCAAGCAGCACAATCACAGCCGATGCTGCATAGAATTGCTTTTTCTCAGCCTTGAGAACGATAAAACCCAAGGTCAGAAAAGATAATGAATTGGCCAATAGATGGCCAAAATCACCGTGAAGAAAGGGAGCTAAGGGAATACCTATCAATCCTCTCAAATCACGTGGGACAATGCCAAAAGAATCTAACCACCCATTAAAAATCAAGTAGTCCACCCCTTCCAGCACCCAACAGAAAGCAAGCAACGCAACAAGAACTCCAAAATTGGAGTCACTTTTGTCTGACTGTTGGGAGAGCTTTGCCATAGACCAAGCGTAGCGTACAACAAGCCACCGTCAAACCTGGTCTTCGTCTTAAGGGTCATGGAAATAAAGAAGGTAACGATGACCTGAAGATGAATTATTCATGAGCTTTGTAGCATTATTTATTTCCACGGTCCTAGCTCCAGATAATTGGCTTGTGGCCAAGGGCACACCAACCAGAAAAAAGCCCTCACCAAATGAATGATGAGGGCTGATATTTTTTATCTTCAAGTAGTATTTTACTCTTCTGTCGCGGCTTCGTCTTCAGTAGTGGCTTCACCTTCTGATGGAGCACCTCCCTCTTCGAGCACTTCAGCGTCAGTATCTACGATGGCTTCGTCTTCATCATCAGCAATCACTTTCGCAATATCTGAGAGCTTCACACCATTCTTCATGGTGACCAGCTTCACCCCTTGAGCATTACGGCCGATCTCACGGATCGAACCACATGCAATACGGATAGACTGTCCATCAGATGTCATCATCATGAGCTCGTCTTCATCAGTCACACCAGCGGCACCGACGACTTCACCAGTCTTCTCGGTTACCTTCATCGTAATGATACCCTTACCACCACGGCTTTGTGAACGATAGTCACCGAAGCTCGAACGTTTACCAAGACCATTTTCAGAGGCCACTAAGAGTGAGGCTCCTTCTGCAGCAATTGCCATGCCGATAACATAGTCCCCCGCTACTGGCCTAATACCAGCAACACCTGCAGTTGCACGTCCTTGTGAACGAGCTTGGTCTTCAGAGAAGCGTAGGGAAAGTCCCTTACGAGTGACAAGAATAACTTCATTGTCTCCAGTCGTGAGGCGAACATCAATCAGCTCGTTACCTTCATCTAACTTTATCGCAATAATTCCACCCTTACGGTAATTCTTGAAGTCAACCAATGAGGTCTTCTTCACTTTACCACTGCGAGTTGCAAACAGCACAAAACCATTTTCTTCGCCGAAGGTCACATCGTTACCATCTTCATCCGTCTTACGTTCAAGACGAAGTGTTGCAGCGATGTTTTCATCTGGAAGAAGATCTAATACGTTCTTAATACTACGACCCTTAGATGATCTTGAACCTTCTGGAAGTTCGTAAACGCGTTCAACGAATACACGACCAGTGTCAGTGAAGAACATCAAGTAATCATGGGCCTGAGCTGAGAACAGGTGCTCAACGAAATCTTTCGCATCCTCTTTAGATCTGTTTGCCTTCTTGGTTTCCATTCCCTTCACCCCTTTACCGCCACGTGCTTGCACACGGTATTCAGCGGATGGTGTGCGCTTGATGTAACCTTGATTAGAAAGTGTCACGATCATGCCGTCGTTAGAAATGAGATCCTCGATCGCAATTTCACCTTCATCTGGAAGAATTGGGCAATGACGTGGAGTCGCATGCTTATCCTTAATCTCGTTAAGCTCGTCCTTGATAATAGTAAGAACGCGCTCTTCTGATCCTAAGATATCGAGGTAGTCTTTGATTTCCACTAGAAGTGCATCGTATTCACCCTTCACCTTGTCACGCTCCATACCAGTAAGCTGGTAGAGGCGTAGCTCAAGGATGGCAACAACCTGACGGTCTGTGAACACATAACGATCTCCTTGCACAGAGGCTTGATCACGAATCATGATTCCAAGCTGCTCAGCTGTCGCTGTTGAGAAGTCATACTCCTTCAAACGCTCTCTGGCTTCCTCACGGTTCTTAGAGTCGCGAATAATTTTGATGAAATCATCAAGATGCCCAAGAGCCAGCAAGAATGCCTCAAGGTTTTCAGCACGCTTTTCAGCTTTCTTAAGTAAGAATCGTGTGCGGCGGATGATCACCTCACGGCGGTGCTCGATGAAGGCATCGAGGCAATCCATGATAGACATCTGCTTTGGACGACGGTTGTGAATGGCCAACATGTTCACCCCGAATGAGGTCTCCATTGAAGTGAGCTTGAAGATCTGGTTGACCACTACTTGTGGGCGAGCATCACGCTTTAAAGTAATCTCAATACGTGTCTCGTCATCCGAAAGGTCACGCATACCTGAAATATCAGGAAGCACCTTATCACGAACGAGTTCAGCGATACGTAACTGAAGCGTCGCACGGTTCACTCCGTGTGGCACTTGAGTGATCATGATCATTGAAGTGCCCGAGGCCTTCTCTTCAATTTCCATTGAGCCTCGCATCTTGATAGAACCACGACCTGTGTGGAAGTAGCTATCAATCCCCTTGTATCCACGGATCTCACATTTCCCAGCAAAGTCAGGACCTTTGATATACTGCTTGAGTTCATCAATCGTCATCTGTGGGTTATCGATACGCGCGCAAACACCGTCGATCACTTCACCCATATTATGAGATGGAATATTAGTCGCCATACCCACCGCAATACCTGTGCCACCATTAACTAGTAGGTTAGGAATCGCTGCAGGAAGAACCACTGGCTCATCGCGCGTCTCATCGTAGGTTGGCCTCAAATCAACCGTCTCTTTTTCAAGATCGATCATCATTGCCGCTCCCATATGAGTGAGACGAGCTTCCGTATATCGCATCGCTGCTGCTGCGTCACCTTCGACAGAACCGAAGTTACCCTGGCCGTCGACCAGAATTTCACGCATGGTCCATGGCTGAGCCATGTTCACCAAGGTTGAGTAGATTGAACTATCACCGTGCGGGTGATACTTACCCATCGTATCACCCACAATACGTGCACACTTCAAGTGTGCCTTACTTGGTGAAAGCGATAGATCGTTGAGCATGGCATAGAGGATTCTACGCTGAGATGGCTTGAGGCCGTCACGAGCATCCGGAAGAGCTCGTGAGATAATAACTGACATCGAATACTCCAAAAAGGAGTTAGACATTTCCTCAGCTACGTTGATTGGTTTAATGTTTTCAGACATTCTATTAAATTGTTAAAGTGATTTTGTAGCAATGATTATACGTCGAGGTTTCTTACATTGAGTGCATTGTCTTCGATGAATCGCCTACGCGGTTCAACGATATCGCCCATCAAGATGTCGAAGATTCGATCAGCTTCGATCGCATTGTCTTCATCCAGTCGAACTTGAAGGAACTGGCGTTTCTCCGGATCCATAGTTGTTGCAAAAAGTTCTTTCGCATTCATCTCACCAAGACCCTTGAATCGTTGGATACGCATTCCACGACGACCAATCTCTAACACCCTATCGAGAATTTCGAACAAGTTGAATACAGGAAGAGCATCTGCCATTCCTTCATTGCCTTCGACTAGTTGGTAAAGCGGTTCATCGTCAGAGAAGAATGGATCCGTCTTTAAACCAAACTCATTGAGGCGAGAAAGAACCTTCGTGATTGCAGTAGATTCATGAAGCTCACGCTTCACAGCACGACGTTGCATTCCATTAAGTTTCTCACGGAAGTCAGCAATCTCAAGGTCAGTCAACTCCTCATCGAACAGACGAAGATCGCGATTTTCAGCAGCGAATGCTAGCAAGTCAGCTTCCGTGTGAATATAGTGAAGCTCTTCATCGTTACCAGTTCTAACACGAACCATAAACTCAGGGAGTTTGCCGTCTTTGCCGTGAGCTAACAGGTCACGGAAGTTACCACCATGACCTTCGAGGGCTGAAGTGAATTTCGTCAATTGAGCTAAGGTATCTAGAACGCTTCTTAACATTTCAGAGTCCACTTCTTTATCTGAACCATGTTCTTTTAGGACCACGTCCTCGGAACCTAACTGAATAAGAATTTCGTTAAGAGCATCATCATCTGCGATGTATTCCTCACGCTTCTTACGCGTCACTTTATAAAGTGGCGGTTGAGCGATATAGAGGTATCCAGCCTTCACAAGGTCTGGCATGTGGCGACAGAAGAAGGTCAACAGAAGGGTTCTAATGTGCGACCCATCCACATCCGCATCCGTCATGATCACCACCTTGTGGTAGCGCACCTTTTCGAGATTGAATGAACCCTCTTGGTCACCCTCACCGATACCTGCACCAATTGCAGTGATCATTGCTTGGATTTCCTTATTTTGAAGTGCTCTATGGAGACGTGCTTTCTCAACGTTGATCACCTTACCACGAAGGGGCAGGATCGCTTGGTTGATACGATTTCGGCCTGATTTAGCCGAACCACCTGCGGAGTCACCCTCCACAATATAGATTTCAGATTTTGCTGGATCTCGCTCAGAGCAATCGGCCAACTTACCGGGAAGTCCACCGCCTGACATCACTGACTTACGCACCGTTTCACGTGCCTTACGTGCCGCTTCACGTGCATGAGCTGCGTTAACAGCCTTATCAATAATGGTCTTTGCTAGGCTAGGATTCTCCTCGAAGTATTCCTGTAGACCTTCGTAAACGATCGAGCTAACAACGCCTTCAATCTCGGCGTTAACCAACTTGTCCTTAGTCTGTGATGAGAATCTAGGATTCGGCATCTTAACAGAAATTACGCAAACAATTCCTTCACGCACATCGTCGCCTGAAAGTGATGGATCCTTATCTTTTAAGATTTTATTAGCCTTCGCGTATTGGTTGATGGAACGTGTTAACGCTCCACGGAAACCAGTCAAGTGAGCACCACCATCCGCGTTCGGAATAGAGTTCGCATAACAAAGGATGTTATCTTGATACGAATCGTTATACTGGAAAACCACATCCGCGAAGACGTCGTCCTTAGTGATTTTGCCGTCGTAATCGATTTCGATATCACGTTTACCTCTGATCACTACAGGCTCAGCATGCACGAGAGTTTTATTGGTTCCCAACTGTGCAACAAATTCTTCAATTCCTTTTGCGTAGAAGAACTTTTCTTTCTTAAGGCTCTCTGGTCGTTCGTCTTCGAGCACGATCGTTAAGCCTGGGTTAAGGAATGCAAGTTCGCGCATCCGTGAGGCGAGACGATCAAATTCGAAAAGGATAGTGTCTGTAAAGATGGTGGCGTCTGGATAAAAAGTCACCTTCGTGCCCGTTTTGTCATTAGGAGCATCTCCAATCACTTTCAACTCATTGACAGTCTTACCACGTTCGAAAGTAATGAGGTGCACCTTACCTTCACGTGTAATCTCCGCCTTAAACCAATCAGAAAGGGCATTCACACATTTTGCTCCAACACCGTGAAGTCCACCAGAGTACTTGTAAGCACCTTGACCGAACTTACCACCAGCGTGGAGGCTAGTCAAAACGAGTTCAACAGCCGGAATACCAAACTTCGGGTGGACGTCCACCGGAATACCACGACCATCGTCGGTGATGGAAATCGAGCCATCCACGTGGATGCCAATGTTGATAAGGTCACAGTAACCAGCTAGATGCTCATCAATAGAGTTATCTAGAACCTCAAATACACAGTGGTGAAGACCACGAATATCCGGATCACCAATATACATCCCCGGGCGTTTTCGAACGGCCTCCAAGCCCTCTAATTTATCAATCTGGGCGGCACCATATTCCTGGTCGCCAGAGACATTAGTGTTCACAATTTCTTCTTCCATAGCTTCGTCTGACATGATTAGGAAGAGACTATGAAATACCCCTCTCAACGCAAGTATTTTCGCTGCACAAAAGGCTCTTTTTTAGACATTTCAACAGACTGAAAACAAACGGGTTACGGCGACAAAAATCACAAGCTCCAATTTTTATAAAAAGTCACCAAATCAAAAACGTGAAATACCCACTTTCTTAGAAATATTAGCCTCAATTATAGCACTACTATAGGGTCCACCTTGTCGACCACCCGGCCACACAACTCCTCCATTTCAGGAACATCCAAGCCCAAATGCTGAGCCACAGCCAATGGCTTCCTCCAAATGGCATCGACTTCAACAGGCCGGCCATCAACAAAGTCAATCATACTTGAAGGCCTATAAGCCCCCATGGGACGCGTTATCTCAATTTGCTGATCAACCACCGATTTATCAATGCTATGTCCTAGCGCGGCCGCTACAGAAATAACTTCCAACATCAGAGCCCTCACCTTTGATTCCAAATTAAGCTCCCCCAAAAGAATTTGCGTGTCCACGCCGCCTTCTGCAATAGCTAAGCCATTGAAGGGAAAGTTCCACACAAGCTTTAACCACAAGGCCGCCTCCAGACAATCAACCGCCTCACACCGCACATTCGCCTTCTTGAGCTCAATAACCAAAGATTCTAGATAGTCATCCACTGGGCCATCTGCTCTCGCCAAGCGAATCAAGCCAGAGGCAGAATGATCGATCACTCCAGGAGAAACGCGATTGATACACACAAAGCACAGCCCACCCAGCACTCGATCACTGCCAAATAATGCAGACAGAGCCTCCACATTGCCAAGACCGTTTTGCAATGTAAGGATTTGAGTATTCTTTCCCACCAAAGGAGTGATCACCTCCTCGTAGAGGTGATTTGAAGTGGCTTTCCAAGCGACGATGACCAAGTCAGCGCTTCCAATAGAATGTGAAGATTGGTGGGCATGAACCTTTGGCAAACCAAAATCGCCATGCACACTCTTCACTTCCAAGCCACTAGTTCGAACATGCTCGTAGTCAGAGCGCAGCAGAAAGTGCACCTCATGCCCCGCCTGTGCAAGGCGAGCTCCATAGTAGGAACCAATGGCCCCAGCTCCTACAACTGCAATTCTCATCGCTACGACACCATTCTAATAGTCAAAGGGTAACGGTAAGGAATACCTTCACTTGCCTTAATTGAAGCAA
>CAXMOB010000221.1:0-8330 GCA_964194815.1 Vicinamibacteria bacterium | reverse complement strand
GAGGGCGTGGAGCTTGCTCCTCAACCGATGATTAACGCTGAATTTGGAGTAAATATGCCGAAACGTCATCTACAGCATGCGAAGCCAAATCATCTAACCTACATCAAAATAAATTTACCAGAAAGTTTTCTGAGTTGGTATAATACCACACACCAATTTTTATTCACAAATAAAAAAGCCCCTCCGCAAATTGCGAAGAGGCTTTAGTAAAGTTTTCTTAGGCAGAAGAATTACTTCTTGAAAATCGTCTTTCCTGTGGAAAGGAGATCGTCACAAGCTTCCTTAAGACGATCACATACGCCCTGCTCACCCTTCTTGATGTATGAACGTGGGTCATACTTGCCCTTAACACCAACTTCACCGTCGATCTTAAGCACTGCCTCAATGTTCTCACAGATGTGAGTAACGATTGGACGTGTGAACGCATACTGAGTGTCAGTGTCGATGTTCATCTTCACTACTCCGTAAGTGAGAGTTTCGCGGATATCTGAAAGCTCAGAACCTGAACCGCCGTGGAATACGAAGTCCATTTGAGCAACTGCACCGTGCTTCTCAGTAACTGCGGCTTGGCCGTCACGAAGGATAGTTGGCTTAAGCTTCACAGAACCTGGCTTGTATGCACCGTGCACGTTGCCGAAAGTAGCAGCGAACATGAAACGACCGAGCGGTGCGAGTGTCTCATACACCTGAATCATGTCTTCAGTAGTTGTGTAAAGCTTCTCAGCAGGAAGGTCAGATGTGTCGTGACCGTCTTCTTCACCACCTACGCAACCAGCTTCAACTTCAAGAATGATGTTGAGCTCAGCACACTCCTTAAGGAGCTCAGCTGAAATCTTCATGTTGCTGTCGAGATCAATAACTGATCCGTCGAACATGTGTGATTGGAAAAGTGGCCCTTTGCCTTCTGCGATGCGCTTACGTGAAGCGTCGAGAAGTGGACGAAGGAAACCGTCAACCTTCTCAGGGTGACAGTGGTCAGTGTGAAGTGCTACAAAGATATCATACTTTTCAGCGAGAAGGTGAGTAGCTTCAGCAAGGACGATAGCACCGTATGCCTCGTCACCTACAGCTAAACCAGAAGCGAACTTACCGCCGCCTGTAGAAACTTGAATGATACCATCAGAACCAGCTTCAGCGAATGCCTTGAGGGCTCCGTTGATGGTGGCAAGTGAGGTGATATTTACGGCTGGAAAAGCATACCCACCTTTTTGGGCTGCATCGAGCATTTCTGCATATTGTTGTGGTGTTGCGACTGGCATAACGTCTTTGTAGGTAAAGAAGAAAGATCGGAGATGCAAGGGATTAGCATGCCATTTCTTTGTCTTTTTCGTCACGACCTTATAAATCACGACATCACCACCCTACAAAATCTGCCAATTTCTCAGTAATACCATTTTGACACTAATGTCTAAGTGGTATAATTACTGAGGATGCTGTGCAGCACCTTTCACCAAGCGCCCCTGAGCATCTTTAAACTCACCTGCGAGGATGTAAATAGAATCCACTGCTTGCCATACTCCTAACCCACCCAGTGTGAACAGTGACAAAAGACCTGTGCGGTATTTGCCGACGTAAAAGCGATGGGCTCCGAAGATTCCCAAGAAAAAACACAGAAGAAACGTCGGCTTCAACCGCTTATCACTATACTCCATGCCTTTACTGATAGCAAAGGCTCATGGATTGACAATAGTAGATACTACTTCGCTGACTTTTTCAGCTCAGTGTATACCGCTTTCAATTCCTCGAGAGGAACAGCAAATGTCTCAGCTCGGTTCGCACGTGCGATCACCATACCTAAACACTCACCCTTAAGGTTCAACAGCGGCCCACCACATGTGGTTTCTGACATTGGAATGTCAACTTGAAGAACACGGTCGAAACTGTCACGGCGACGTGAGAAGCGTCCACTCATTTTATCGTTCTTGCCCATACGTTGCGGACGGTCAGCCGTAGGACGTCCCATTAACTTAATAGCCGTCTCACCTTCCTTACCGTCACGTAAATAAGTAATCGTCAAGGTTTCACCTGGCTGCTTATCTCCGAGAAGATCTACAATCTCCTTGCGGTTTTTTACATCTTTACCATCAGCTTTGAGAATGGCATCACCAACCTTAAGGTCAGAGTCTGCAGCTCCAGATTTAGGACTGATTTGACGCACCCAAACTTTCTTGTCCTTGTCCTCAAGGCTAACCCCCATCACAACTGATGCTTTACCGTCGATTTTACGAGTTTCAGCACTAATCACACCGACACGAGCGCGACGATTGGCACGAGATGTCGCACCATTGGCAATCGCCCATGATCCGTGTTGGATCTTAGAGTCCGCAGCAAACTTCACAGGCGTCAGCCCTTTTGCATCGATCTTGAGAAGAGCAATATCCCAGCTGGCATCAATCGCGACAACCTTCACGTCCTTATAGAGAACATTATCGCCAATACGAATAGAGAGAGGTGCAAGTGGCTTTGGTGTGGCTGATGCCGGAACCTGTGGCTTGAGCTCACTAGCCTTGGTAAGGATGTAACCATCCTCAGACATAATGACACCATACATCGTGCGCTTGTAGCCACGATAGATCACTGCCGAGCTCTTCTGGAACACTGCTCTATGAAGGGCAAACACCTTTAAAGTGTCCTTACCATTGGTGCGCCTTTCTGATTCTAAACTAGACTGCGCTTGAGCGACAGTCGCAGTAGCTAGGGAAACTCCGAGGAGTAGAAAAATTTGATTTGTCTTCATCACTAAAATTATATTTGGATTATCTCTCAGCTAGGAAAATTGGATACTTCACTTCCTTGCCATCACGTAGCACAATAATGACAACTTTACCGCCTGTTGTTTTGGTTTTCATGAAGGCCGTGATATCTGCTTTAAGTTTCATCGCTTTGCCATCTAGGGAAACCAACACATCACCGACTTTCACACCAGCGGCACCAGCAGGGCTTGTTTCATCCACATCGCTAACCTTGAGAGTTCCACTTTCTTCATTTACCGCAAACCCCATGAATCCCTTGCCGGCCACTGGAGGTTTCGCAAATGGACCAGTCCCCATGAATTCACCTTTGAGCATACGCTCAAACTTCGTCTCTTTATCCTCTTCACTTCTTTTTGAGAAAAAATCATAAGTCGCAACCGAGTTATTCTGGTCGAGCACAGCTCCCACACGACTGTGAATACCGATCAATACACCGTTGATGTTGAAAAGTGGCCCACCTGAGTCGCCTCCGATCAATGTGCCATCAGTCTGGAAAGTTGGTGGCGATTCAGCCATGCGAACCACTCTCGCTATACGAACCACAGAACCCCTAACCTTATCGTAACCACCAGGGTGAGCTACAGAAAACGCCCAGTCACCAAGTCGTGTGGTGATCTTGTCCTTCTTATTACGATCAACTTCAACAAAGTCATACACTCCCTTTTCGGTGATCTGCAACAAAGCAGAGTCTGATGCTGAATCCAGACCCAGTGAACGGGCCTTCAATTTCTTGCCGTCTTCCATGATCACAGTGAATTCCTTATTCACGGCACCTGTAACGTGAGCAGCAGTCATGACCAGACCATCTTTGCTAATAATCACACCACTACCAAACCCTTTGCCGTCGGTGATACTGACAGTCGAACGACGCACTCGTTCCAAGTTCTTATGTAAAGATGCTTGGATTGCCAAGAGGTCTTCCATCGTGTCTGGAACATTCTTGTCGTTGAAATATGGACGTTCCTGAGCATTGGCAACAAGAACTGACCCCGCTGAAACGAGGACGCATAAAAATTTGGTTATGGCTAAAATTGGACGTAACATGAGAACTTAAAACTGACGTTATCAAATTAACGAAGCAAGAACAGAGTTTCGTTCAACCAACTAGCAGGAACATAAAAAAACCGAAAGGAAGTAAGAAGACGACCCTGCAAATCGTCCTGAAGGAAACCCCCTAACCTTACAAGAACTATAACAGCAGGATCGCCTTCTTACTCCCTTTCGGTGTCAATACACTATCATTCGTGCGAAAACCGACAAGATGTTTTTTGCAAAGCACATGAAATAGACGTTTGAAGCTGACTCAATTCGACAAGTAAAACCTCTCAGGATTCCTTTTAAGAACAAGGGATAAACACGCTAGGACAGTCGCGCTACAGAAACACAGATAGAAAAAATTAAAACTTGTCTCAAGCCAGCTCAACTCCCCCGAAAAGACCTTCGCCAGACCCACAGCCGAGTTCATTAAGGGCACAAATGGCACCCAGTTGCTATGCGCTACATACTCAGCACCAGACACCACTAGCAATACCGCCACTAGCATCATGAGCATCGATGCCTTGAGGTGTGCCTCACGTGAACTTTTCGCCAATAATGCTACTCCATAAAGCACCGAAGCAAATACCAGCACCACCCCAAGCATCAACACCACCATCTGAGCCACCGCTGAAATATTTAGCACTTCCGATAAAAGATCCCTCGCTTCTTCTTTGAACCACAGCACACTCGCCATACCTATAAGCGTCGAAAGCACAGACAATGCCCCCATCGCTATCACAAAAAGTATTTTGCCTAAGGCCATACCGAACAATGAAGCTGGTGTCGCCATCATCGCCTCCAATGTTCCACGTTCACGCTCGCCCGCACCAGCATCGACAGCCACCGACATGCAGCCGGTGAATGCGAGGAATATCATAAAATACGCTCCCGCCCCACCAAGCTGACCAGACAATTCAGATGGAATCCCTAAATCACTCTCCACCTCGACAGCATAAGGCTCAATCTGACTATAGCTCAACCCAACATCTTTGAGCTTCAAGGCTGCATATTGGTGTTGGTAATCCTTGGCGATGTGCATAAGTGCAGCCCTAGCTCTCAGGCCACTTGGACCATTCGAATGCTTAATTTTACATACCCCATCCTCGATCACCACTAGAGCCGTCACCCCGTCAGGCAATGCACCAGCGGGATCCACGGCCACTTTCGCCACCTTCCAAGACACTGCTCTCGATTGTAGAAATGCCTCGGGCACTCCGACAGCCAACACCACAGGCTTGAGTTCCACCATAGTCGCTGCATTTTCACGACTCACATGGAGAGAAACTCCCACCATCGCGGGGTAAAAGAATAAAGGTAACAAAATCGCTAAGAATAGTGTGCGCTTATCCCGCAACACCTCCCACACCTCTTTCTTTAGCACCGCTATCGCCACCTGCTTCATGCTGGTACCTCCTTCAATAATCGAATAAATTCTTCCTCTAAGCTTCGTTCCCCTTTGGCATCCACCAGTTCCTGCAAGGTGCCATCAAAACACTTCTTTCCCTTATTTAAAACCATCACATCATCAGCCACCAAGGAAACTTCCCCCATAATGTGCGTCGCAAAAATCACGGTCTTACCCATTGCCTTACACTCAGCAATAATTTTCATAATCTCTTGAGCAGCAATGACATCCAGACCAGAAGTAGCCTCATCAAACACCACTACATCAGGATCGGCCAGTAACGCACGAGCAATCATCACACGTTGCTTCTGCCCCATCGAAAGCGTTCCAACTAATTTCCCCATTAAATCCCCTAAACCTAAACGCTCCACCAAATCAACTCGACGCAGTTGATATTCTTCTTGGCCTAGCCCATGCAATGCAGCGAAAAAATCCAGCGTCTCAGAGGGCGTCAGCTTCTTATGCAATGCAGCAGAACCCGTTAAAAACCCCATCTTAGCCCGCACCTTCGACCCACCTTTCGGCAGCGATAGCCCAGCCACAGAAAGCTCACCTGAATCTGGATTCAGCAAACCTGCCAACATTCGCAACAAGGTAGTTTTACCAGAACCATTCGGCCCCAAAACAGCAAAAACACGCCCAGCTTGCACCTCAAAGCTCAATGCGTCCACAGCAGTAGTCGACTTCCCACCGGGCAAGCGAAACGATTTTGTTAACTGATGGACGCTAATCACAGCCCATCCATACTTCAATTTTTCCATTCCCCGAATAGTTTTTTCATTTTTTTTCTAAGTTATACCGTTCTGTATCGTTAATTTATATAGAGTTAACTCATCTTTGTCGCACTAATCTAGGGTCTCAACATTGACAGCTGTATAGAATTCATTAAACTTATCTCATGATATCCTTTCTCCAAGGCACAATAGTTACTTTATCAATCCTTTGCTTCGCAAGCTCTTGCACAAAAAAGCCAGTCATTGTTCAAGTTGAAGAAACTCAGCCGAGCGAAACAACAAGTCCTGTGATTCCTGCCGCCACAAAAAAGGAGGAGCCGACAGTCATTCTTGTTGAAGCTGAGCCGTTTGAGCCAAGCGAGGAAACACCAGTAAATACCGTTGAAGCTGAGCAACAGAAGCTAATCATCCAACAGATCGACAAGGACAACTTCAAAATTGGTGGAATCAAACTCAACAAGAAAACCAAGGAAATCACCTTCGCTGCCGAGATAGGTAATCCACAAGATATCATTGAATACCTCTTGGTATCACAACATGGCAAAATCCATGAATCTTTGCTGACCACAAAAATTCGTCCATTGCACCTCAATATAGCACTCAAGTTAATTGGCTATGAAGAATCAAAGGAACTCTTTCGAATTCTCGGTGAGGATTTTATGATGACCGACAAATACCATCAAGAAACAGCCGACACCAAAAAGGCAGCGCGTTTTAACATCTTCATCAGCTGGAAAAAAGACGGCACAGAACATAGCTACCATATCAACGAACTCATTCTTAACGACACCACCCAGAAGCACGCGGAAATCCAACCCTATATATACGGTGGTTCTTACCTACGACAAGGTAGATACCAGGCAGATCTCACTGGTGACATCATTGCCATTTTTATCGACCGTGGAGCAGTCGCCAACTTCTCAAACAAAGGCAATGATGACGACACCATCTGGTTCTCTAATACCAAACGCCTTCCGGACGCAGATACTAAACTCACCATCACGCTCAAGCAGCACCAACCTAAAGCACAATAGAACCATGAAAAAAGCCATTTCACCTATCACTCTATGCTCTGTCTTGGCCATCTCATTGGCCTCATGTAAAACTGTCGAAAAAGCTGGCCCCACAACTTCAGCAACGACCCAAGACGCCAAGCTGCCAAACGCCGATCTCCTTTCGACGCGTAACGAGCTCAAACTTGCCATCTCTAGAGGTAACAAATATCTCAAGTCTGTTCAAAAACCTGAAGGTCATTGGTATGACGAAACACTTCCTGCATTCTCAGCATTAGCTATCTATGCCGCGATGGGCGACCCCAACCGCGAAAAAGGAGAAACACCTGAGTATATCAAGAAAGGCTACACCTACCTTGAAACCAAAGTCCACAAGGATGGCGGCATATACGGCAAAGGCCTCGCCAACTACAACACATCCTTGAGTATCATGGCATTTGCCGCATCAGGACAACCTGAGCACAAGCCTATCATTCTCAACGCCCGTAACTTCCTTATCAATCTTCAAACCAACTGGGAACCAGGCCCAGATGGCAAGCCAAACATCATGAACGGAGGGGTTGGCTACGGTGGTTCTCACCAGCACTCGGACATGTCCAATTCCCACCTAGCATTTCATGCGATTCGCACTGCCGACCTGTTCGTGAAAGATGGTGACAATGCAGCGAAAACTGACCTCGATTGGGAAGCTGCTGCCAAGTTTATCTCAGCATGCCAAAACCTACAAAGTACCAACCCGCTAGCAGAATCTGGTAACGACGGTAGCTTTGTCTACTTCCCCGGAAACTCAAAAGCTGGCACAACCAAAGATGCAAAAGGCCGTGAAAGTCTCCGTGGATATGGCTCTATGTCCTACGCTGGATTACTCTCTCTGATTCACGCCAACCTTGATGCAGACGACCCGCGCATCATTGCTGTCAAAAAGTGGATCGCTGACAACTACACCCTCGAAGAAAATCCAGGACTCGGTAAACAAGGTCTCTACTACTATTACCACACCATGGCGAAAGCACTCACTGTGGCAAACGTCCAAACACTCAAGCTTAAAGACGGTACAGAAATCAACTGGCGTAAAGAATTAGCTGCACGCCTTCTCCAACTACAGCGTGAAGACGGCTCATGGACAAACCCAAACTCTCGCTGGCTCGAAGCTCAGCCTGAACTTGTCAGTGCCTACGCTATTCTCACACTCAACCAAATTTACCACTCAATCCCTGAGAAAAAGTAAATTAAAGATTCAGTTTTTCTGATTTCCTTATCTACCCGATGCCCACCTAATACCATTTAGAGTTTCAAAAGAGACTTATGCGAAGCTATATTCTTTTAGAATCGAGGCTTGATAAAGGAGCGATGCGGGCATCGTGACTGAAGAAAAACACTGATTGTA
>CAXMOB010000220.1:0-2068 GCA_964194815.1 Vicinamibacteria bacterium | reverse complement strand
CACCTTGCCCTTGGCTAAGGACTTACGCACCTTAATCACATACTTATTCAATAAGGCCGTAAAATCTGTCGCACTACGTGTTTCATCAAGCTTGTGGAAACCAGGCTTTGATACCCCACTATAAAGATCATCAGTTCTTTTAAAGCCTTCATCAATATCGGCGGCCAAGTCTTTCAAGGCTTGCTCGGTAGGCTCACCTAGACGCGTCTTCATCGCTTCGATTTCACCGGACCGCTTTGTAACAACAATCTCCAATTCACCTTTCGCGCTAAAGCTTAGGTAATTTAAGAAACCAAGTATCAATGTAACCACGGCGGTGATGCCAATAAGCGACGCAACATACTTGTTATTTTCAATCCATTCTTTCATATACTAAAAAGTTAAATTCTATTATTAAGGTTATTTTTTTGCAGGATTTCTTTTCACAGGTTTTGGAACCTCTATTGGGTTTGCCAACGGAAGCACAATGGTAAAATCCGAACCGATTTTGCCTTCATCCCACTGTGGCTTAAGCTTGAACATCACATCTCCTCCTATTGATGCTTTTTCTATTTTGGATTTAGCAGATTTAGGAGTATTCCCCTTGTATTGTAGAATTCTTGAGAAATGCTTTGCAGTTGGCTTTACTGGTGCTTCTTCACCTGCAGCTAGTGGCCTATTCCGCTCCAAAGCGATTATCTCTTCCTCAGTAAGTTCTGGACCTAACCATTTATTGGTAGTCTCAGCAATACCGTGACTATCTTTCAACCAGGTTCCTCTAATATAGACAGCGTTAACAATATCCCCTACCGCTTCTTTCGCTAGCGGCTCGTCAGTTTTCGCACCGAAGTTAATACGTGCAGTTACCGCTGAAGTCAGCGTCTCGGGAGAGTAGTTCACCAAAGGCTTCACTTCTGTGATCCAATAGCCCTTCTTACAATAAACTTCTTTTAGTTCATCAATCACTGAAACCCAATGAGTGCGATCCTCCTGAGACTTCACCAATGATTTAACATCTTCGATGGCTTGCAGTTCATGGGCGATCTTAGCGTCCATTTTATCAGCAATTGGCTTATACTTAGCGTAGTCTTCATCAAGCTGTCTTTTCGCTGCTTTTAATGAACTATTTTGCACCAAGCCGAAACACCAGAACAAGAACAGTCCCGCAGCAAAGCAACTAGCTCCAATGAGAAGCTTGGACTTTCTCTTATCAATATCTTTTTCTTTAGCAACAGAGTCAGGAACAAGGTCCAACTTTAAGTGTGCCTGTCCAGAACGCCGCACAGCCAAGCCGACAAGTTCCCCCATCAAATGAGCTTCTTGCGCCAATACATCAAGATCTACTCCCTTAGCAACAGTGAGTGTGCGAAGCGGATTAAAGAACTCTACAGGTAGACGAAGCTTCTCCTGCAAGAAACTTGACATCTTGGGTAGATTCGCTCCACCACCAGAGAGAAAAACTCGCTTAGGGGCGGAACCACCTTGTTGGCTTCGGTAATAATTCGTTGTTCTCGCTATTTCCGCAGGCATACGGTTCAAAGAAGTTCGAATACATGCCGCAAGTGCAGCAGTTAATTCGTCTAACTTTGAGGTGTGACGAGTATCTAGTGCCACCATTCCATTGGATTTCTTCTGATTTTCAGCTTCAGTGAAAGAAACATTATATTCCTTCGCAATGGCTGAAGTCACCGTTGAACCACCGATAGCAACGCTACGACAGAACACACGCTTACCATCAATATAAATCACATTACTGGTCTTCGCTCCAATATCAAGGAGCATACAAGGCTCGTTAACATCAGGGTAACTATAACGGAAAGCGTTATAGAGTGCCATCGGAGATGGATCCACCTCTGTGGTAAACATTCCAGCACCTTCTACAGCATCTTGGATGTCGTTAAGCACTTTTGACTTAATCGCCGCAATAACAACTTCCTTTTCGCCGTCGACATCTATAACTTCCTGCCAATCCCACTTCACTTCATCTAGAGAGAATGGAATATTCTGCTGAGCTTCAGCGGTCACTAGTTCTTCAATACCAACCCCATCCAAGTTAGGGAGCAACACAAAACGTGTGAATACGGACTGT
>CAXMOB010000219.1:0-8414 GCA_964194815.1 Vicinamibacteria bacterium | reverse complement strand
GACCGCGAACTATACATCCAGTTAGATAAACTCACTCAGGGCCACATCCACCACCTCAACTTAAGTAAAATTAAAAGTAAAGCTGGCA
Organism: Vicinamibacteria bacterium; assembly: GCA_964194815.1. Taxonomy (GTDB): domain Bacteria; phylum Verrucomicrobiota; class Verrucomicrobiia; order Verrucomicrobiales; family Akkermansiaceae; genus Rubritalea. The sequence goes on along the minus strand of CAXMOB010000219.1, from coordinate 8,326 downwards.
AGTCGCTGTGGCACCCAAATGTCTACTACACGCTCAACCAACTGAAGCGTTAGAGTAAAGCATCCACATCGTTCAACCATAAGCATAGTCACGACAAGCTTCTATGCTTGTTTCTCAGAATGGTATCACAACCCATCTCTAAAGGCTCCTGGCGTCTTCCCTGTCATGCGTTTAACGAAGTTCGATAAGCCTGCGGCATCAGAGAATCCAGCTTGCTGAGAAATACTCTCTAGACTAGCCGTACGATCCTTCAATAGCCCTAAAATAGCCTCAATTCTCTTCTCACGCATCACTGCAGCAGGACTAGAGTTAGCACACTTTTCAAATGCTCGTTCGAGACCTCGTCTAGAGATACCACAGGCACGTGCAACATCTGCCACACTCATGTTTTTCAGAGCTCTAGCATGGATGAAATCAAGGGCCTTCTGATAGGTTAACATGTAGCGGTCTACATCATGGCTTGAACTTCGCACAACTGTCGTGGCGACATTCATTGGACTACCATGGCCATCAGCATTACCTTTGAGAAGTTGTGCTAGCTGCAACGCAGACTCACGCCCTACATCAGCAGCTCTTAAATCGATACTTGTAAGAGATGGCGTCGTCGACTCACATAATAAACGATCATTATCCACTCCGATCACCGCCACTTCCTGAGGCACCTTTACCCCAATTAACTGACACGCGTGTAACACATCTAATCCAGCTTCATCATTACAGGCGAGGATGCCGCATGGTTTAGGAAGAGACTTAATCCATTCTGCAATAATACTCACACTTTCCCAATTCAAACGTGCATTATTGGGTAAGGCCAATGTAGAATTACTCACTCCTAATGAAGTTGCATACGAATGGAATGACTTTTTCCTGGCTTCAGACCACATCACCCCATCCCAATGCACAAACCCCCAATAACCCAAATTTAGATAATTAAATTCGACGCCAGCTAACCTCCCAATAGCTGTATCATCGACATGTGGACCATTCACATAATCTGCACTTTCGTCTTCTGCAGCACGAATAATCACTGCAGGGATACCTAGAGAAACTACAAAACGCGACATCTCTTCACTCAGCCCACGAGCAATGATGCCATCTACACTTCGATTTTTGAGACACTGTTTAAGGTCCTTTTCTTCAATACTAATCGGCATGCACCAAAAGTCCCAATCGCAGCCTTCTGGCCGCATAGAGAGCACACCACGGAGAATCTCCCTAGAGAAAAAACCTCGCCTTTCACCGATATAAAGAATGTGCGGCCTTACTGTTGATGACTTCATGGTGTCGTGATTTATAAATTGCGACACTCCATCCGTCAACTACGGAAACCAATAAGGCGATTATCCTCTCTCAGCTTTGCTTTTACCACTTCGACCTCCTCGGCCACCTTTGCCTTTTCCTCCACCACGTTTAATCGCATCGGTAGGCATAGCTGCATCATAGTTTGGGTTCACCTTGGGCAGATCTGCATCCACCGCTTTGAGTTGTGACTTCAGTGCATTCTTGAGTTCCATAGCTTTTGCTGGTTCAGCAGAGCTTAGATCTTTTTTCTCACCAATGTCTTTCTCAAGATTAAATAACTTGCCCTGCTTCGCTTCGTAATCCCAAATGTACTTATATTCTCCATCATAGATCGCCGACATCGGAGCCACTCCTTGGTAATGTGGAAAATGAAAGCTAATATGCTTGAACTTTCTTTTCACCTCTCCTTGATTTCCCGCCAACAAATGTGAAATATCGCCGCCTTCAACAACACTAGGAATGGCCTTTTTTACTCCTGCTAACTTACAAAAAGTTGGAAATAAATCATACCCGACCACACGCTCATGACACCAACTCGCTTTCGGCACCCCGGGTCCCTGTGCAACGAAAATCGCACGTATCCCTCCCTCATAAATATTTCCCTTTAAGCCATTAATCAATGGCTTGTTACGCCCTCCAGCCCCATTGTCAGACATGTAAATCACCAGCGTGTTCTTTGTGATTCCTAATCTGTCTAAGTGAGCTAGTAAAACTCCAACACCTTCATCCATATCCGTAGTCAAGGCCATGCGCTGCACAACACGTTCCTTTGCACTTGGAAAAAGTTTTGCATACTTCGCAATGTTCTTTTTACTCGCATTCTCAGGCTTGTGTAATGCCAAGTAGGAAAGTTGAAGGTAAAACGGCTTATTCGCCATCACATTGGTTTCCATGAACTTTGCTGCCCTTGCTGTCATCCCCACAATATCAACGGGATTTGGGTCTTTATACTTCGCAGCAGCTTCATTCCCAATATCGCCATCACTAAGGTCGTAACCGTTTTTCTCTGGACCGCCACCACCGATGTGCCACTTGCCGAGATGTGCAGTTGCATAACCAACCTCTTGTAACAAACTGGAAAAGCACACTTCCCCAGATAAACTTTTACGCGATTCAGGTGGTAACAACTTGTAATTCCCTGAAGCTTTCACTGGTGGACCAGCTTTTGCCCATTTCAAAGCAGCGGGACTCATCCCAGTTTGGATACTTGCACGAGTTGGTGAACACACTGGTGCTGGTGCGTAAGCTGAAGAAAAGCGCATCCCATTAGCTGCCATTTTTTCTAAATGAGGAGTCTGGTAACTCGCGTTCATCGAATCAGCATGCTTTGGATGCATTTGCACTGAGGTCTCATTCCAGTGCTGATCATCAGACAACAGGAAGATGATATTCGGCCGCTCGGCCGATACTTGCGACACCACAGCAAGTGTGACGGCTAAGATAGTTTGTGTAATATTCATGTTTGATCAAACCACCAACTTCCTCAAAAGTTTCCGAATACTTAACAAGCACCAACAACTAGGTTTTACATTTTATCACCACCACATCAAACTGTCGCATTTTAAAAGGTTTCGATACGTGAGCCGCTATTGAAAGCCTTAACTACATAAGTCATTGTTGACACATGCAGGACATTTACGATTCGACTACTTCTTACCACAAGGCACAATCGACTTTCGTAAAGCTCAATCAGGACTCTGGCTACACCTTCGTTCCTGTAGCAGAAGAATCCAATGCTGCGATGGACTCAGCGGCTGCACCAAATAGCATCACAATTCTAGAAAATGGCATTATGCACGCCCTAACATACTAAACAGATAATGACATCACCGAGCTATATCGTCATGGGAGTTTCAGGTTGTGGTAAATCCACAATCGGAGAACACCTAGCAAAGGCAAAGAACATCTCCTTCTACGACGGTGATGCCTTTCACCCGCAAGCCAATATCGACAAAATGGCTGTGGGCACCCCGCTCAATGATGACGACCGTGAGCCTTGGTTACAGAAACTCGCAAAGATCATTACTGACTCAGACTCTCCATGTGTCATTGCTTGCTCAGCACTGAAAAAATCCTACCGTAATATCCTGCGTCAAGGCGGAGACCTACGCTTCGTATACCTAGAAGGATCAAAGGAGGTTCTGCTAGAACGCCTCAAGCAAAGATCTGCCAAAACTGATCACTTCATGCCGTCGAGTCTTCTCGATAGCCAGCTCGCTACTCTAGACGTCCCGACTCCCGAGTCAGACGTTATCACTGTAAACATCACCCTATCACCTCAACAAATCATTCAGCATGTCCAACACTCAAACTAAAGAAACCATGTTCGTCGTCGACCGTGACGCCCATAACGCCCTCGTCACTGCCGCCTACCAAGCACGTGGTTTTAAGGCCGACGAATCAGCTGAAGCTGCCGAAATGGCTGCAGCCGCGACCTGGCACGGCAACAGAACCCATAACGCCCTCAAGGCACTTCACCTCGACGAACTCTTCGGCTCAGCCAAAGGCGGTTGCAATCCTGGAGCAGAGATTGAAGTCCTTGAAAATCGCTTTGCTGCTGCTGAAGTTTGGGATGCTAACAAAAAACTCGGTCAGTCAGTGGCTAAACGAGCTTTTGACCGAGCGATCGAACTCGCTGAAAAATATGGCATTGGCATGGTATCGGTCGACAACGCATTTCACTACCTTTGGGGTGGTGGTTATGTGATTGAAGCCGCTAAGCGTGGTTACATCGCTTACACTAACTGCACCTCTACTCTCGCTGAAGTTGTGCCATTCCTTGGTAAAACTCCAACACTCGGCACCAACCCACACAGCTGGGGATTCCCCACCACTGAAGCTGTTGGTTTCCCTATTTGTATCGATTGGGCGACTTCGACCGTCGCCATGGGTCGCGTGCAACAACTCAAACGTGAAGGTAAAGAACTTCCCCCTCTCGCAGCAGTAGACGCTGATGGCAATGCCACCACCGATCCCAATGCTGTTGCAGCGCTACTACCATTCGGAGCACACAAGGGCTACGGCCTTTCACTCATCAATGAACTCACTGCGGCCTACATTGGCGGGTCCCTGCCGCTACACCGTGGACTTGCTGCTCCATCAGCAGATGAAAAATCGACCACCTCTTTCTTTTTCCAAATCATCCACCCTGAAGCCTTAGCTGCTAACGCATTTGCTTGTGGACGTAACCAACAGGAAAACCTCAAGGCAGTGCTCGACAACATCCTCACAGATGGCAATGAGCGTGCCATTTTACCTGGCCAGCTCGAAGCTAATGCCGCCGCTATTTCAGAAGCTGCAGGAGGCCTACTCTTCAGTGCTGCGGAACTTGATGAAATGGATGCCATCTCATCAAGCTTAGGCCTAGCCAATCTAACAAGAAATAAGCATAATCAATAGATCACCTCTAACACCCAACAAATACAACAACATGAGTTACCTTCCTGACAACGTCTTCCTTACGAGTTCAACCGCTCAATGGCTATACCATGACATAGCCAAAGACTTACCCATCATCGACTTCCACACGCACTTACCACAAGGCGAGATCGACAGTGATCATCGCTTTGAGGACCTGTGGGAACTATGGCTCAAACACGACCACTACAAGTGGCGTCTGATGAGAGCCTGCGGGGTGTCAGAAAAGTTCATCACTGGTGATGCTTCTCCTAAAGAAAAGTTCCTTGCCTTTGCTGGCGTGATGCCACTTGCTATTGGTAACCCAGTCCACCAATGGGCTCACCTCGAACTCAAACGAGTCTTCGGAATCGATCTCCTTCTCAACCAAGAAAATGCTGAAGCTATCTGGCAAGACGCCACGGCCCAATTACAGAATAATAAAGATCTATCGGTACGAGGACTACTCGAACGATTCAAAGTACAAATTGTCTGCACCACTGACGACCCAGCCGCTTGCCTAGACACGCACAAATCTGTCAATAGCAGCGAGGGCTACACCAAAGCCTACCCGACATTCCGTCCTGACAACGCCATCAACTGGTCCACTCCTACTGCTTTCCGCGATTGGATCGCGAGCTTGAGTAAATCTTCTGGCTTGGCGATCAACACCTACGTCGACCTCGTTGGTGCTCTAAAAAATAGACATCAATATTTTCACGATCACGGATGCCGGCTTTCAGATCACGGACTTCCCTACACTCCGGCAGAGAAACTCAGTGAAGGCGAACTCAACCATGTCTTTATCCAAGCGATGGGGGGAGCCACTCCGGATCCTAAAGAAACAGAAGCATTTAGCTATGACATCCTCAAAAATGTAGCCAAGTGGAACACCGAAAAAGGTTGGACCATGCAGCTCCACCTTGGACCACAACGCAATGTGAACACCACACTAGCAGCTGTCACTGGCCGCGACTCAGGATACGACACCATGGGAAGTTGGCCACAAACTCCTAAGCTCATTGAAACTCTGAACTCGTTCGAGCAACTTGGCATCCTAGGAAAAACGATCGTCTATAATCTCAACCCAGTAGAATCTGAACCAATCTGCTGTGCTCTACAGAATTTTCAAAATGACAACGCTATTGGACTTATTCAATACGGTCCAGCTTGGTGGCATCTCGATCATGCCCGCGGCATTAAAGAACAACTCGATATCCTAACTAACCTAGGAGCCGTCGGCACATCCGTCGGCATGTTAACCGATTCTAGATCGTTCACTTCCTATGTTCGTCATGAATACTTCCGCCGTTTGCTCTGCCAATACATCGGTGAACGCGTCGACAGCGGAGAAATACCAAATGAAAAGACATTCTTATCTAACCTGATAGCTGACATTTGCTATAATAACGCAGCGAACTACTTCAACTGGAGTCAATAAAAATTATCATGATCAAATCCTCGGCTCTCCTACTACTTTCACTCGGCTCAACTTTTGCAGCCCATCAAGCAAATGGGTTTAAAGTAGGAGAGGTCTCATCTGATTCAGCTACCGTTTGGACCCGCACCACGGCAAATGCTGAGGCGATACATCAAGTCGGTAAATTTAACTTCTTCCCAAAAAAAGACGAGCCTCTCAATCCTCTTCCATGGCAAGCTCCTGGACAAACAGGAGAAGTGAAAATCATTTACTACACAGGTCAAGAAGTAGGACGACCTGTAAAAAATGAAACGCCATGGATGAGTGTCGATTCTGACAAAGATTTTACTAAGAAATTCAACCTCAAAAAACTACAGCCCAACACCACCTATGCTGTTGAGGTGCATTCGCGTAAGCCTGGGCAAACCAAAACGACTGCAATCCGGAAAGGATCGTTTAAAACTGCTCCCTTGGCAACAAGCACAACTGAGGTGAACTTTAATGTCATCACCTGCCAAGGCTTCCACCGACGTGACACCAATCATGGACACCAAATCTATGATTCGATGCTGAAGCAAAACCCTGACTTTCTCGTCCACACAGGCGATGTCATTTATTACGATAAACCTCTCCCCTACGCTAAGGACGTGCCAACCGCTCGCTATAAGTGGAATCGAATCTACGCACTTCCAAAGCTCCGCAACTTTCACCAAAATGTTTCTTGTTACTACCTCAAAGATGACCATGACGTGCTCAAGAATGATGCTTGGCCTGGTCAAACCTACGGTGAGCTAACTTTCGCTAAAGGGCTCTCCATCTACCGTGAGCAAACACCATTCCCTGAGAAAACTCCATACCGTACTTTCAGGTGGGGAAGGGACGTTCAAATCTGGTTAATGGAGGGTAGAGACTTCCGCACACCTAACAACCTCGACATAGCGAGTGAACGCTCGATCTGGGGTAAGCAACAACTGACTTGGCTCAGCAACACACTTACAGCATCTGACGCTACCTTTAAATTCATCCTAACTCCGACACCCATTGTTGGTCCAGATAGAGCTAAAGGAAAGAATGACAACCACGCCAACGCCAGTCACAAATTCGAAGGTGATAAAGTGCGAGCCCTTCTCGCCCAACACGATGCCATTTCAATTTGTGGAGACCGTCATTGGCAATACGCCTCGTTCGACCCAATCACCACACTCAAGGAGTTTGCCTGTGGCCCCGCCAGTGACATTCACTCTCGAGGATACAGTATGAAAGAAAGGAAGAAGAATCATAAATACCTCAAGATTTGCGGTGGATTCTTTCAGGTGCAAGTCAAACGCACAGGCGACAAAGTCACCGCAAGCTTTACACATCATGCCCCAGACGGCAGTCTCAACAACAAAGAAACAATCACCCGCTAATCTCTATGAAACCACTTATCCTACTACTCGCACTTGTTTGCACCATTTCTGCTGCAGATGAACCAAAACGTCTCTTCCTACTCATCGGCCAATCGAACATGGCTGGTCGTGCTCCGATTGGAAAGACTGACAAAGAGCCCATCAAAAATGTCTTCCTACTCAACACGGAGGGAAAGTGGCAAGCCGCAGCCAACCCACTGAATCAATACTCAACGATCAGAAAGGGCCTCAATATGCAAAAGGTTAGCATTGCCTATGGTTTCGCTAAAGCTCTCAGTAAAGATTCAAAAGAATCCATCGGCTTGATCGTTAATGCCAAGGGTGGCTCAAAAATTGATGAGTGGACAAAGGACAGCAAGTTCTTCAAAGAAGCGATGAAGCGAGTGGCTCAAGCTGAAAAAGGAGGAGGTAAATTAGAAGCTATCCTTTGGCACCAAGGTGAGTCAAATCAGAACGATAACGAATACGATAAAAAATTGGCGACCTTAGTTAAGGATTTTCGTAAAGCCACTGGTAATAGAGAACTCCCTTTCGTTGCTGGGGAAGTCAAACAAGGGACCGCGGTCAACAAATTCATCTCAACACTAGCGAAACAAGTAAAGCACACCGCTGTTGCATCATCAAAGGACCTTAAGACAATGGATAAGTGGCACTTCGATTTCAAAAGCATCGTCGAACTAGGCGAACGCTACGCTGAAGCACTCAAGTCTATCAAATAATATAAAAAAGCTTGTTTGCATCGCTGTTCTAACGCCCACAACGGCATTCGCTACTGCACAGGCCACTGCACAAGCTAGTC
>CAXMOB010000218.1:0-2402 GCA_964194815.1 Vicinamibacteria bacterium | reverse complement strand
CAGCCATTTTTCACGGTGCCGCCGACGCCACAGGCTTTTTGGATCTTCTTAGCGAGTTCCTTTTTTTCAGCCAGTCCGATCCCTATAAAATTCTTGGCGACCGTGACCCCTTTGCCGCCACGGTGTGCGGTCTGACGGATGATGTCGACACGACCTCGGCTAGTATTTTTATTCCCACGCTTGGAGGGTTCCACCTTGCTCTCAGACAGAGATCCTTCCGGCCCTACAGGCAAGCCTCCGAGTGCATCCAAAGCTCCAAATGCATTGGCTATTGGCGGCTCTTCTCCACAACGCTCAGCCTTTTTTTTCTTTCGACTCATTGAGGTCATTCAAGGTCAAATCTAAAAAAAATCACGCTTTTTCCATTTGAATGGTTAAAATTGCGGAATGACTGCGTTAGGTTTCGCGTTGCCGGTAGACTACAAAATCATAAATGAATACTCAATACGGCAGCGTTGGGTGTTGCCGGAGCTTGCCACTACTCATACAAACTGTTGAAACTTGAGACTCATCACGTTAAGACCTCGTCAAACAGTTGACAGATCGGCACAATTTTCACAAAAAATACCGCGCAGCAGTAACACAATGAGTAAATCCGAACATCGTCCTTCAAAGCCCAAGCCCCACAAGTCGGCCACGCCTCCATCTAACTCCAGTGCAGCAAGCACAGAGTCAGACCAAGCCGATAGGCCCAAGAAAAAGAAGAAGCTTATGGCTCCAACAAAAGTTGAGACCGCTCTCTTACCTGCCTTCCCCGGCCTATCTCTGGATCAAATCCACGTTCCGCAAACCCAAGCTGAATGCCATAACGCGGTCGCCGAAATACTTGCCGCAGGAGTTTGCGGATTTGACACCGAAGCCAAACCGACCTTTCGAAAAGGACAGAAAAGCGACGGCCCACATGTCGTGCAATTCTCCCTCACGAACAAAGCCTTCATCTTCCTGCTCCATCGCGATGAGTGTGAGAAAGCCGCTGCTGGCATCATCGAATCAAAGCAGATTCTCAAGGTGGGCTTTGGCTTGAAAAACGATCACGGACAAATCTGGCACCGACTGGGAATAGCTCTCAACCACACTCTTGATCTCGATCAAACCTTTCGCAAGCAGGGCTACAGCGGTCAGATCGGCGTCCGTGGTGCGATCGGCGTCCTCCTCAAGCAATGCTTCAAGAAGTCCAAATCAACGACCACTAGCAACTGGGCACGTCCCGATCTCAGCTCACGCCAATTACTCTACGCAGCCAACGACGCCTATGCCGCACTGAAGGTCATGGAGTCATTAGAAGCTAAAGGGCTTCTGCATCGCTAAACGTTCTCTTACCGAGATTCCCTCATCTCCCCGCTATTTATGATTATCAACTGTTGGAGGGATTACATTACCTCTTGCTTGCATCCTTAGAGCTTGTGGATTGGCCTTATAGTGACTTCTCACTGCTTGAGCCAACTTCATCTTCACATCGACTGTCACCTCACTAGGAGTCGTCTCATCGAGTGCTGCCACCAGAGAGTCGACCAGTACATCTTGCGGCTCCTGACAACGCTCTGACCATGAAGCTAAGAGATCACGGTCCACTCGCGCTGGAATCGACCCCATAATTCCCACATCATTTTGATCATGCACTAACAGACCAGATGTGGTTCCCCTATCCAAGGTCAGAACCTGGAACAAGTAGAGTGTGTGATAGGCCAGCTGCCCCACCCTATCTTGAGCTGAAACCTCTGGCTTAGAGGCCAAAGCCTCTTTAAGAATCGACGCATAGCCATCAATCACAGCCTCACCAAACTGCTGAGCGAAATCAAAATCAGCCACTGGGTCGTCAGTCCTGTATTGCTCTAGATAAAAATGAGTCACTCCGCGGTGCCTCTCGAGAGCGGGTATATAGAAATACCGATCTCCTTGTGCTGCACCTTCCTCATACTGCTCACCAGCTACATCTTGGATGCATTTCTGGTAGACATCCTTCCACGGCCCCTCAATCGACGGGTTAAGATCTGCCATCATTCGCCAGTAGCCAGATCCATCCTTCATCTCAGTCCAGCTAATGTGAATATGCACTGACGGTGCATGTGGATTCTGCGGATGAATGATGGTAGAAATCGCGGTCGCTGAGCCAAGATTTTTGGTCGGATCATCATCGTAGTGGACTTGAGACACATTGACTGATGCTCTGTTAAACAACTCGCCTTCCCCAGCGGAAAAACGCACTCCTCCTCCGTGAGTTCCGCCATCACGAAGCCATTCTATCGGCTCAAACTCAGCCTGCATTTCTAAAGCTCTACCAACGGATTTCAAGCCCTCTACAAAACGCTGCTGAAGCTGCGTCACTAGTTCTAGAGCCTTCTGAGCTTGGCGGGATTGTGTCAATTGTCGCTGCATTACGGATGCAGTATCACGCACCTTGT
>CAXMOB010000217.1:0-1609 GCA_964194815.1 Vicinamibacteria bacterium | reverse complement strand
AGGAGACGTTCAGAAGTGGGTTGAGCAATGGCTGGAGGAGAATACGCGTTATACGATCAACAAGGTTGAGTCTAAGCTCAATAGCGGCCGGTTTGATTTCCTCGACCACACATTCCGAAGGGGTGATGCAGATGTGAAAGTGGCACCAAGTAAAGCGGCGACAAAAGAGTTGCTGAGGTATTACGAGGGCAAGTTAAGCAAGTCGACAAACTGGAGGATGCTTGAGCACTGGATATACCAATTCCAAGAGGCGGACACGAGTAGAGCTATGCTAAGAATTACACAAGCATTCAAGCAGGCGTGTCCGAAAATTCACCTACCCCACTGTGGGGTTCTATAGTTTCGAGCCATTGCTTTTCTACAAATGCAGCAATATGGTCAGAGTGCTGTGCCGGCTTTTGTGGTTTACGTTTCGAGCTGACAGAGAGTTCACGCATCATGGCAATGCTACCAACGTTCTGGTTCATCAGCCCGGCCTTCGTGGCTGAAAGGGCAGCACCAGTGATGTGCGACTCTAGTAGATCTTGGGACTGGTACTTGGCAAGGGTGGCTTTGGTTTCCTTAGCATTACTTGTGCCCAGTAGGTAACAGGTAAGATCTCTGTCCTTGGTGGTGTATGCAGCTCGAAGTGCGAGCTTACGAAGTGAAGTGTTCTCGAAATAACCAGGCATGAGTTCTTCCATCCTGCCCTTGTCATAAACAATCTGGGCGAGATAGAGTTTGTCACCTTGGCGGTCGATGACATTGAAGAAGAGCTTCTCATAGGCGATGACGGATTCTTCAGGGATGTTCAAGTATTCAGCGATCCACTTGTAAGGTTGGTTTTGAATGAGGAAGCAATTGAGAGCTAAGCTTGAAGTGGGGCAATCGGATAGGTTGATCGCTAGATCGATATTATCATGAAGGTAGAAGGGGTTGCATAGTCCCATGTAAGTATTGAAGATTTTTGCGTCGTGTCCCATCATAGGCAGAGGGAACTTTTCTTTACGTGTAGCAAAGTGCTTCGCTGCTTTCCATCCAAGGTCAGGATGATATTTGGCCAGTGCAGCATCTTCACTTTTCAAGAAGCTATTGGCGAGTTGTTTGACGAGTAGAGAATCCATAGGAGCATTTTACCACCGATAGACATCACTGTCACTATTTATGAGGTCTTTGTTATTTGTCGTATTATGTTGGTATAGAATGGGTAGTGGTGATTGTAGGTGAATAATTACGAAGTTTGTGTGACGTTGTATACTGATGATACATTAGTAGCAGTATACCCGGGTGAGTGCTTTGGACGTGGTCGGACAGAATGTAATGTGAGCGAAAGTATAACGCTGTAGAAGCTCTAGATTTTAGTGGACAAAGACCAGCGAAGCATGCAGGTTCCCGCCATCTCAGCAATGAGGTGTGACATGCACAATTTATACGGTGATTCTGGGGGGGATCACCAGTTGCAAGTCATCAATCGAGTGCGAAGTTCTGGGGGGGACTTCGCACTTACTGTGTCTGTGTGTAACCTAGAGATGTGTAGGTGGTGAACTTACTGTGGTGCTGGCACCTCAGGCATGATCGTTCTCAATGAAGCTTGGCACGTCCCGCAGGGGCGTGCCGTGCGAGTAAGACT
>CAXMOB010000216.1:0-4877 GCA_964194815.1 Vicinamibacteria bacterium | reverse complement strand
CGGCATCCTCAAAGGTCGTTGTAAGAGATTTACGAAATCTGAACTCAAAGTCCCACACATGGGATGGAATGCAGTCACACCGCAGAACCCAGACCACCCAATGTGGAACGAACTAGGTGACCAACCCTATTTCTACTACGTGCATTCGTTTTTCCCAGAGTGCCTCGATACCGATGCCCTAGCTGGCACCTCAACCTACGGAGAGACCTTCCATGGGGCCGTCACTCGTGGTCGCATGATCGCCACTCAGTTCCACCCAGAAAAATCACAAAATGCGGGCCTGCAACTCCTTAAAAACTTCACATCCCTAACCTGATCACAAGTCCTTAAATACCTTAATCGAGTGCAACTTTACGCTTAAACAGAACATCTAAACCCTCTGTATATCAATACTTGGCACGTATTCACTAACAAAAATCACCCAAAAAAGAAGGGGAACGAAATTATTCTTGACTTAAAACAGCCAATTCCATTGACTCTATACCTCAGAACTCAAATTCTTATTTTAAATACGCATGAAACACTTACTCATTTTAACAACTGTCGCAGCCTGCATTTCTGCAACCGCACTCATCTCTTGTGACTCTGCCGCTCCCGAATCACTTTCTGATAGCATTGACGGGATCACCGGTAGAGGACTAGACCTCACAACCATTCTAGATAATCCAGCAGACATACCTGGATTTCCATACTCACTCAATGGAGGCGAAACAATTGTCTTCACTCCAGATGCTGCCGAACCTATGCCTCTTGGCCAATTCACCGTCGACACATCTAGAGTTGTTCGCCAAGACGACCAACCAGATCCAGACCCTATCGTAGTATATGGCAATGCAGAAGAGCGAACCTTTCGCTATTTATATACCATGATCACTACAGATGACACACCTCAAGTGACGTCAACTCAACTTGAAGCAAGAATAACGCAGTCAACCAACCACGACTTTGAAGACGCGGACTTTGAAGAGCGCATGCAAGACATGATCGACAGCAGTGAAGGCCCGGGCTCAATAAACGCAGCCTTTGACGATGCGTTTGCAGGCACTATTACTATTGAGGACTTCGAAATAGAATTGGCTAAAGCAGTTAGTTCACTTGGCATGCTATGCGTCGTCCACCCAATCCATGGACTCGTCGTGAGACAATTTAGAACTATCACCCTTAGTGATATTGACTCCACCAATGCCGACCTCGTTGCTGATGACCCGTTCATCACGGGACGATACGAACTCACTGACATATGGAGAACACTGGTTCCATCTGTCGAAGTAGATGAACTCACAGGCGTGCCCATCGAAGGCTCATTTAGTCTGCCGCTACTGACAATACCACCTGACCCTCAGTTTGATATATCCACAGGTGCATTCCAACTGAACATTTCAGCACTAGATATCACATTTTAATCAATTTACACATTTAGCCCAATTATTTTTGACATGAAAATTTTAAAATACACTGCCACCATCGCATCATGTGCAGCAATTGCTACACTATTGCCATCATGTGATTCTGGTGAAATCGTCGACCCTTCATCGCTATCTTCCGATCCTTTAGTATCGGAAAGCCTAGACACTCCTGTACTGGGAGACCAAATTGAATACCAAGCCGAATTTAACGCTTCTCCATTAAATAATGGCTTCACTTACGAAGGGCTCAGTAACAATGTTTCAGGTATTGTTTATATCTATGAGAGAACTAGTGCCTATGAATTTACTCACACTGCTGTGACACTCGCTGAACAAAACCTGACTGACGCACTGAACAAGGTCCTCAGTGGCGAGGTCGGAGCAGTCTTAGGCAACCGCTTGAGAGTTCTATTACATAATGGCCCGGCAGCTCCATACACCACTGCGGAAATTTTAGAAATTCGGGAAATCCTCAACCCTTCGGGTGCTAACCTCATCCTTAATGAAGCAGGTGATGGTCTAAGAACACTCGGGACACTCACTTACACGCATGCCGTGAAATCGACTAATCTTGATCGTCGTAACGGTAGCATGGCTGGCATTTACACCATCGACTCCGTCGGAAGCGAAATTATTTTTCGTAATATGACTGCCGGAGAAGCTGCTCTATGGCGTGAAATGACTATTCAAGATTTTATCCCTGCCGTTTCTGATATTCCATACGAATTAGAAGACTTAGAGAAAGGAACATGGGTCACCGACCTCATCAACCCTTAGTAAGCCACGCTAACCGTATTTTATAGAAATATTCTTCTATTCAAGACCTCACATTATTGTGAGGTCTTTTACATCTCACCAACTCAATTATAGCGTATACCATGTTCGAACTTAAAGGCACGATCAAACTCATTAGCGACACCCAAACCTTTGGCAGTGGATTCACCAAACGTGAATTCGTCGTTACCACACCAGATGATAAATATCCACAGGATATCAAATTTGAAGTCGTCAAAGACAAATGCTCACTCCTTGACCAATATTCAACCGGGCAGGAAGTCACCGTAAACTTCGACGTTCGAGGTAATGAATACAATGGCAAGTATTACGTCAACTTAAGCTGCTGGAAAATCCAAGGCGGAGCTGCAGCACCCGGTCAAGCTGCAACACCATTCGACGACGGCGCACCAGCATTCGAACCTTCTAAAGAAGATCTTTCGAGCGACGACATCCCATTTTAATCTACTCCCCCCTTCCCCTCCCCAAATGACAACATAAGCTGTTGTATCCTTTAACGAGAAAGTCCAAGCCTCTGCTTCATGGAACAAGTAATGCTCGTCTTCCTCTCGATAGCCCCAGTCTATATCATTATAGCTATCGGCTGCATTCTACGAAAGACTGATACACTGACATCGAAATCGGATGGTGGCATGATGAAGATTGCCGTGCACCTCCTTATGCCAGCTCTCATCCTTGAAAAGATAATCGGCTCGCCGCAGATGAGCCAGCCATCGGAAGTCTTTTCAGCCATCGCGGTAGGCTTCGTCATCATTGTCATCTGTACCTCCATCGCTTTCATCGCAGCCCCTCTCATTGGCTTAAAAAAAGGAGCGGGCAAAAGAACCTTTGCCGTTTCTTCAGGACTCCAAAACTACGGCTACTTAGCGATCCCGCTCATCGACTCGCTCTTCCCTAATGATGGAGCTATTGCCGTGCTCTTTGTCCATAACATCGGAGTAGAAATCGCCCTTTGGACATTTTCACTTATGCTCCTCTCCGGCAACTATTCCCTCACTGCCAAAGTATTACTCAAAGGCCCGATCATCGCCGTCATCATTGGTCTCATCATCACGTTTTCAGGAGCATCTCCATTCATCCCAATCCCAGTCATCGCCACCCTAAAGATGCTCGGTAGCTGTGCTCTCCCGATCGCCCTACTACTTATCGGCACATCACTTTACGACCTTTGGGGCAAAGAACGCATCAACCTCCCAGTTTGCCTCGGTGGCTCCGCACTACGCATTCTTCTGTTTCCGGCCATCATCATCGCCTTCGCTTACTTTCTCCCCATCTCGACACCACTCAAACAAGTGCTTGCTGTCCAAGCTTCCCTGCCAGCCGCTATGTTCCCCATTATTCTAGCCCGTCATTATCAAGGGCAAGTTGGAATAGCTGTGCAAATCGTTCTCAGCACTACATTTATCAGTGCCATCTCAATGCCGGTCATCCTCTACATAGCAATGGAGTTACTGCAATTCTAAAGCTAAAATTACTTCAGCTTAGTATCTTCCCTACGATTGAATTGTAACTTCGGATGCCTTTGCTTGACCATCAAGCTTCTAGCGTCTATCAAAACCGCATGAGCAATTCAAACATGGGAGTTACCATTGCAGGAACAGGCAGCTACCTTCCTGAAAGAATTATGACTAATGCGGAGCTTGCGAAAGTGGTGGACACCTCTGATGAGTGGATCACATCCCGCACCGGTATCAAAGCACGCCATATCGCCGCAGAAAACCAAGCCACTTCAGACCTTGCTACAGAGGCTGCAAAAAACGCAATGGCTCAAGCTGGCGTCGAGGCCATTGACATCGACCTCATCATCGTTGCTACTATTTCTCCAGACACGATCACTCCAGCCACGGCCTGTTACGTGCAGCATAACCTTGGAGCGACCAAGGCAATAGCCTTTGATGTTTCAGCCGCATGTTCAGGCTTTCTCTACGCCATGAATATTGCGAGTAAAATGATCGAATCTGGAACCGTTACAACAGCACTCATCATCGGAGCCGAAAAACTTTCAGCCTTCATTAATTGGGAAGATCGTAACACCTGTGTCCTCTTTGGTGACGGTGCAGGAGCCGCTATTTTGAAGCCAGCTAATGCAAACACAGGCAAAATCCTCTCAATGGAAATTGGCACTGACGGGGCTCAAACAGGAATCCTCAACATCCCCGGTGGTGGATCAGCATGCCCAACCACTCCCGATAATGTCGCTGACAAACTAGCATCACTCAATATGGCAGGACGTGAGGTATTCAAACTCGCAGTCAACGCAATGAGGAATGCTGCAGAAAAAGTCATTACTGATGCCGGACTCACCCCAGATGACATAGCCCAAATCATCCCACACCAAGCCAACCTTCGCATCATCGATGCAATTGCTGCACGTGTGGCTGTGCCGAAAGAAAAAGTATTCGTCAACCTCGACAAATACGGTAACACCTCTGCTGCTGCCGTTGCTATTGCCCTAGATGAAGCACATCGCCAAGGCAAATTTAAACGCGGTGATAACATCGTCCTCGTCGTATTTGGTGCCGGCCTCACATGGGCTGCAGCCGCCATCGAATGGTAAGATTCACGCTCGTGAACTTTCTCAAAAAACTGAAGCGTAACCCCGTCCAAGGCCGTTACATCCCAGCACTCGACGGCTTACGCTTCCTTGCAATCCTTGGCGTGGTTCTTTTCCACGGC
>CAXMOB010000215.1:0-2333 GCA_964194815.1 Vicinamibacteria bacterium | reverse complement strand
AAGGTGTAGCAATGGCCTTCTGGAAGAGTGATGCCAGCGGCGACAGCTTTGTTGACATGGGTCATGTAGAGCCATTCTTCAGCATTGTTATCTTCTGCAAGCAGTTCGAGAAATTGCTTTTTGTTGTCGGCCTTTTTGGTGACGGTACCGAGTTGGACGTCGAAGTGCATGAGGCTACCGTCTTCACATTCTAGGAAGAGGTCACCGAAGCGGTTGACAACCCAGATGGTGAATGAGCTTGGGAGGATTGGCTCCCAAGGAAGGAGGACGGCTTTCCAGTCAATACCGTCTTGACCGATGAGGTAGTCGTTCGGGTCCAGTGCTTCCATGATGGTGATAAAGTTAGTTGCGAGCGTTAATGGCGTCGATGATCTCTTTGATCAGAGGTGGACCCTTGTAGATGAAGCCAGTGTAGAGCTGGACGATGGTAGCACCAGCATCAAGTTTATCTAATGCGTCTTGGCCGTTCATGATGCCGCCGACTCCGATGATGGGGATATTCTTGCCGAGGTGGGCGTGGAATTGGGCGATGATCTCCGTTGATTTGGTGGTGACTGGTGCTCCTGAGAGTCCGCCAGCTTCCTTCCAGTGTTTCTTTCCTTCAATCTTGCTGCGATCGATAGTGGTGTTGGTGGCAACGAGTCCATCGAGTCCGCCATCGAGGAAGACCTTAGAAAGGTCTTTGATTTGCTGTTCGCCCATGTCTGGTGCAACTTTGAGAGCAATTGGCATTTGGAGACCAGTGTCTTCACTCAATTTGATTTGCTCCTTTTTAAGAGCTTCGAGCAGACGTGCTGTGTCATCAGCAGCTTGTAGGTCGCGTAAACCAGGTGTGTTTGGTGAGGAAATGTTGACGGTGACGTAGTCAGCAACGCCCCAGCACCCGCGGAGAGCTGCGAGGTAGTCGTCGACTGCATTTTCGTTTGGTGTGACCTTATTTTTGCCGATGTTGAAGCCGACGATACCTTCGAAGCTGTTGGCTGATTTAACATTGGCGACGCCTTCGGTGATGCCGCAGTTGTTGAAACCCATACGGTTGATGATGGCTTCTTCCTCGATGATGCGGAAGAGGCGCGGCTGCGGGTTACCAGCTTGTGGCTTTGGTGTGATCGTGCCAATTTCGACAGAGCCAAATCCGAGTCGCCCAAGGGCGTCGATAGCACTACCTTCTTTATCCAATCCCGCCGCTAATCCAACTGGGTTAGGGAAAGTGAGCCCCATGCACTCTACCGACTTTGTCTCAGGCATTTTACCAGATAGTGGCTTAAGGATACCGATCTTTTCAGCGAACTTTAAGAGGTCGAGTGAGAGATGGTGGGCGTATTCTGCATCGCATTGGAAAAGCAGGTTACGAGCGAGTTTATATTGCCAAGGGCTCATGATGGTATGGACGTATATTGGAAATGGATGCAAAAAAAGAGGCACTCTATGGTGGGAGTGCCTCGGAAATAGTTTAGACCTGAATAAAAGTCAATTACGCTTGTGTCTTAGCGGCTTTTGCTGCGGCCATTGCAGCTTCTTGTTCAGGAGAAACGTACTTCCAACGTTGACGCTTACGCTTGGCAGCGGCACGTGATTTACGCTTTTGGCGTTGTACTGGTGTTTCGAATGCACGACGGCGACGCATCTCTTCGAGAATACCTTCGTTGTCGAGCATTGATTTTAGGCGCTTGAGTGCGCGGTCTACTGGTTCGCCTTTGTGGATTGATACGCCTCGCATAATAAATAGTCTGTTTGAATTTTGGTTCAGGTCGGGGCGGGAAACTAGAAATGAAATCGGATGATGTCAAGACGTGAGTAAAAAAAATTTAATAAATAGCAATGAATTGTGGTTTTGGGGTCGGAATGGCAGATCGTAGTTACTTAGTGGTAACAAAATGGAACAATGGGGAGTTAGCTGCTAGCTGAATCGGCTTGAAGCTAAGAAGCTAAGAGAGTACCATTTTGTCCGTACACACAATGGAACTCGCAACTCAATATTCAACAAAACTTCAACCGTTCATTGATTACTTATCAAGATTGACTGAGCGCCCAAGCATAGACGACCTTAGTAAGCAAATGCGTCAGATGTCTATCACGATGGATGATGTGAAAAATTTCGCGCATTTCAGCGATCAGGGGTATCGTCGTAATGTGGTATTTCAGAGCGATGTGGTGCAGCTGCTATGTCTTTGTTGGCAGTCTGGGCAGCGTAGCCCGATTCATGACCATGCGGATTCGATCTGTGGAGTGAAGGTGATGCAAGGGGTTGCCACCGAAACAATATTTGAGCACACGCCGAGTGGTTACATCAAGCCAATCACATCGGTCGACTATCATGCTGGTGTGTTGGT
>CAXMOB010000214.1:0-1874 GCA_964194815.1 Vicinamibacteria bacterium | reverse complement strand
TCGATTTGAAGAAGGCTTATTTTACCTACTTGGCCAATTTTAAGATTGTGGTGATCTGTTTTAACTTGGTGCCTTACGTCGCTCTTATTCTCATGAACCAATAAATAAAGGCAACCTCCGACAACTCCCAACGCTGCCGTACTGAGTATTAATGTATGATTTTTGTAGGTTACACCTAATTACTTTAAACTTACCCTGCGGGCAGAAAATTAAAACTGCGTATAGCTTCGTTCACTTTTTGGATTGGGTAATACCCACTCCAAAAAGTCGCCTCGCTCAACTTGCTTTTCTTTCCTGCGTCAGCACCGCTAGTTGCCGGAGGCTCCCTAAAGGTTTTGTTAGTTCTTTTAGCACTTGGAGTTTCTGTAGAGGCAAAAGTGGCAAGCTATTAATTCTTCATCATATTGATGAAGGTAGATGGAGAGCTTTTATGTTTGAGTATTTCAGCTTGAAGTTCTTTAGAGCGAGGGCTGTCTTTACGAGGTTCTTCCTTTAGTAGTCGCTTTAGTGCGTAAAGGTAGCCATCACGAATCGTCTTGTTTTGTTTGAGATGAGACTTTTCTAGATCACTTTGAGCTTCAAGACACGCTTCAACCATTTTTTCTAGCCCGCTTGGCAGTGAACTGGCTTTGAAGCTGCTGGTAATGGAGGTTCCCTGTTCCAGCTGTTTAATTTTCCCTGTTAATGACTGGTCGAATCGTTGGCGATCATCGCGTTCTGAGCCGTTCTTCCATGTGCGGATAGCCCATGCCAAGCGTTTAGGGCAAAGTTGCAGTCTGTAATCGTGGTATGCTTTTTCAAGGAATATAATATAGCGCACTCGATCTCTGAGGCTGTTGATATCGTTCATTTTGTCTAGAATGAAGAGGCTTCTGTAGGCTTCGTATTCGTCCTGACTCCATTCAATGAGAGTCGCGTTGAGTTTCCCTCTTTTATCGACACCGGCACCGACATGTTGAAGGCTACCTTGGTTGTAGGTTAGTGCAGCGAATTCTTCATCTTTGCCTTGGTCATCTACCCATAGAGCCTTCACATCAGTTTCGATACTATCATTGATCCAGTTGCCGTTTTTATGCTTTATAAGTCCAACCCATAGCTTGGTGTTTTCCGGCAGCGAGTTCTTGAGCTGTTTGGCAATCATTTGCTGTTCGCCTTCGTTGGATATGACTGCAAGGTGACCACCTGCAAAACGCGCTAATTCACGTGCTTTTTCAAATGTCAATGGACGGTAGATGACGCAATAGTACCTACTGCCACTACCGATGGTTAGAGGTGGGAATTTTGGATTGAGGTGTCCTAGTGAAGGGAATAATCTGCTCAAACGTGCGTTGACTGTAGAAGGGATATCACCTTTAACATTCCATTGCATAAAGAAGGTCATTTTCTCAATAGGGTGCTTCATGGCCGCCCGTGTGAATGTTTGATAGAAGACAGCCTTGCCGAGGTTGACTCTATCGATATTTAGTGTGAATTGACGACCGTCGACTGTCGACATATTCCTCCCTGGGTCAGATCCAGCACCAAGCCAGAATGGAGCATCTTCTTTTGCAGCTTTTCTGAGGAATTCTGCATCAGCAGGAGTTGGACAGTTGGCTAATTGTCCACCAAATTCATTACAGAAGGCATCGGCCTCATGCCATGACATGGGTTGGTTGATATACAGGTAAAAGTGTTCACCTCGTGTGATGGTATTATTCGGAAGCTTTATTGGGTTGATTATTCCGTTTAGTAAATTGAGCTTTTCAGAATGAAGTTGCTTGAGTGCTTTTTCGTGTGATGTGCGCTCTTTTTCGGCGAGGCTGATGGTCTCTCGGTTCGTGGTGTCATTGACTCCATCGCCTAGAGCAACGTCGATAGAATTCCTGGGTGTTGGG
>CAXMOB010000213.1:0-5973 GCA_964194815.1 Vicinamibacteria bacterium | reverse complement strand
GATCCACACTGGGGAATCATCAAGTAATTCCACTTGCATGCCGACCGCTGAAGAGATTACAAAAAAAGCGAAGTCAAACTTGGCTATCGCCTTGGTGTGTCTTCCAAAACAAAGGCGTGATGACATGGTCACCTTTTATGCGTTTTGTCGAGTGATCGATGACATCGCAGACGAAGCAACCCACCCAGAGGCTGATCGACACCTGATGCTAGATCAATGGGTATCCATTCTTGAGTCACTCACTCCAGATGACACCCATCCGCTATCTGAGTCCATCATAGAGATGATTGAAAGGTATTCCATCTCTACAGAATATTTACTCGAAATTATTGCAGGCTGTCGTTCCGACATTTCTAACGACCAACAGTTCACCACTTGGGCTGAGCTGCAACAATATACCTACCGCGTTGCCTCCTGTGTCGGTCTTGTCTCCATTAAAATATTCGGTTGCAGTCACCCAAGTTCTCAACAATACGCTGAAAATCTTGGACACGCATTACAACTAACCAACATCATTCGGGACGTTGGTTATGACATCAAAAAAAGTAAGCGTCTTTATCTTCCTCTAGAGGATATGGAAAGCTTCGATTATTCCGTCTTAGATCTGAATAATCGCGTCTACGATGATCGCTTCATCGCCATGATGCATGCTCAATCCGAACGTGCAGAAAGCTATTATATCAAAGCCATTGAAGCATTACACCCAAGTGACCGCAAGGCCTTAAAAGCCTCAGAAAGCATGCGTAAAATCTATTTCGACATTTTGCAAAAAATGAAAAATGATGATTTTCAAGTGTTCACCAAACACTACAAACTCTCGAAATTCAAGAAACTCTATCACCTGCTCACCTAAAACTGTAAACTTTAGAGCTACCGACATCGAGTACATCTCCTTTTTGCCACTTTACAAGTCGTATGAAACTGGCACAAATAAACACCTTCATGTGGAAATATTTCACCATCGCCAGTTGCACTATCTGCTCACTCTTCGCTCAAGAAGTTCTTGAGAAAGATCGTGAGCTTAGTATTGGCATCCCCTCTATCCCACAACTTCCGAATGAAATTAACATTCGGCAGAGCAAGGGCATCATGGAGTTCCATTCCCCAAGCCAACAACTTCGCTACTTAGGAGATTTTCAACTACGCTCCGACACAGGACTAGAAATGCATTCTCGTAATGCTATTTTTGACATGAACACCGGCTTAGCCACTCTTGATGGCAATGTCTCAATTTATCAAAGTGGGCTCTTCCAACGCGGTGACAAAGCCGTCTACGACTTCCAACAACAAAAGCTTACTACTTCAGGACTCCGTATCAGCGTTGACCCCATCTTTCTGGAGTCTGGCCAATTCACCATGGCCGAAGACAAACATGGTGAGACATTCTTCATCGGGAAAAATGCAAGGATCACAACTCATGATGTAGAACATCCAAACTTCTGGATAAAGGCAGATGAAATTCGAGTCTACCCGGATGACAGTGTCACTTTCGACAACCTCAAACTCTACGCAGGAGGTGTCCCCGTATTCTGGCTCCCTTACCTATCTCAGCCACTTGACCCAGAGCTAGGCTATCATTTCATCCCTGGGGCAAAGACTACATGGGGCGCCTACCTCCTCAATAGCTACGGTATGATGATCGAGAATGAGGATGGTTCGTTCCTCAATGATGATGAGGGTAAACCTTGGCTTTTAGCTCAATACCTCGTCGACATTCGAACACGCCGAGGTATTGGCTTAGGTACCCAGTTAAAGGACATTCGCTTAAAACATAATCCTAATCTCACCGGCTTAAGTTTATACTACACCAATGACTTAGATCCACAATTTTCTAGAAACGGTATTGTGCGTGACCCCATCAACGAGGACCGCTATCAAATTGAATTTAAACATCGTCAAATACTCAAGCAAGGCGACTGGGGAATAACTCGACTCGATAGTAACCTCACTTGGACCAGTGATCAGTATTACCGTGAAGACTTTCAGCCGAAACTCTACAAAATTGATCCGGATCCAGATAACCAAATCTCACTCCTTCATCAACATCCACGCTTCCTAGCAGGGCTCACCCAACGCCTCCGCCTCAACGATTTCTATGACACAACGACAAGTAGCCCTGAGATATTCTTAGATATTATTAAAGGTCCTATTTTTGACTCACCCATCCTCTATGAGGGTTCCTTTGAAATCGGAAAATTCAAAGAACATATAGGATCCCTTAAAGTCTCAGAACTTGAAAGCGAGCGCAACTCTCTAGCTCTAGGGGATCCACGTATCGCTGAAATTGACCAACTTTTAGATAAACGTGGCTATAACCGTTTTCACACTTGGCATGAATTTGCTCTCCCCCTTAAACCACGCGAAGGTGTAAGCATTGTCCCCAATGCAGGTTTTGGCTACACCAACTACTGGGGTATCAGCAACGGTTCAAGCGGATTTGACCGCACTCATGTGCAAGCGGGTGTCGACTTCTCCCTTAAGTTTGCTCGCACCTATGACGCTATTCGCTCAAGCAAGTGGGGACTAGATGGCTTATTACACACCTTCCAACCCTATGCAAATTTCAGTTACCTCGCTACAGATGCACTAGACCCAAGTTTTGGTAAAATTGATAGACTCACCCCAAGCACTGAAGGCCGCCCAATCAGAGTTGGTAGATTCTCTGCGATTGATTCCCTCAATGACTGGTCAATCATTCGCTTAGGCATGAGAAATAATCTACTCACGCGACGCGACGAGGGCAGTCATGCATGGCTCACTTTAGATTCCTACATCGATGTATTCCTTGAAGACCCTGAACTCGATAGGGAATTTTCAAACCTTTACAATCAACTTGCTTGGCATCCTCTCCCATGGTTCAAACTGAACCTCGACACCCAATTTCCATTAGCCCAAAATGGATCTGGTTTCTCGGAATATAGCACATCCATGAGCTTTATGCCTAGCCGTAACACGGAGGTTTCCGTAGGCTATCGCTATCTCAATTCACACCCAACATTAGAAGATAGTAGCCAGGTTGATATCAGAGCTTACACACGTTTCAACGAGCAATGGGGGCTAAGCTTTTACCAAAAGTGGGAACTCGACGATGGCACTCTAGAAACCCAGCAATACGCACTTCACCGTGACCTTGGTAGCTGGGATGCTTCAGTTGGAATTCACCACAGAAACAACCGTATCATCGATGAGTTCAGCCTTATGCTCTCTTTCACCTTAAAAGAACTCCCTTCAATTTCTCTTCCCATCTCTCTAGATACAGAATGAAAATATCCTATGAACTACCTTGATCAACTTCAATGGCGCTACGCTACCAAGCAATTCGATGCAACTGCAAAAATTCCCGCAAATCTTTGGGACTCTATCGAAGACAGCCTCGTCCTAACACCCTCTTCGTTTGGCCTCCAGCCGTGGCGTTTTTTCGTCATTACTGACCCTCAAATTAAGGAAGCTTTACTCCCGCATTCATGGGGACAAAGACAAGTTGTAGACTGTTCGCATCTTGTCGTCCTCTGTGCTCGCGATGGAATGAATGGTTCAGACATTGAAAAATTCCTAGACGCTTCAGTAGCTACACGTGGCGGCAGCAGAGAAGACCTCGGCCCATATCAGCAACTTATGGAAGGCTTCATTTCAAACATGAATGAAGATCAGAAGAATGCCTGGGCAACAAACCAAGTCTACATCGCCCTAGGCCAGCTGATGGCTACTGCCGCAGCTCTTGAGGTTGACGCCTGTCCAATGGAAGGTATCAACCCGCAAGAATACGACAAGACCCTCAATGTAGACGGATACAAAACTGTCGTAGCCTGTGCAATGGGCTACCGAGACAATGCCGACAAGTATGCCACACAAGCAAAGGTTCGCTATACCAAAGATGTCCTCATCGAGCACAAATAGAAAACATCTACTACTGCTCTTCATCAAAGAGCCTATAGATGGTGGCGTCAAGCCAACGATAGCTCAAGAAGTAGGAGCATCTGAAGCAAATATTCGCTACCAATCTATTGTTGCTGCCATCCTTGAACAATTAGTCGGCTTGCAAGATACTCATGTCCGCTTTTGTGTGTCACCACCAGATGGCCTAGATGCAGTCAAATTCTGGTTACTCCCACAACTCGAAGGGAAAATCGAACCAACAGATGAAGCTACTTTCCTCTTCACCCCCAACAAAACAGCGGAACCTCTCTCCCTAGATTTTATTGCAGCTGACCCCCAAACTGCCTTTTTTGAGCAACTTCCAGCAATACAGCAACAAGGCTTCACACAAGGTTTTGAATTAGTATCAACTATGGGTGCTAATTGCCCAGACTGCGGAGCTCGTTGGATTCAAATGTCCACAATGCTATGTAAAGATAGCAGTCTCCCAGTAGTTGGATACTGCAAAAATAACACGCCTTATCTCACCACAACTCGCACCCCCCAGTTTATCGATGCCACAATGCTCTCGGATGTCACAACGCTCCCCCCCCTTCACAAAATAAAAAATAACACGGATTGGGGAAATGTCTTAAATTCACCAATTGGGGGTAAAATATCAAAACACTATAACAACATCAGACAGTCCCTACCAAATTAATTTAGGGCGACCGGAACTGTTCACGATAACTTGAAGTTCTTTAGCAAACTGTGTCGCACTAGAATGCCTATGCGATGCATCCTTAGCCATCGCTTTCACAATAAAGTGAATGTATGCCCTATTTCTATCAAATAGATAATTGAAGTTTACATCGTGCGGATCGGGTAAAATCCTAGTGAGAACTGTATAGAGCAAGGCACCCAAGGCATAGAGGTCTGATTGAAGAGAAACTTTCTCGGGATTATCCCATAGTTCAGGTGCAGCATACCCCTCACTACCTACCGCTTCTAATGCACTAACGTCTTCACCCGCACAAAAGGCCAAACCAAAATCAACTAATTTTGGTTCATCTTCCTCAGTCATCATAATATTCTCAGGCTTAATATCCCTGTGTAATACATTCTGATCATGAGCGTATTGTAAACCTTGCGCAATTTTAATCACTAGACTACCGGCTTGCACATCATCAAAACGCTTCTCCGCGATACGATAGTGCAAGGATCCACCTGAACAATACTCCATGGCAGTGAAGTAATACCTTCCTCGCACACCAGTATGGTAGACTTTTACAATATTGGGATGATCGAATTCACCCAAGATACGTGCCTCCTTCACAAATTGAGCGATTGATGCTGCATCATTATGCAATAATACCTTTAACGCAAGGTCTTCATCCTCTCTTGTTCTAACTAGGTATACAATGGCCTCGCCACCTTCTCCCAGCTTCCCTATAAAAGTTAACTCAGGAAAAAGCTCCATCATTTCTGCTTCATTGACTACCATCTCATTATTGCTCACTTAGTTTCCAGCTTTTCATCATGTTCATCAATCTAGATTTAATAGCGGCTATTGAATCGGTACGTTTTTCAACATCAGGATTCATAGCATTTTTCACCATCACTTTGAATCTTGCGTCATGTCCACTCAGTTTGTCAAAATCCGGTTCTTTGTCATCAGGAATCTCACCAGTAAGCATCGTATACAGCACAGCCCCCATCGCATAGACATCCACTCGCTGATCGACAGTGTCTGGAGCCTCCTGCACTTCTGGAGCGGCATAGCCCTTACTACCAATAGCTACATACTCGTAATCAGGGTCGTTCAAATCGACAGCTAATCCAAAATCCATAATTTTAGGGCTCCAATCTTCTGCTATCATTATGTTATCCGGCTTAATATCCCTATGCACATAGCCTAAGTCATGCGTATAAATCAATCCGTCACAAATCATTACAGCCAAACTAGCCACACCTTTTTCGTCGAACTTAAATTCTTGCATCACCTCGTGTAACGTCCCCCTTTCGACATAATCCATAATGATATATGGATAGCCCTGCTCTTCACCGTAATCGTGCACTTTGACAATATTAGGGTGCTCCATCGCACTCATAGATTCC
>CAXMOB010000212.1:0-11594 GCA_964194815.1 Vicinamibacteria bacterium | reverse complement strand
GACTACGAAGAGCAAGCTGCCGATGAGTTAATGATCAGACAACATTTGTAGGATTTATTTGAGCGTCTTTAGTGTCAGTTAAAACTTGTAGACAACATCATGGTCTTTGTCGAAGAGTCCGTTTTCTCCTGCACTGATAATGACCACACTACAGTTTCTCCAGATTTCTCCCGTGTATGCACCAAGGAATGCATCATTTGGCTTTTGGGCAGGAGCTTCAACATCACCGTTTAAGTCGTGATCGAAGCCTATTATAAATGGGTTGCCCCATGGGTCCACAAGGACTTTGCTAGTTGCATTAGTGCCGCCGCCGCTGGGGTTGCCACCAACATTTGCTAGGGTGATGCCGCCTCCTTCACCATCGGTTACAACAGCAAAAGATTCAAGGTAGTTGATCATATCCTGATTGACTGCAGAATTGGTTCCTAACATATTAGCCATGAACTGCTGATCATCAGAGAGATATACTTCATCGAATTCTGGTGAATTAGGGAGAGCATCTCCGTGTGGATAGGAGTAAAAATCTTCTTCCCATATTTCTGCGATTAAAGCAAACTGTGACATCATTACCCTAGCTTCAATACCCTTTGAGGAATTAGCCCGCTTTAAAATAATGACGGCTGAGATGGAGGCTAATCCGGCGATCATTGCCATGACCACTAGGATTTCTATAAGAGAGAATCCTTTCTGAGGCATTTTGTTAGAGCGTGTATTCATTGGATAATTAGGTCGTTCAATAGAGGCACCTAAAAATAGGCAATCATTAGAATCGCACGACTTGTATGATTATGCAATGAATAAATAGTCTTATATATAAATGGTTGTTTGAAAATGATATGTTTGAGAGGTGAGTTGATTCGATATTTGGCGACCGACAATTGATTTTTTTATCAACCGTTATGGAAAGATTCGGACTCTATTTACTTACTGGATTAATGCCGATGTTTTTGACTGCTCACGAGAGTGGTGAGTAGTGCACTCAGTAGTGTCTTCGACTCCGGCCTCATGAGGCGCCGTGTCAACTAGAATAGGCCATGTGGTTACTATTCCAGCCAGTTTTGGTAGCTCACTCAGATGGCTCTAGGGGGCGAACTTGTTTAAAAAATTCACGGAAGCTGGGACGTATAATATAATGGCTCAGGCGGGTATTAAGGTGAACCATTTAGAGCCCAATATTTATAACAATGATACCATGTTGAATGTCCTTTTTGACGGTAAAATCGAGGTGGGGAAGAAAATTACAAAAATTCCTGTAAATATGAAGGAGAGGGGGACGATTTATTAATTTTTCGTTAATAATACCAATTGAGCAGTTATCTTAGCGTAATGATAATTTTTAACGTTGGGGTGAAATAGTCAGCGGAGCTGAGCGAGGTTTAGCATGTCATCGCACACGAACTTTGTCACAAGCTGGGATTGGGCCATGAGAACTTTGGAGCAGACAAGCCTGGGGGTCGCAAAGTGGGTAAAAGGTGATGTGTGGAGTTGAGCCATACCAGGTGGAAGATATCCAGCCAGACGGGGAAAGACTTATCTCAACTGACAAAGCTACAAGCCGATAGTTACTCAAGCATAAGGCAGTGAAGCCACTTGCTAAGAAGGAAGAGAAGTGGAGTGTTATACCACTTAGAGAAACAAAAGAGACTAATGATTTTTTTTTAAAGGATGAAGAGACTAGGCTAGGCATTGGGCGAAGGTTACTCGCTGTATTCATCTACAATCAGTGTTTTTCTTCAGTCACGATGCCCGCATCGCTCCTTTATCAAGCCTCGATTCTAAAAGAATATAGCTTCGCATAAGTCTCTTTTGAAACTCTAAATGGTATTATTTCTTAGCTTTAGGGACTTGGCTTTTCAGCGAAAGCTGATGCCAAGTTTTATCGTTTGGAGTTTTAAACTCCACGTGGTTTTTCACACCTGTATCAGGATCTTTCCAGATAGCGTGGTAAAGTTGTCCTTTCTTTAAGGGGATGGTGAGGAACTTGTTCATGTCATCGGTTACTTTTGGTGAATTTCCATTGCCCATACTCGCTGAGCCTTGAACGATGGTGACATCAGATTCTGCACGTTCTCCCTTTTTATTGAAGACATCGACTCGTAGTTCGCATTGTAATTTAGCGAGGTCCTTGCCTTTACCTAATTTGACATAGGTCTCGGTGACATTAACACCTGGCACGTAGGTGATACTCATATCCCAAACGAGCGGGAAGTGTTGTTGCGTGCTTTTCCAAGAACTTGCGTAGATACTGTGGAACTTGCTCTTTGCATTTGCTTGCGAAGCGTCTGCGACGAACCAGCTGTGATCAAAGCCTTTTTTGTTGGCGTAATACTCAGTGAAGTGCCATTTGCCATCTGCCGGCGTGAAAATTTCGACCCAGTTGTGGTTGCCGTGTTTAGTAGTCCAGGCGGGTGTGCCAGCAACTCGCGCAGGGATGCCTACTGCACGGCAGGCGTCGACTAGTAAGATCGAAAGGCCGGTGCAGCTAGCTAGCCCTAGTTCTATCGACTCTGATGGCGATTGGTCTGCCTTCTTACGTTTGGTAGAATATTTGACTTTTACCTCTTTGCTAATGACGGCAGTGATGGCATTGACCGCTTCCTCAATCGTTTTTTTATCTTTTACAATGGGTGTGAAACGCTTTTTGAAGTCAGCTCTCCAGGCTTCACGCTTTTCGTTGAGAACGGCGTAGGGTAGCACATCATTGAAGAAAACGTGGTCGCTTATTTTTTTGCCCCAAGGGAATTGTTTCCGTGCTTGGAAGGCAAGATGAAGGTTTTTAGTCAGAAAATCAGCTTTGAGTGATTTTAGATCACGCTCAGGCATGTAGCGAATTAAGAACTCTAAAGCTTTCTTTTGTTCAGCTGGCACTTTAGCGAGAGCATTGACGAGTTCCACTTTGTTGCCAGCCGCTAGAGTTAATGCTTGGTTCAGTTCTCTTGCTTGCCCAAGAGCTAGGCACGCAAAGAAAATGCACGGTAGAAGTTTCACGACGGAAAATTGTTTTGAACTAGGGGGAAGGTAGTCCTAGAACATGTCCTTACGACGTAGTTGATACGTCATGTGTTTCACCATTTTATCAACCGTTGGATGAGCACCAGGATTGTAGCGGCTGAATTCTTTGCCTTCTGAATCAAGAAGGAGACAGGTTGGGTAGCCAGTGACTTTATATTCCTTGAGGAGAGGCTTGTTCTTTTCCGCTAATGCTTTGTCGCCCTTTGGAACGTCGATGATGCAGAGCACAAATTTTTCTTGCACTTGAGCGACGAACTCTTTTTTAGAGAATACAGCCTTTTCAATAGCGATGCATGGAGAGCACCAATCTGAGCCAGTGAATTTGATGAGAAGAGTTTTATTTTCCCTTTTGGCCTGGGCTTTAGCAGCTTCTAGATCAGGCTCCCAGCCTTCTGCAGCATGAGCTGAAGCGATTGAGAGAGAGCAAATGGCAGTGACTAGCGGTAAGTTAAAGAAAGCTTTCATTATGATCTAAAGCGATTCTGTCCGAGGATTTTTTCTATGTAAATGTCGAAATTATTGCTAGGGGTAGAACATGACCACCTTGCCACCACTTTTACTAGCGACACGTAATGCTCATAAGACGGAAGAAATTGCTTCCGCTCTTGAGGGAATGTATAAAGTGACAGACCTGAATGGGACTGATTTTCCAGTGGTAGAGGAAACTGGCACGACGTTTTTAGAAAATGCTACTTTGAAAGCAGGGCAGATTAGTGAAATCACCGGCGGGATTGTGGTTTCTGATGATTCCGGGCTTGAGGTGGACGCCCTCGATGGAAAGCCTGGGGTGTATTCATCTAGTTTTGGCGGTGAAGAAGGGAATCACGCGATGAATAATGATCGGTTGATGAGGGAGATGGCTCAACTTGAAGAAGGCGTGGCACGGACAGCACGTTTCAAGTGCACCATGGTTATTGCGCAGGCTGGCGAAGTTGTAGGCCATTTTTGTGGTTCTGTTGAGGGAAGTATCATTGCTGAACGTCGTGGTGCCGGTGGCTTTGGATACGATCCACTATTCATTCCGGAAGGGCATGACCAGACATTTGCTGAGTTAGGGAATGCGGTTAAAAATACAATGAGCCATAGGGGAAGAGCCTTGGTTCAGGTGGTTAACTTTCTAAAACCCTCGAAGTAGATTCATTCTCCGCTGGAGATTGTTATCAAATTCTATTGCCGATGCTGAGTGCTTCGGTGTAATAAAGTGGTGATGAATTTCCAGATGCCTGATATCTCTTTAGTTCCGTTGGTTGACCAGCGTGGAGTAGAGGAACGTGCAGCTCGCGTGCAGACACGCAGCCTTAAGGGGGATGTGAAGCTTGCGGCTCTTAAGTTAGCGGTGAGTATGTTGGATATTACGACACTTGAGGGAGCTGATTCGGCTGGCAAGGTGAAACAAATGTGCGTGAATGCGATTCAGCCGATGGCTGGACGCCCTGATGTGGGATCTGCGGCTGCGGTTTGCGTCTATCCAAGCTTGGTGGCGGAAGCTCGAAAATTGATCGATAGCTACGAAGCTGATGTGAAAGTGGCTTCTGTCGCAACTGCCTTCCCTAGTGGCCAATCCCCATTGTCACTTCGTTTAGCTGAAGTAAAGTACGCGGTGGATGAAGGGGCTGATGAGGTCGACATGGTGATCAGCAGAGGGAAATTTTTAGCCGGTCACTATGAGGAAGTGTTCGACGAGATCGTTCAAGTGAAGGCTGCGTGTGGAGCCGTTCATTTAAAAGTTATTTTGGAGACTGGGGAACTAAAGACCTACGACAATGTGCGTAAAGCGAGTGAACTAGCGATGCATGCTGGAGCAGATTTTATTAAGACCTCTACTGGTAAGACAGGGTCGAATGCGACAATGCCCGTCACCTTAGTGATGTTGTATGCTATCCGAGATTACCATACTTCGACTGGACGAATGGTCGGCATGAAGCCAGCTGGTGGGATTAGCAAAGCAAAGCTGGCTATACAATATTTGTTGATGGTGCGTGAGATTTTAGGATCAGCTTGGTTGAGTTCTGAGTGGTTTCGCTTTGGGGCGAGCTCGTTGACAACCGATTTGCTGATGCAGATTGAGAAACAAACTACAGGGGCGTATCAATCCGCTTGTTACTTTTCAAAAGATTAAAAATTATGAGTGATTTCAGTGCATTTACAGAATCGAATAGCTTTGCTCCAGCTCTGGAGAGCACCGACTTGGTGCAGATCCGAGAGCGTTATGAGTTGTACATTAATGGAGCTTGGGTTGAGCCAGTGAGCGGAGAGTATATTGATACCTTCAATCCCACGACTGGTGAAAAACTCGCAGAAATAGCAGTTGCGAACGAGATAGATGTAGACCTTGCGGTTGGAGCCGCAAGAGATGCATATGAAGGCGAGTGGGGGCGTATGCCAGGAGCGCAGCGCGGTAAGTTACTTTTTCGATTGGCACGATTGATACAAGAATGTTCACGTGAACTTGCTGTTCTCGAGACCATAGATGGAGGTAAACCGATTCGTGAGAGTCGCGATATTGATTTGCCTTTGGTGGCGGCTCACTTTTTCTACAATGCTGGATGGGCTGATAAGTTAGAGTATGCATTCCCTGGAAGAGGAGTGCGTTCGGTCGGAGTTTGTGGTCAGGTGATTCCTTGGAACTTTCCATTGTTGATGGCGGCCTGGAAACTAGCTCCAGCACTAGCTTGCGGAAATACCGTGGTGATCAAGCCAGCTGAAACAACATCGCTTTCCATGTTAAGACTGATTGAGCTCATTGAAGAAGCCGGTTTTCCACCAGGAGTGGTGAATGTGGTCACTGGAGCTGGTGAGGTAGGGGAGTCAGTAGTGACGCATAATGATGTCGATAAAGTGGCGTTCACTGGTTCTACAGCCGTGGGGAAACGTATCCAACGATTGTTGGCAGGGACGCATAAGCGTTACAGCTTAGAATTAGGCGGCAAGGCTGCTCAAATCGTTTTTGATGACGCGGCAATCGATCAAGCGGTTGAAGGCGTGGTTAACGGAATTTTCATGAACCAAGGGCATGTTTGTTGTGCTGGTTCACGACTGCTAGTGCAGGAAGGGGTGGCGGATGAAGTGATTTCAAAGCTGAAGGCTCGGATGGCGACATTAGTGGTGGGTAATCCACTGGATAAGAACACAGATATCGGAGCTGTGAATAGCCCAACTCAATGTGAACGAATTGATGCAATGGTGCGAGTCGGTCAGCAGGAAGGCTGTACGCTTTGGGATGCTGGGCAAGCGCTTCCAAGCGAGGGAAATTGGTGCAGGCCGACCCTGTTACTTGATTGTGCTCAAAGTCATCGCGTTGTGCAGGAGGAAATATTTGGACCGATCCTTACTGTTCAAACGTTCCGCACGCCAGAGGAAGCGATCGAAAAGGCCAATAACACACCTTATGGATTATCTGGTGGAGTTTGGACTGAGAAAGGGGCGAAAAGCTTTAGTGTGACATCTCAAATTAAAGCCGGTGTGCTTTGGGCAAACACGTTCAATAGATTTGACCCTTGTTCACCATTTGGTGGTTACAAGGAAAGTGGTGTTGGAAGAGAAGGTGGTGTGCATGGATTGGCACCGTATGTAGAAGTCGTATTTTAATTGGAGGTAGCAAAATGGAAGAACGTAATATCGTAAAGAAAACCTATAAACTATTCATTGGCGGCAAGTTTCCGCGCTCTGAGTCAGGCAGGACCTATCGCTTAGTGAATGGCGAGGGAGATGTCATTTGCAATGTATCCCAAGCGAGTCGTAAAGACTTACGCAATGCTGTTGTTGAAGCCAGAGGGGCTTTTTCGAAGTGGGAAGCAGCTTCGGCATTTTTGCGTAGCCAAATTATTTATCGTATTGCTGAGGTGCTCGAAAGTCGTTTCGTGCAATTCGTGCAAGAGTTGACTGATCAAGGCGTGAGTCCTGAAGAGGCAGCTCGTGAGGTGCGTGAAGCGATTGACCTTGTGGTGCATTATGCTGGCTGGGCGGACAAATATCAGGCATTATTTTCATCGGTTAATCCAGTGAGTAGCCCACACTATAATGTGTCTTCGACCGAATCTACAGGAGTAGTGGCCATTGTGGCTCCAGAGGAAAGCTCATTGTTGGGGATACTTTCAGCGATCCTGCCCGTGATTGTTGGTGGAAATACCTGCGTGGTGCTGGCTTCAAACTTAATGCCGATCAGTGCGATCACGCTCTCTGAGGTGCTAGCTACATCCGATGTCCCAGCTGGGGTCGTCAATGTGTTAACGGGAGTGCGAACTGAAATCCTTCCGGTGATGGCCAGTCATATGGACGTGAACGCTATATTACTTTGTTCCGCCGAGTTCGGAGAGCGCAAATTAGCAAGAGAAGCTGGGGCTGAAAACCTAAAGCGGGTGATCTTGCGAGACGATTCTGCAATTGTCGCAAGCCCTTACCACATCATGGATTTCCAGGAGGTGAAGACGACCTGGCATCCGATAGGGCACTGATCGAGGAAGTGTGATTGACCACAAAGTGAAAGAAAACGTGGCGGTAAGATGCCTTCGCCACTGAGGGAAGTAGCTTGGGGGTCGAGCTCATGGATTCTTTTTCGGCGAAGCTGGGGCTAGGTCTGGCTCAAAGTAGGCATTGAAGGTCTTTTGGCTGGCCTCGAGTTGGGCTGCAACCTTGTTCATTTCAGCTGCGAAGACTGACATCACAGGTGCGTTGTTTGAGATGATGGCGATAGTGCCTGCCATTTCCATGCTAATTACTTCAATCTTCTTGCTGCGTGTTGCTTTGATTTTGATGCGAGCCTCGTTACTAGGCAATGGGTATTTTTTGAGTTCGGTCGCGTAGAATGTGAGTTGTTTAGCAATTTTTCGCACTTCTCGACCTTGGCTAATGGCAGACTTGTGGTCTGTTACTTTTTTGAACGCATTAGACATCGCCAGCATCGAGAGTAGTACTTTATCTCCTACCGCTTCAACGTTTTGGCCGAAGCTCGAAGTGATGGCTAGGAGGCAGATGGTAGCGAAAATTTTCATATGTTCACTATCTGGAGATCTTATTGTTCCGTCAATAGCGATTTTTTTTTCAAGTGAGATAAAAAAGTGTGAAACTTTAGTGAGCTACTTAGGTTGCATCATATAA
This sequence comes from Vicinamibacteria bacterium, assembly GCA_964194815.1. GTDB lineage: Bacteria > Verrucomicrobiota > Verrucomicrobiia > Verrucomicrobiales > Akkermansiaceae > Rubritalea. The sequence goes on along the minus strand of CAXMOB010000212.1, from coordinate 3,485 downwards.
CAATAAATGTCTCTTTTTTGAGGAGGCGAGAGTTTAACTATTCACAAAATTGACATTACCTAGTAATAAAGATTATGAAAAATTATATGATAATGGCTTTTGTAGGTGCTGGTCTTGCCAGTATCCCAGTCGCCACTGCCAAAACGTTAGCTGAATCGCTCAAGATGAGTTATCAAATCGATGACCTACTTGAGGCAGAATACAAGAAGATGGAAATGAAGCCGAATGCTATCGTTGAGGATGGTGTTTTTGTGCGACGTTCCTTCCTTAATATCACTGGACGTATTCCTACGGCCGATGAAGCCCGGGAATTTATTGATAATAAACAACCTGGCAAGCGTGTGAAGCTGATTGACCAATTGATTGAGTCAGACGGCTTTAAAGGAAAGATATTTTTATTCTATTCTGAACTATTACGTCTTCAGACGTATGAAGAGAGTCATGGAATTGGTTTACACGAATTTCTGTATCAAGCGGCGAAGCAGAATAGGCCTTACAATAAGGTAGTGTTTGATTTGCTTTCTGCAGAAGGGCATGTAGCAGAAAATCCAGCAGTTGGATATTACTTGAGAGATGCAGGCATGACATTAGATAATGTTTCTAATACTGTGCAGGTATTTTTGGGAACTCAGATTGGTTGTGCACAGTGTCACGACCACCCGTTTGAGGATACCACGCAGATGGACTTCTACAAAGTAGCAGCATTTAGTGGTGGCTTTGACTTTAAGAGCAATCCCGATGTTAGAAAAATGTTACGAGAGGTAGGTATACAAGCTGCGAAAGCTGATGGAGTCGACATTGAGGCTATTAAAAAGCGAGCTGCAGGTCGCACTAAAAATGAAAAAGTAAAGGCAAGGGCTCAAGCTAGAGCTGTGCAGAACCTAGCAAAAAAGTATGCTCGCGAGGCAGCTGTGGTATTCAAATACCAACGTCGTAATCATTTTTATGATAACCCAGGAAAAGAACTGAAGTTACCACACGATTACCAATACAATGATGGCAAGCCAGAACAGGTAGTGAAGCCAGGAGTGATTTTTGGCGATATGCCTAAAATGGATGGTAATACTGGTCGCCGCGAAGCTTTTGCTACATGGGTAACTGCACCGAATAACCCTCAGTTTACGAAAGTGATTGCGAACAGGCTTTGGGCGCATGCATTTGGTTATGGTTTAGCAGAGCCACTAGATAACTGGACCGATAGAACGGAAGTGTCTCATGAAAAGGTGTTAACGTTGTTGGAGTCAGAAATGAAATCTAATGGTTATAACATCAAGGAGACTTTGAGAACTCTCTATTTGACGACCTTGTTCCAACGTAAGGTGTCTCCAATTGAAGTTGCAGGCGGCAAGACTTACCATTTTGCTGGGCCAATGCTACGTCGCATGAAAGGTGAAGAACTTTATGATTCTATGCTCACTCTCGAAAAGGGACCATTAGAAAGTAAAGTGAATCAACAACGTGTGAATGCTTGGGAAACTGTGGTCAGTGGTTATAAGCAAATGAAGCAATTGTCCGCGAAGGAATTACTTTCTGTAGGGCGTACTATCACCATTGCCGAAAAGGCTTCAGATGCGGCAAAACGTAAAGCACGTGAGCTTAAAGCAGCTTTATTAAAAGCAAAAGGTGATGGCGATATGAAGCTTGCTGCGAAGTTGCAAAAGGAACTTGGCTCTCAATATGGTAAAGCAAGAATGCAGAGCCAGAACGCAGTGATGAATATGACTGAGATGAACATGAAAGACGGCGGTGCGAATGCCTCTTCAGTGGTCAAGTATGCGATGTCTCGGAATGTGCGATTCAGGACAAGAGGAGTCCTACGTGCTTATGAGCATGCTCAGCCATTTAAAGCTGGTACATTTGTACGTGAGTTTGGTTCAACGGATGGTGAAACCTCAAATAATAGTTCCAACCATGCTTCGGTACCACAAGCTCTCAGCATGCTCAATGGGCGAGAAATCTTGATGGTGACAGACAAAAATGGAGCGCTTCCTGATGCATTGAAAAAAGCAAAGACTCCCGAAGAGCGTCTTAACACACTATTCCTTGCTATCTACTCACGTTACCCAACTGAGAAGGAAACAGCTCGTTTCAAATCTTATACTTCAGACCTTAAACAAATTGGGGTTCTCGCTAAGGCAATGATCAATTCTAAGTCATTCCTCTTTATCCAATAATTTAACTCTTTTTGTAAAAATGAATAATCAAGCAAACAAACTTAACGACCTTAATCGCCGTGGATTCATGGCGGGAGCTGCTAAGACTTTCTTTGGAGTGACCATCGGTGGTTCACTCGCTCAAATGTATGCCGGAGCTGAAGCTCCTGCTGGTGAGGTGCTTCATGCACCTGCGGCCGGCTTTGGTAAGGCAAAAAGCGTGATCTACCTCTACATGTCAGGAGGAATGACACACGTGGACACGTTCGACCCTAAACCTGATGCTGGTAATAATATCATGGGTAAAACGAAAACGATCAACGGCAAAGGTGATATTCGCCTCGGCCATTGTTTTACTCGTTTGGCTAAGGCTTCAGATAAAATTGCATTAGTGAGGTCGATGACTTCCACTCAAGGAGCTCATGGGCCAGGTAGATATTATATGCGCACAGGGTACACGGAAAGAGCTTCGATCACTCACCCGACAACTGGAGGCTGGGTCAACAAGATCAAAGAGAACCGTAATCCAACGATGCCAGGATTTGTCACAGTGAACTGTGGCAATGGACACCCAGGAGCTGGCTTTTTTGAGCCTAAGTATAATCCACTGCCAATTGGAGATGTAGCTAAGGGATTGAAAAATGCTAAGAAGCAAAGAGGTGTTTCAGAAGCCGCTTTTGATAAGCAATTAGACCTTCGCCACCAATTGGATGCAGAATTTGATTCTAAGTTCCATTATGGCTATAAGAACGTTCGAGCCTACAACGAGATGTATGACGCTGCAGTTAAGTTGATGCGAAGTGAAGATTTAGAGGCATTTGACCTATCGAAGGAAGACCAAGTGATGCACAAACTTTATGGTAGTCACAATTTTGCCAAAGGATGTTTGCTCGCAAGACGTCTGGTTGAGAGAAATGTGAACTTTATCGAAGTCGAATACGGTGGCTTTGACTGGCACAATGACAACTTCTTAGCAATGGAAGAGCAAATTCCTGTGTTGGACCAAGCTCTCTCGGCATTGTTGACTGATTTGGAGCAACGTGGATTACTTGACTCCACAATGGTTGTGCTCGCCACTGAATTTGGACGTTCACCTAAAGTGAACTCAAATGCTGGTCGTAACCACTTCCCGAAGGCCTTCTCGTGCATGATGGCTGGAGCTGGAATAAAAGGTGGTCATGTCCATGGCAAGACCGACAAGACTGGTGAAAATGTGGTGGAGGGCAAGACCAACGCAGGTCAATTTAATGCGACGATTGCCCATGCTATGGGCATTCAACACGATAAAATCCATTATTCTCCATCTAAGAGACCATTCAAGATGGGTGGTAA
>CAXMOB010000211.1:0-6147 GCA_964194815.1 Vicinamibacteria bacterium | reverse complement strand
GCTGTAGATGACGTTTCGGTATATTTACTCCAAATTCAGCGTTAATCATCGGTTGAGGAGCACGCTCCACGCCCTCTTCACGCCTCGAAGTTGAATTAAATCTACTCGAAAATTCTACCAGATACTTTTCCTCATTGGTATATTATAAAAAAGGGCGAGCCGTGCGGTTCGCCTTTTTTGTATCTACTTTTTGACGATTACGGATGGGACGAACTTGTTCTTGTTGGGGGCCTTGTTGTTTTTATACAACTGCCTGATCTGTCGAGGTGTGAGAGCGGCTTCGAATACATAAAGCTCATCGATGGAGCCTTTAAAACCGTTGTAGTGAGGAACCCTAGGTTTGTCGATACGGTCACCAATGATGAATTGGGTGTCATTGGTGCGGGTATCAATTGGAGCACTCTTGATGAATGAGATCGGGTCGATTTTGCCATCGACGAAGAATTTGATGTTTTGGGCAATTCTTTCAGCGGGACCACCTGGGTAAACGATTGAGATATGGTGCCAGTTACCGTCACGAAGGTCAGTGGTGCCGATGGCTCGGCCGTTGCCAAATTCCGCTCTGATGGCACCCTTGCGTTTTGCTCCGTCGCGACCGTTGTTCCATGCGATTTGCCATTTTTGACCGGTTTTGTTTTTCCCCCAAGCTGCGATACTGAAGGCGTCTTTGGATTTGACATCGTCTGGGATATTGACCCAAAACGCAACGGTTCTTGCTGCATTGCCACGGACTCCTTGGTAAGCGGTTTCGATGCGTTGCAATTCACCGCTAAAGTAGAGGGCATTGCCAAAGACTCCATCGATGATGGCTTGCTCGGCTGAGGCGTTGAGCAATTGGCCGTTCATTGGGAGATTGAAGTTGCCGTGGTCGCGCACGAAGCCGTCGGCTGGCACACTATCAAACCGGTAATGAACGTAATTCGCCGTGATAAATTTGTTGGGTGCTTTGGATTTAGTTTTTGCAAATTTGGGCGTTGATGAGGTGTTGCCCTTGCTGTCGATGCGGATAGGATTTTTTGACGGGAGTACGGTGTGCACGACTTTGTTCGCACGTTTGAGAGTGGCAGACCCTTCGATTGCTTCTACATCAGTCGATTGATCCGAGTTAATACGGACAGCGAACTTTTGAGCTTCTTCAGTAACGAGACCATTGGGTAGTTCAATTTGAAAGTCCCTATTATAGACTGGAATTTGGGCAACAATCTCACCGTTGATGAGCTTTCCTTTATTGTTTGAGTAGAGTTCGATGCGTGTTTTCTCGCTAAGAGAGATGGTGGCACCGGAGTCAAGTTCAAGAAATGCTGAGCCGAACTTGAGGTGGTAGACGCCTGGTTTGAGCCATGAACCGACTTGTAGTTCATCGTTTGCCCCTGACCAGACTGCACCATTTTCTGAAATCAATCGGGCGATGGAGCTGGTTAATTGTGGTTGGGCTGGTTCGGCAAGGGGTTTGAGCTCCGCTGGCTTAGTGTTGTCGACGGTGGTTGACGGTGAGGATGAGTTGACTGAAAACGCGATAGCGATCGCTGCGGCAACGGCAGAAGAAGCTAATGCCCATGGTAGCCATGAGCGAGGAGCACCGGCTGGAGTGGAGCTATCGACTGAACTATCCGTGAAATGTTCAAATTCACGTTGCATGGCTGCATCTAAGCCCATGCAATCGATGTAGTAGGCACGGAAATCTGGCTCAGCTTGCAGTCGTTGGGCAAGCTTCTTGCCATGAGTTTCATCGATCATGCCATTGAGGTGAGCCTCGATGAGATCGGTGGCTTCCTTGTCAGGTGATTCAGCGAAAATTTTCATGATTAGGATTGTTGGGATAAATGGCGTTCGATACCGGCTCTGAGTGTGCGGCGGATTCGGAGGAAAACTTGTTTGAGGGCACCTTCAGAGCGTCCTGTGATCTCTGAAATTTCAGCTAGAGATGCATTGTGTTCGTAGCGAATGTTGAGGAGTTCCGCATCATCAGGCTTGAGTTTAGAGATGCAGTGTTTGAGGGCATCGCGCTTTTCCATGATGTTGTCAAACCTCTCTAGGGTTTCTTCGTTGAGGACATCAAGTAGCTCATCGTTGTAGAAAAGCCACGACTTACGCTTTTTCGTTTTGAGGTAGCGCATGGTTTGGAAGTAGGCAATTTTATACGCCCACGCCTGGAAGTTGGTTCCCATTTCAAAATCATCAATACGTTTCCATAAGATGAGATTGGTTTCTTGCAGGACATCTTCTGCGGCATTACGGTCAGGGTGGATCGTCAGGATATAGGCATATAAGGCAGACTGATACTTCGTAATGTAGCTTACGTAAGTAGCTTGCGGGTTATTCATCGGGACGATATTCTCTGCTGAATGCATGCGTTTTTATATAGCCATGAAATTCGGCTGGTTAGGAGGAAATACTGACAGCTGGCGTGAAAATCGCCATGAGTCTCTTTTGAAACTCTAAATGGTATAAGCGGGATAAAGTGATGACTAGGGCTTTTGTTGAGCTTTGAGAATCAAGCGGACGGAACCGAGTTTGATGTATTTTGCAAGGTTGACCTCAATACGAAACTCAAGTGGGATGCGTTGATCGTCTGCAGTGATCCAGATGTTCGCTTTTTTAAGTTTTTTGTATGGTTCCAGTTTACCTGTGTCTTTGTTGACACGTCGCATGATGACGTTGAGCTTGAAACATGGTTTGCCGTGGCGGATTTCCTTGCTGAGCACATCGATGTTTACCAAGTAGGGCTTGGTGCTGGGGAAGATGAAGATGTTGATTTTATTGCCAACTTCTAGCTTTTGGCTGCGGATGAACATCATCGCGGTAAGTGGGTCATGAATGGCAGAGGCCTTAAATGATTGTGATGAATCGGTCGTTCCAGTGACAAAATTCTTAGTTGTTTTCTTATGACTTACCGAGCTGGTGTAGAACTTATTGGTGATCGATTCCTCTTTACGTTTATCTTTGTCCTTTGAAACCATGAGTTTAGGGAGAAGGGTTTTGCGTGAGGCAAATGAAGTCATTTGCAGCTTATATGGGAGGCTGTTGAAGGAAGAACCGCCGTAGCATTGAGAGATGAAATACTTTGGGTAGCGTTTGTCCTTTTTATCAAAGATAAAGCTAATTTTACCCGATTTGATGGCACCATTGAAGTTGGCTTCGTAGGTGAGGTGCACAGGTTTGAGAGCTGCTCCACCTTTTGGATTGCTTGGAGTGAGTGTTTTTTTCCACTCCTGTGCTTGCACTTGGGTGGAAATAGCAGCGGCTACAAGAGCCGTCGTGAGTATAGTCTTTAATTTCATGTAGCAATGAGACGTGGTGAGAACGGCAATTTATTCAAAAAAGATGAGTTTACTTATCTTCCATGTGTTTGAATCGCTCCGAGAAGTAGAAGCGAGCTGATTCTAAAATCCCATGTGCGATGTCGTCGATGTCTAGCCCCTTGGTGTTGATTTTAAGGTGTGAGCACTCCTCGTAATAGCCTTCTCTATTGTCGAGAAGTGTGGTGAGCACGCCTTTTGGGTCTTCGGTGCGGAGTAACGGGCGCGAATCGGTGCGGGAGGTGCGCTCATGTAGTGTTTCAATGTCAGCATTGAGCCAGACTACATAGCCTAATTGAGGAAGGATGTCGCGAGTTTGAGGTGAGGTCGGGAGGCCGCCACCAGTCGCGATAATTTGCTTTTGGACCTTTGTCTCGATCAGAGATTGCACCAGTTGAGCTTCACAAGATCTAAAATGGGCTTCGCCTTTTGTCTTGAAAATATCCGGGATGCGCTGACGCTCGAGTTTTTCAATATGCTGGTCTGTATCGACGAGTGGGTAGTGGAGCATTTTTGAAAGGGCTCTACCTACCGTGGATTTACCACAGCCCATCAAGCCAACGAGGATGATATTCCTCTCTGGTAGTGGTGCACTGTAGTCGATGTCCTTTTGCATTTAATAATGATACTAGAATGGAAATGCTCACTGAGAAGCATAATTCCATAATTGTGAGGATTATTTGTGTCACTGAGCTGGTTATAGGCTAGCAGAGTCTGTACATATCTTTGAGGATTTGAAGCCATAAGTAGTTTAGTCCTTTGAAGGAATAGCGGAAGTGGCCGTCGCCTGTGAGGCAGATGAGACCTCGTTGAAGGTTATGATCAATTTGTTCGCGAGCCTCATGTTCAAAAACACGTTCGACATTTGCCATGTCGCGATCACTGAGGGTATCTAAGTCTATTCCTTTATCGTAAAGGAAGGATTCGTGAGCGAAGAGCACATGGTCAGGACAGGAAACACAGCCTTCTGTGAGGTGATTGAACTGGGTGGTCGGAGATGGTGGCAGTGCTGAGGAAAAGGGAAAGTTGGTGGTGCGCCAAAGGGTGCCGTCTGAGGTGGTTGAGGTGATGTTGAGGTAGCAAAAGGTGACGCACGATTGGATGCGATGGCAGATGGCGACGAGGTGTTTTTTATCTTTATGCCAGAAGAACGAATAGTGTTCATGGGATTGGGCCCAATCCCATCCACAGTCAGAGATGTGTTCATAGCCACTCTCGAGAAATTTGGCACGAATCGATGATGCTCCCGGAAAGTGGTTTTCACATGGAAGGGATTGACGGCTTAATTTATTCTCAAGCGGAAGTCGCATTTTACGGACGGAAAAGAGGAGTTCGACCCAAGGAAAAAAGAACCAAGCTAGGGCGAAAAGGACTCCGAGCCACCAGAAGCCCGTAAGGAAGTACCCTAAGACGCCGGTGGCTGTGATATATGCCAGAACTCCAGCTTTTCTGAGCCACTTGATGCGGGTGGCACGAAAGGCCATTCCTGCAACGACAACTCCTACTACTATTAAGGTCTCCTTCATCTGTAACGTCTCTTTACCATCGCTTACTTTGTTTGCAATGCAAGGGGCAATTAGGGGAAAAGAATAGCGGGGTAATTCTAGTGAAATATTGAAAGGTGGGCTTCGGGGCTAAATGCTGACTTTACAGACGGATTGATGAGTGGCTAGTGTGCTGCATGCAGCAGTATCTCGACCTTCTAATGGACGTTCTTGAAAATGGCGAACAGCGTGGTGATCGTACAGGAACAGGCACTGTTTCTGTATTCGGTCGTCAGGCTCGTTATGACTTACGCGAGGGCTTCCCTTGTTTAACGACGAAGAAATTACATTTACGTTCTATTATCCACGAGCTTTTGTGGTTCTTGAAAGGGGACACGAACATCCAGTATTTGAAGGAAAATGGGGTGCGGATTTGGGACGAATGGGCAGATGAGAATGGGGACCTAGGTCCTGTTTATGGTCAGCAATGGAGAAGTTGGGCGAAAGATGATGGTTCGAGTGTGGACCAAATCAGCCGTCTGATTCACGATCTGAAGCACAATCCAACCTCCCGTCGTCACCTGGTCTCCGCATGGAATGTGGGGAAAGTTGATGAAATGGCCTTGCCTCCTTGTCACCTGCTGTTTCAGTTTTATGTGCACGATGTCGATAGTGACCGTCCAGGGCTTTCTTGTCAGTTGTATCAACGTAGTGCCGATCTTTTCTTAGGGGTGCCATTTAACATAGCCTCTTATGCCTTATTCACTGAGATGGTGGCACAGGTGCTGGGCTATGAGGCAAGGGAGTTTGTGCATACGTTTGGTGATCTTCACCTGTACAACAACCACCTTGATCAGGCGAAACTGCAATTGACGCGTTCGCCGAAGCCCTTGCCTAAGATGAAAATTAACCCAGAGGTGAAGGACATCGATGGCTTTGTTTTCGAAGACTTTGAATTGGTGGATTACGATCCGGAACCACACATCAAAGCTGCGGTTTCTATATAATTGTTAAACTCAAAGGATGTGATGAGCAAAGAACGCAAGTTGATAGCGATGGTGGCGATGACAGGGGAGCGAGTGATTGGAAAAGACAATGACTTGCCGTGGCATCTACCTGAAGATTTGAAGTTGTTTAAAAAGACAACAAGTGGACATCCCATTTTGATGGGCAGGAAGACTTGGGATTCGATTGGGCGACCCTTACCAAACCGCCAGAATATTGTGCTGACGCGTAATGAAGAGTGGAGTGCTGAGGGGGCAGATGTGATCCATAGTGTAGTTGATCTCACGACTTTAGAGCTTCAGGATGAGCATGTTTTCATTATTGGAGGATCACAAGTCTATACCATGTTCTTACCTCAC
>CAXMOB010000210.1:0-2168 GCA_964194815.1 Vicinamibacteria bacterium | reverse complement strand
GAAGATTGGTCGGTTACTGCGTTTGGCTTCGGCTTTCGCTGTATCCCAGGTGGTATACCAGACGACGCTTTCGGCACCGATCGGAAGTGGGCTGGTGCCAAGTTCGCCTGGACGAGGGCCACGGGCAAAGGCGGTGGAGATGGCTGCTCCAGCTAGGCATAGGGTAAGTATCGATTTCATACTAAATAAAACACAGAAGTGAGAGAAAAGTTGTACATGAAATCAAATGGGGCGGGCATCGTGATTTTTTGAACGTTTGAATGAGGGCGTTACTTATTGCTGGTGAAATGATTAAGGAGTGTGGTGGTCACGAATGAAAATAGGACAGAATAAACGCTTATTGAGGGGTGACTGAAGTGGCTATCTGTGCCATAAGTCAGTCGAACTCACCTAACGTGGCTTATGTCAGAAAGTACTACCAAGCATAATCTCGAAGCCTTATCGCAAGCACTCGAGCAGAACAACGCCGATGCTTTTAAGTTATTGGCTGAGGGAATTCACTATGCTGACTTAGCGGACTTCTACGAGGAACTTGACGAGGTGGATCGTGCGAAGTTTGCGGAATTTGCAGGCACCAAGGTGTTTGCTGAGGTGGTGGCTGACATTCCTGATGTTCTGGTGGAAGATGCGATTGAGCACTTTTCTCCGGCAGATCAGCACGAGTTACTAGATGAACTTACTGATGATGACCTGGCGGATGCCTTGCAGGACGTTAGTGAGGATGCCAAGGCGCGTTACATGTCATTGCTTGATCCTAAGGACAAAAAGGTGGTAGATGCCTTGTTGAAATACGGGGAGGAAACCGCAGGGGGGAGGATGACGACTCATTATGGTCGAGTGCATTTGAGCATGACGGTGAAGGAGGCATTGGAGTCGCTGAGGGGGATTGAGGAAGAGACGGACAGTTTAGCCCGCATTTTTGTATTGGATGATGAGGGAGCTTTATTGGGTAAAGTGAAGATTCGTCATTTAGCGTTTAACAAATGGGACACGCCGATTGAGAAGATAATGACCCCGGTTAACCGTTACATTTTGGCATCTGCGGACCAAGAGGAAGCGATGCAGATGTTCATTAAATACGATATGTTTTCGTTGCCCGTTGTGGATGAATACAAGCGCCTTTTGGGAGTCATCACGCACGATGATGCGATGGAGATCCTAGAGGAAGAATCTACTGAGGATATTGAAAAAATGGCGGGTGTCTCGGGTGAACAATCTGAGGGAACCTACTTGAATACCAGTGTAGCGGAACATTTTAAGCGTCGTTTTCCATGGCTGCTAGGGCTCGCATTATTGGCGGTTCTCTCTGGCTACGTGATGCTTAAGTTTCATGATGTGCTGAGCAATGTTTATATTTTGGCACTGTATCTACCGATGGTAGTGGCAGCAGGTGGTAACACTGGTGGGCAGGCTGCGACAATGGTGATCCGTGCGATGGCCTTAGGTGAGCTGGAGCGAGGCACTTCAATGCGTGTGGCATGGAAGGAAACGCGATTGGGACTTATTCTGGGGACTTTGTTGGGTGGTTGTATTGCGTTGCTGACCTTTGCATTGGTTCCTATGCTTGCTGGGATTGTTCCTGAAATGCCAGAGGGTATATCGATTGGGATGTTTGCGTTGACCGCTGCGGTGTCGTTGATGGCACAGATTACGACTTCTACCTTTACTGGTGCGATGTTGCCAATTTTGGCCCGCAAGGCGAATATTGACCCAGCCGTGGTTGCTTCGCCAGCGATTACGACGATCGTTGATGTATCAGGGCTGGTGATTTACTTTGGTGTGGCATCGTTGCTATTACCGGTATAGGTATGCTTGCCTTTCATGGCGTATTTCCTCTGTAGTTTTTACAGCTGTTGAGGGTGACGACTAAACCTCAAAATCAGCAGGACTGGGTGAGCCGACTGGAGAAACCTAAGCTAGTGCTTAGAGCGATGATGGTAAAAAATGATTTCATGGCCGGAACATAACGAATGGGTGAAGCCATGTATAGGATGGGGCTAGATGGTACTGAACAAGTCAGGTGTTTGATGTTCATTTATCCAAAGCGTGGAGTTAGATTCTGTATTGTTTTCTGTATTGAAGGGGTGAGATATTCATGACCTTAGTGAATTCTCTGCAGAAATGGCTTTGGTCATAGAATCCAGCTTGTTCAGCGATGAGGATAAGCT
>CAXMOB010000209.1:0-5049 GCA_964194815.1 Vicinamibacteria bacterium | reverse complement strand
CAACGTGAACACTACTTCGCAGTGATCGATGAGGTTGACTCAGTGCTTATTGATGAGGCGAGAACTCCTCTCATCATCTCTGGACCTTCTGAACATTCAAGCGTTGAGCAATACGAAGCTCACCGTTCTTTGATCGAACAGATTGTTAAGAAGCAAAGCCTACAATGCACCGAACTCGCTGCTAGCGTGAAGAAGCTCATGGACGAGGGCGACGAAGATGAAGCAGGTCGTGCAATGTTCAAGATCAAACTTGGCCAGCCAAAATCAAAGCAACTTGCTCGCATGATGCAAGAGCCTGACCTACGTCGCCTCATTGATGCGACAGAACTTTCTATGTATCAAGATGCACAGAAGAAGAAGCTCTACTCACTTAAAGAAGAACTCTTATTCACCATCGATGAGAAATCACATGATGCCGACCTCATGGAACTAGGACGTGAATTCCTTTCTCCTGCAGACCCAGATGCATTCGTACTTCCTGACATCGGTTCAATGTATGCTGAAATCGATGCGGATGAAAATCTTTCTGACGACGAACGCAACGAAGCCAAGGACGGTGTTCAAGATCAGGTCAGCTCACAAGGAGTTAAGGTTCACGCCATTTCACAGCTCCTCAAGGCATACTGCCTCTATGAGAAAGACGTCGACTACGTGATCGAAGAAAACAAGGTCATGATCGTAGACAAGCAAACTGGCCGTAAGATGGCTGGTCGTCGCTGGTCTGATGGTCTCCACCAAGCTGTTGAAGCAAAGGAACACGTCTTCGTTGAAGAAGAAACGCAGACCTATGCCACTATCACGATTCAAAACTACTTCCGACTCTACCATAAACTTGGTGGCATGACAGGAACTGCTGAAACTGAAGCTGCGGAATTCCATGACATCTACAAACTCGATGTGCTTCCTATCCCGACTAACGTGCCAAACTGTCGTGTAGACCACAACGACCAGGTATTCAAATCACGTCGTGAGAAATACAATGCAGTTGTTGAAGCCATTTCTGAGTGCCACGAAAGAGGCCAACCTGTCCTCGTAGGAACCGCTTCTGTTGAAGCTTCTGAAACGCTCGCTCGCATGCTCAAACGTGCTAAGATTCCACACAATGTTCTCAATGCTAAATTCCACGCTCAAGAAGCTGAAATCATTACTGCTGCCGGTCAAAAAGGTGCTGTAACCGTTTCTACTAACATGGCGGGCCGAGGCACTGACATTAAACTTGCTGAAGGTGTCGATGCTCTCGGTGGCCTCATGGTGATGGGTTGCGAACGCTACGAATCTCGACGTGTTGACCGTCAGCTCCGTGGTCGTTGTGCTCGTCAGGGTGACCCAGGCATGAGCCAGTTCTTTATCTCATTCGAAGACGACCTCATGCGTAACTTTGGTGCAGCTCAGCGTATGACATCTATGATGGAGCGCATGGGCATGGAAGACGGCGAAGCACTCGAACACAAATGGCTCAACCGCTCTATCGAAACTGCTCAGAAGCGTGTAGAACAACGCGACTACCGCGGACGTAAGCAAATTCTAGAGTATGATGATGTGATGAACCAACAACGTTCAGTAGTCTACGGCTACCGCAACGAGGTGCTCCACACAGACAACCCACGTGAACTCGTGATCGAAGTCATCGATGAAGCACTTCCAACAAAGGTATACCACTACCTCGAAGAACGCGATAAAGGTGCGGCAGATTACGCAGAACTTCTCAACTGGGTGAACTTAAACTTCCCACTCAATCTCGATATCGAATCATCTGGTTTCCACGACCGTGACACCGATGCTAACATCGACTACCTTCTCACTGAGGTCAAAGCTGCTTACGAGGAAAAAATGGAGAACGAAGACGCTGACAATCTAGACAGACTAGAGCGTCAGATCATTCTCTCTGGAATTGACAAGCTTTGGAAAGAACATCTCTATCAGATGGACTCACTCCGTGAAGGTATTAACCTCCGTGCTCAAGGTCAGAAGGATCCATTAGTAGAATACAAGAACGAAGCATACGCTCTCTTCTCTACTCTTATGGATGCTATCAAAGAGGCTAGTCTCGAAAACGTCTTCCGCACAGCTCCACCACAATCAAATGACTTCCAAAATTTCTTAGACCACTTCGGCCTTCCAGAAGACATCTCTGAAGATCAACTCCAAGAGTTCTTACAAGAGCAACAAAAAGCGCAGGAAGAGGAACAGAAAGCTGCGCAGCATGCTGAACAAATCACTGCTGCTAATGTTGCGATAACAGCTCCTACGCAACTTGGTTCAGTTCCGCTCGCTGAAGGCAAGCAAGTCAAAGTTTCTATTCCAAAACGTAAGCCTATCCAACTTGGCGGAACGAAGAAGAAGAAGAAGGTCGAAGCACCTACCGACGAAGTGCTAGATACTCCAGTCGATGAAGTTTCCACTCCATCCAAGTAAACTTCACAGAGTTCAGCTTAATACTTACTCTACTCAGTAGAGTGAAATTAAAAGACTCGTGAGCATTCGCCCACGAGTCTTTTTGTGTCCAAGAATTCATACTTATCGTCACATCAAAGTAATACTACTCTTTTGTTTCTCTAATACCATTTAGAGTTTCAAAAGAGACTAATGCGAGGCTATATTCTTTTAGAATCGAGGCTTGATAAAGGAGCGATGCGGGCATCGTGACTGAAGAAAAACACTGATTGCAGATGAATACAGCGAGTAACCTTCGCCCAATGCGTAGCCTAGTCTCTTCATCCTTACAAAAAATTCATTAGTCTCTTTTGTTTCTCTAAGTGGTATAAGTGGTATTAGTGCCGAATTATGCTTTTCATCAACACCGATTAACGGTATGCCAAGCCCATGACTTCAATCCCAAACGTCCTCGCTGAACGCTATGCCTCTAAGGCTTTAACTGACATCTGGTCGGCTTCTGGTCGCATCGTTTTAGAACGCGAATTTTGGATTGCAGTGATGAAAGCCCAAAAAGAGCTTGGCCTCGATATCCCACAAGATGCGATCGATGCCTACGAAAGCGTTAAAGATCAAGTCAACCTGCCATCGATCATGGAACGTGAACGTGTGACTCGTCACGACGTCAAAGCTCGTATTGAAGAGTTTTGTGACCTTGCTGGCCACCAGCACATCCACAAAGGCATGACATCACGCGACCTCACGGAAAACGTTGAGCAGCTTCAGGTGTTCCGTTCACTTCTTATTCTCCGGAATAAAGCAGTAGCTGCACTCACTCGCATGAAGTCACGTGCCAACCAATGGACTGACCTCGTCGTCACTGGTCGCACACACAACGTAGCAGCTCAGCCAACTACTTTCGGTAAACGTATCGCAATGTTCGGTGAAGAACTTCTCGGTTCACTAAGCTCACTTAACCACCACATCGACACCTACACCGTTCGCGGTCTCAAAGGTGCTGTGGGAACACAAATGGACCAAATCTCTCTCTTCGACGGTGACCTCACAAAGGTGTCAGAACTCGAAGAGAAAGTATGCAAGCACCTCGGTATACCAAACGTCTTCAAAAATGTTGGACAGGTTTACCCACGTTCACTCGATTTCCGCACAGTGTCTGTGCTCACCGACCTCGCTGCAGGTCCCTCATCATTCTCTCGCACACTTCGCCTCATGGCGGGTAACGAAACTGCTTCTGAAGGCTTCGCAAAAGGCCAAACTGGATCATCTGCAATGCCGCACAAAATGAACTCACGTTCATGCGAACGCGTCAACGGCTTCCAAACCATCCTCAAGGGCTATCTCACTATGGCTGGTGGACTTGCTGGCGACCAATGGAATGAAGGTGACGTGTCATGTTCGGTAGTACGTCGTGTGATGCTTCCTGACGCATTCTACGCTTGTGACGGCATGTTCGAAACATTCCTCACCATCCTCGGCCAGATGGATGCCTACCCTGCTGTGATCGAAGCTGAAACCAACCACTACCTACCATTCCTCATGACAACAACCATCATGATGGAAGCTGTCAAAGCTGGAGTTGGTCGTGAAGCTGCGCACAAAGCAATCAAGGAAAATGCAGTCGCAACGGTGAACGAACTTCGTGTGGGCTCAATCAAAGAGAACGACCTTCTCTCACGCCTAGCTAACGATGATCGTGTGCCTCTCGACCTAGCCACTCTCCAAGCTCTTCTTAACGAAGGCAGAGACAACGCAGGGACAGCACGCATTCAAGTAGAAATGTTCTCAACCACCGTTACTGAGCTTGAAGTAGCCTTCCCTGAAGGTGCTGCATACTCTCCGGGTTCAATCCTTTAATTCCATAATGGTAGGAAGATTGAGCTTCCTACCATCTTTCTCCCCTAACACGCACCTCCTATGTTAAAAAATATTTACACCCTGCTTTACGGAATCATTTGTTCCATTTACCTGCTCAACCCCACGGCAGGTGTGTTCGAGCTAATCCCTGACAACATCCCAGGTATCGGTAATATTGATGAGGTCTTAGCAACAGCCTTAGTCCTCAAGTGCCTGTCCCACTTCGGCATCAACTTCTTCGGTTCAAAAAGCAAAAAGAAGGACAACGACGCCCCTCTAACACTCCCAAAAGAATAGCTCTTAGCTATCCCAAGTTCCGCTAAAACAGGCTACTGAAAAATGTTGGTGAAACCTCTTGGAAATTCATCGGGAATAAGTGTTTTGAATGACTAGAAATCCACCTTATACCATTTAGAGTTTCAAAAGAGACTCTAAATGGTATCAGTCCCCTTTGGGCTTGACCGTAAGATGCCTCCACCGTATCTCATCAATTTTGTGCATTCTGAGTCTTTCGTTCATTCTGTGGTAATTTTCCATCCTCGACCCACTCAGCCGCTATGCTCGGAGATCCCCGCCGACCTAAATTACAACCCTGCCATCACCCCACAAAAAAACGCGTGCCCGATAGCGGACACGCGTTACTTTAAATTATTCAGTGAATGAACTTACGCTGGCTTCAGCTCAGTTTCGTCCTCGTCTTCATCACCAGCTACTTCTGTTTCTAGCTCTTCGAGCTCGTCACCGTGCTTTTCAGCTGTGATAACTTCCTCACGAAGGTCGTTTCCACGTGCCTTAGAGAAG
>CAXMOB010000208.1:0-1824 GCA_964194815.1 Vicinamibacteria bacterium | reverse complement strand
CGTGAATATGACATTAACTCCTCGACCCCTTCCAGGCCGGACTTCGCTGTGAGTTCGTCGGCATGCTGTGCCATCTCAGCACGTCGAGCGACCGACCAAATCCCAGCCCGCTCACAAAAACTTCGAATAGCTACTTCTTCTTCTCGTTGGATTTGAAGACGCGGCATTTTGGACTGTGCAGCAGGTGGCAATGGAGCCACCGCATGAACATGAACTTTAGAATGCACCACTACGGTGCGAGCCACTAGGTCGCCTATTCTTTGAAAGCGTTTGGTGAATAAACACGAAATCATACCAAAACCATAAGAGCCCACGGTAAGTAGACCGATTCCAGCTCCAATTGAAATCTGGCTCAGTACAGAATCACCTAATATAATATAGAGTGGTGCTCCTGGCAGAATATCTCCAGCCCTTAAGATATTTCGAATAAACACCTGCTTTGCAGAGGCCCTAGTTCCATCGATCGACACAACTTTGACACCGACTATACGTTTGCCTGGTGTCCCACCTTTAACACCACGTTCAAATATAAAGTTGTAGCCCCAAATGAACAAAAAGAGATAAATGAGCACCAAACCTCCGAAGCGCATCATCACGCCCTCTGACATGCTTACCGAAAATATTAGAGTGAAGAGCATCACGATAACAATGGCACTGATGAAAAAGATCCCAAACATGATGGGGATATCAATGAGTAATGCGATAGCACGTGGAAATACACCAGCAACGCGTGTCTGCACCTCTACACCTTCAGCAAGCTCAGTCTGTTGCAAAGTGTCGATCAAGGGGGCTTTAAGACGATTATCAGTCATTAAGTTTTAAAATTCCTTCGATACCTTATATGTCGTTAGTTATGGGTAAAGGAATAATCGTAAAAAAAATGCGTGCCCTAATCTTGCATCTACCGCCACGTTCAGTTATAAGTGCCTTATGCAATCTCATGAAGTCCTCAAAGCAGCTTTTGAAAAATCCTCCCCCAAGGCAATTGCTGCCGATTTAGGGGTTAGTTTATCCCTCGTTTATAAGTGGGCCCAAGACCAATCCGATGCGGGATCTGGCAGTCGTAACCCATTAGACCGCATCATAGAGATCTATAAACACACTGAACATGTGGATATCATCGAATGGCTGTGTAAGCAATCAGGTGGCTACTTTGTGAAAAATCGCCAGCACGACACCTCGGTTGCGCTCGATGTCTTCCCTGCTACTAATGAAATCCTGCTCCAGTTCTCCAAGGTCCTCGCCACTATCTCAAAAGCTGCGGCAGACAGTTCCATCACTAAGGATGAGGCATCTGACATTCGTGAAACTTGGAATCGCCTAAAAGGATATGCTGAAGGGTTCGTGCAAGCATGTGAAGATGGCAATTTTGAACTCATTCAGCAGACTGAGATCGAAATCAAGACCGACTCTGAGACGGTGAGAAGGCGGCTTTATTAAGGTAAGCTATTTCCCACAGCGTTCTATACCTTGTTCACCCAAGAGGTAATCCAATGCCTTCTGCAGTGAATAGTTTTCCAAAAAATGACGGAGTTTCGCTGGTAATTCCGTACGATGCTGAAGCGTCCATTCATCAATCGACTCAGATAGCGACTGTAGCTCCCGAAGTTGTTCATCAGGCCTTTGCTCACGCATTTTTTGATCTGATATGACGATGAGTCGTCTCTCCAATAATTTCTGTATTTGCGAAAAGTCCATCCTTCCCTTGCTTAGGTAGTATGGACTGATTAATCAAGCAAAACCGTTTGAGTTGAATAGAAACCAGAACGATTCAATATTTTGTGACACAGCGCACGACAAAAATTACCAGGGTGTTGTTTTTGA
>CAXMOB010000207.1:0-3212 GCA_964194815.1 Vicinamibacteria bacterium | reverse complement strand
GGGAAAGGAAAAAGGAAAAAGGTGAAAGGTGAAAGGTGAAAGGTGAAAGGTGAAAGGTGAAAGGTGAAAGGTGAAAGGTGAAAGGTGAAAGGTGAAAGGGCTCGGCATGATATGGATTTGAACCACGGAATACACAGATGGCACGGAAAAGGCTCGGGTTGATATGAGGGCCCTGCGGGAGTTTTCAGTGCTCAGTTGGCAGTGTTCAGTGGCTCCATTCTTTGCTACTCACTCCTTAATTCTTACTACTGCTCGAAGGGCTCGGGATGATATGGGGGAGCCCTGCGGGAGTTACTTAATCCTTAACCCATCATTCTTGATTCTCTTAGCGCTGGGAGGCGGGAAGAAACTACTTCCATTCAGCGCGGAGGCTGACGGAGCGGCCGTGGGCATCGAGGCCTTCGACGCGGGCGAACTCGGCGACGATAGGGTTTGATTTCTGCACGGATTTTTGGTCCATGCGGACGATACTCGTGCGACGTTGGAATTGGTCGGCACGGATGCCTGAGAAGGATTTACCTGATCCTCCGGTTGGCAGTGTGTGGCTTGGGCCAGCGAGGAAGTCGCCAACAGCAACGGCAGCAAAGTTGCCAACGTAGATGGCACCAGCGGTGCGGACTTGATCGAGCCATTTGTCTTCGTTTTCGACGATGAGGCTGAGGTGTTCTGGAGCAAACTGGTTGCAGATAGTGATCGCCTCGTCGAGGTCTTTGACGATGAGGCCGAAGGTGCCTTTCTTGAGGACCTTGGCGAGGTATTCCTTGCGATCGAGCGTGACCAGTTGTTTATCGATCGCTTTTTGCACCTTGGTGATGAGCTTTTTAGAAGTCGTGACAAAGCCGACTACGCTGTCGCCACCGTGTTCTGCTTGAGCAAGAAGGTCAGCAGCGATGAATTCTGGGTTAGCAGAGTCGTCAGCGATGACGAGGACTTCACTTGGCCCAGGCAAGAGGTCGATAGAAACGGCACCAACGAGTTGGCGTTTGGCTTCGACCACGAAGCTATTTCCAGGTCCGAATACTTTTTCAACTGGAATGATAGAGCGGGTGCCGAGAGCCATGGCGGCGATGGCTTGAGCACCACCTACCTTGATGATTTCAGTGGCACCAGATTCCTTCAGAGCGTAGAGCAGGTTTGGGTTGACCTTGCCGTCGGGGCCAGCGGGTGTGGCAGCGATGATGCTAGGGACTTGGGCAGCTTGTGCGAAGGCAGCAGTCATCAGAGCTGTGGAAACGAGGGGAGCCTTTCCGCCAGGGACATAGACGCCGACGCGGTCGAAGGGAACGAAGCGTTCACCGACTTCGGCACCTTGCTTGTTCTTGTATTTCCAGTCTTTACGCATGCTACGCTTGGCGAATGCGTGGACATTGGCTTTTGCTGCCGCGATGGCTTTTTTGACTGATGGCTCAACCAGTGCTTCTGCTTCCGTGAGTTCCTTTTCGGTGACGAAGAGGGTCTTTGGAGTGAGCTTGAGTTTGTCGAACTTCTCAGTGAGTTCGAATAGGGCCTTGTTGCCCTTGGTTTGAACTTGATGGATGATGTCGGCTACAGTTTCTTTGAGGTCGTCCTTTGGCACGGCACGGCGGTCGAGTTTTTTTACAAACCGAGCATATCCTGAGTCTTTGTAGCTAAGCACTTTCATCTTGTCTGTGAGATAAGCTGAAATGGTAAAAAAGTAAACTCGATTTTACGCCACGATATCCAGCATGGACTTAATATCGGGAGAGTTCAGGTTTTGGTTTAGAGATTTCTGAATGAGTCCTTTAGTGGGTGATAATTCGAGGAGAATTGCAAAGTAGTTCGGCTTGCTTAATGGTAGAGGTTTCTGGAGGAATTGGGGGTGGAGTGATTTTTTTAATGAATAGAGTGTGATTTGGGGCGTCTTATAAAAGATTTTAGAATTTAACGCATGGGGTATTACAGAGAGCTTAATAATCGAGGTGCTACAACATATAGTATGTTTTTTTCTTCTACACCCCCTTATTTAGTAGTATCAAAGGATAACTCATTTCTCTCTATGCGCTGTATTCAATGTGGATCTCTCGAAGATAAAGTCATCGACTCTCGAATGTCGAAGGACGGCACCTCGACGCGTCGACGTAGGCAGTGTTTGAAATGTGACTACCGTTACACGACGTATGAGCAAATCGAGCGAACCGAGTTGCGGGTGGTGAAGCGCGATGGCACGCACGAGGCATTGAATCGTGAAAAACTACTCCGAGGCTTAGTGAAAGCGTGTGAGAAACGTCCGGTATCGATGGATCGCCTCGACCGAGCAGTAGAGGAAATTTTAGCTGAGTTGCACAAAGACCACATTTCTGAATGTCCATCACATATGATTGGTCGCCGTGTGATGGATAAGCTTCATAGTATCGATCCTGTGGCGTATGTGCGTTACGTATCGGTGTATCGTCAATTTGAGGATGTCAGTGAGTTCATCCGAGAAATCCAATCCCTAGAGAAACGTAAGCATCGTGATGCGATGCAGCGTCCCTTATTCTAACCCTTATTATCCTTATGATCTGTATTGCTGGAAAATTACCTGTTCTTCAAGTTGGCCGTCACCAAGTCTGTGGCTACCAAACCGAGTGGATTCGCGTTGGTCTCGAAAAAGCGGCGAGTCGTGCTGGTCGCGAAGCATTTCCGTTTTTGGATGATATTTACGACTCGATCGTGCATTACCTAGAACACAAGTGCTCATTGCGTTTGATGCCGGTGGAGAAACTCAACGAAAGAATTTATTACATGCTGAAGCGTATCGGCTGCGAACACATCGCACGGGCATTGCCACCGATGGCTCCACCGATCACGATCTCGCTCGAAGATGCTGCACGTGAGGCGGGCGATAACTATGAGCTAGGTTTTTTCACGCATTTGAAATCTGAGATTCAAGAGGCAAAGTTGACTGGTGCTGCGGCCTTGGTGTTTGATGATGTGCGTAGCTCGGTTTGTATTTTGACCAAGAAGGAAGAATGGGACGAGCACTGTGATAGATTAGAGGGTGAGATTCTTGCCTACCTTACTGGGCTAGGAGAAAAGCCAAAGAGCGAGGCTCAGGGGCGCCGTATTCATATTCCACTTGCGGTACCTGCAATGAGCTAACAGACTACTGAGATGAGCCACGACAAAACCATTTTTGAGAAAATTATTGATCGCGAGATCCCTGCCGACATCGTCCATGAGGATGAACTGTGCATATGCTTTCGCGATAT
>CAXMOB010000206.1:0-21355 GCA_964194815.1 Vicinamibacteria bacterium | reverse complement strand
CCACGCTGTTCCCCATACGAGTCCAGTTTCACGGATTGCTTTCAGGCTATCGGCACGTGTATCTTTACTAGACTTCAACCACGAAACTTTCTGTTTAGCACCTACCTGCTGCCAATTATGAGCTCCTTGACCCGACCATTTGAATGACTTTCCTTTGTATTCAACATTTGCTGTAGGTTTTGTTAATTTGACCTGAGATCCCGCAACCCATGCCGGTCCAGCAAAGAAAATCATTTGGTATTCGATACCATCAGGCAGTGCTGCAATTGTTTTTTCTAATTCAGCCTTAAGGAGAGTAATACGTGCTCCACCCATAGATGCTGAGTAATCAATAACAAAACAAACGTTCTCACCACTCATCTTGCTTCCCATGAAGCTGAATTTACCACCGCCACCGCCTGAACCAAATCCACCACCTGAACCACCACCCCAGCCATCTCCAAATCCTTCAGACTCACCAAATTCAACACTTAATGAATCAACAGCAACCTCAGGACTTGGCACTGAGAAATCAGATGTAGCCACCGCAGTTATGACCTGAACCGCTGATGAAGACGGTGAAGAAGGAACCTTTTTCACACTGTTCGTTACTTTTACTTTCTCAACAACCTCTTCGGAGATCTCTTCGGAAGCATAAGCAACAATCGGCTCAGTCTTTTTTGAAAAAATCTTAATTCCGATAAGCCAGAACACCAATGCCATTAAGGTCATCAATAATAGACCTACAATGACACTTGCTATAGTTGAATTACGGCGCTGAGACGCTATGCGTGCCTCTAGCTCTGGATTGATGACGTGTAAGCTCATGATTAATTGGTGTATTTAGTATTATGCGACCCAAAATGCAGTTAAGAACATCGTGTAGTTATAAAGGTAAACAGAGCTAGTCTGACATTTTGGATGCATTTCGTAAAAAAAATGAAAAAAACTTTAGTCCCCACTGTATTTCCGTCCTTCAGCATCCTATATAGTACCAAAAAACTATATAGAATCAAGATTATTCAGTAAGTTACACAAAGCACCGAACCACGAAATAAGACCACCAACCCCCTCAGACTCTATCCTACAGTGACGTTTTCACCGCTAGCACTGAATTTACGTCCAGCACGTCTAAAAGCTTTTGATGAATTCCCTCAAAGCCCCCATTGCTTAAAACAGCAATAACATCACCAGTTTCAGCTTTCTCTTTCACTAGATCAACAATCTCAGCAACACTTTCACGGAAATAACCTTCGTTCCCAGCTTGCTCAATTTCCTTGATCAAGCGTGATGGATCTAAACGATCTTTAGCTGCCACCTTTTCTGGATCTGGTACACCAGAAACCACTGCAATATCTGCACCGGATAGGGCTTGAGCAAGTTCTGACTGAAAAATATTACGGCGGGTTGTATTCGAACGTGGCTCGAAAATCACCCATAATCTATGGCCAACATATTGTTGACGTAATGCTTTTACAGCTAGATCGATAGCAGTTGGGTGGTGGGCAAAATCATCAATAACTTTGATACCATTCACCTCTCCACGAAGTTCCTGGCGACGTGCAATCCCCGCGAACGACTCCAAACCACTTTTTACAGTCTCTGGTGATAGGCCTGAGAATAATGCAGCACAAACAGCCATTGCCGCATTGCGCACATTAAACTCACCAGTCATGGGAATGAAGTATTCCTCACCTTTGAGGCTGAAGTAACTACCTTGAGGTTCATAACGCACATTAGAAAGCACGATGTCAGCTGTAGTAGTAAAGCCCACAGTAGTTATTGGGGCTGGTGCCCCAACTGCAACATCCAAACAATTGGAGTCATCTGCATTAATGAATGCCATGCCATTACGTGGTACAATTCTCAACAAACGCGAGAACGTCAGCTTAATCTCATCAATCGAATCGTAGATGTCGGCGTGATCAAATTCAATATTGTTCACAATCGCCACCTCAGGAAGGTAATGCAAAAACTTTGAACGCTTATCAAAAAAGGCAGTGTCATACTCATCCCCTTCAAGCACCACAAAGTCAGAATCAGTAAAACGTGCACCTTTTCCTAAATTCTTAGGAATCCCTCCGATCATATGACTTGGGTTTAAACCGGCATTCTCTAGCACCCAGGCCAACATCGATGTCGTCGTCGTTTTACCATGGGTTCCTGAAACCACTAAGTTTCTTTTGCCTCTTAAAAAATGTTCTTTCAGCACTTCAGGAAGTGACTGGTAGAGGCGTTTCTTATCTAAAGTAGCTTCCGCCTCATCATTACCCCTACTAATGGCATTGCCAATCACCACGACATCTGCGTCCTCAGGAACATGCTCAGCTTTGAACCCTTTGCATATCTCGACACCTTGGGCTTCAAGAAATGTCGACATGGGTGGGTAGACATTTTCATCCGACCCTGTCACGTCAAACCCTTTGGATTTCATAGCTGCCGCTACCGACCCCATGGCTGTGCCACATACCCCAATAAAGTGAATCTTTTTCTTCTGCATGAACGCTGTTTTATACTTTAGCTAATTTATTCAAAACCCGGTGCTGCAACGGTGCCACTTGCAACAGCATCCACTCGACGTTTTAAAATCCTGTCAGCCATATCAGTGACAAGTTTTTCCAAAGTCAATCGGAGATGACTACCTGGTCGGTAATCAGCTGGAGCAATGTGCTTCACTCGGTTTGTTTGAAGGAGATTAATACACTTATCAAAGCTACGTCTAGTCTCATCTTCAGGATTGTAGACAGCAAGTGCCTGCCCATCAAATTTTTTCATCACTGTGAAGCAGGGAACATCGGTCGGTCCATCACCCACGTAGAGCATATTCTCGAAAGGAATTGGACGAATCGCATGAGGCATGTGATCATTGACATCGTCATCGTAGCCCAACATTCCTTTATTTATACGGAAAAGGAACTGAGTCTTCATCGTGTGCGATATTGAACGTTTCGGAAAACTAATATTCCCGTTTGCGTCTTCTCCAAATTCACAGCCATACATCATTTTCACTTTATCCTTTAATGGACTACCATCTAATAATGCCTTCAAACCAGAAGAAATAATGTAATATTCGATCTTCACACCGGCAGCACGGTGCTCTGGGGTCAAACAATACTGGGGGATTTCATCAAACATCTCTGATACGCCAGGAAAAAAATGGAGATTCGCTCCTAATTCTTCAAGTCGTTGATTGGTCACATTGTCCATACTAAGATAATCTAAGAGACATTTCAGGTAGGCCAACTCACCGTCCCATTGTTGCTCCTTCACCAGCTCATTACACTTTGCCCAAAATGAAGCTGGATCAATCCCAAACTCTGGGAACAGCACATCGTCCTGCATGTAACGCGGACTCAAGGTCTGGTCATAATCAAAAATGAGGGCAATCGTGCTCTGAGGAATAGACATACTCCAATTCATAACCCATTCAAACCTCTAACAACAAGCCCTAATCTAGCAACTTCCCGCCCACAACTGCTAAACTCTGCCGACAAGGCCTCCTACTATAAGCTGCAGGGAACAACTAATACCATTTGAGTAGTTAGATTGTCGGAATGACGCTGTCTATTTCACCCCAACGTTAAAAATTATCATTACGCTAAGATAACTGTTCAATTGGTATAAGCTCAACACTATACACCTTATTACGCACCACATGCAATGAGGTCATACCTTCAATTGTTCCTCTATACATTTGATCTTAACAATGCTAAGAATCCGGTTGAGGTGAATCCCTCAGCAGAATGGCACATACTTCTGTATGCTCAGAACAAAAGGTTAAATAATTATTCATTTCAACACAGTGAACTTTAAACTCGTCAGTGACTACACCCCTCAGGGTGACCAACAGCAAGCAATCGACAAGCTGATTAAATCTCTGGCAGCTGGCAACCCTCACCAATCACTCCTCGGGGTGACGGGTTCAGGTAAAACGTTTTCCATGGCAAACATCATCGCCCATGTAAACAAACCAACCTTAATCATGAGTCACAATAAGACTCTGGCTGCACAACTCTACTCTGAGTTCAAGAATTTCTTCCCTCACAATGCTGTAGAATATTTCGTCAGCTATTTTGACTACTACCAGCCCGAGGCCTACATCCCTAGGACCGACACCTATATTGAAAAAGACAGCTCAATTAACGAAGACATCGAGCGCATGAGGCTCAGCACTATGGGAAGTATAATGACCCGTAATGATGTTATTGTTATCGCCTCAGTCAGCTGCATTTACGGTTTAGGCGACCCTGAGGACTTTAAAAACTCGATGATCCCAGTAAAAGTTGGCGACGAAATTGATCGTGACGCATTCATCGAACAGCTCGTAGAACTTCTCTTTGAACGCAACGACTTCGAATTCCGACGAGGCCAATTTCGCGTCAGAGGCGATGTTGTAGAAGTCAGGCCAGCCTACCTAGAAGATACAGCCATTAGGGTAGAATTCTTTGGCGATGAGGTTGACCGAATCTCCGAGATCAATGCTGTAAGCGGTTCAAAGATCGGCGACATCAGCCATCACACCTTCTTCCCAGCCAAACAGTTTGTCACCTCAAAGGCGAAGATCCGCACCGCCATCCGTGCCATTCGATCTGAACTCAAGCAAACAGTAGACACATTTGAAAAAGACCAAAAGCTCATAGAGGCTCAACGCATCAAGATGCGCACTGACTATGACATAGAAATGATGCAAGAAATGGGCTTTTGCCAAGGAATTGAAAACTACTCACGCCACCTTACCGGTCGGGCTCCAGGTGCCTGCCCCTATACACTTCTCGACTTCTTTGGTGACGACTCATTACTCATCGTGGATGAAAGCCACGTCACGATCCCACAAGTCGGAGGGATGTATGAAGGAGACAAAAGCCGTAAAACAACATTGGTTGAGCATGGATTTAGATTACCTAGTGCTCTAGATAACCGACCGTTGCAATTCAAGGAGTTCATGAAAGTGACCGGTCAACGTGTCTATGTCTCTGCAACACCAGGCCCCTTTGAGCTCATGAACTCCCGCCCAGAGAATAAGTCCTACATCCCTTGGAAACGTAATCCAAAGGTTTCGGCAAATTCCGTGATGAGAGAACTCCGTAAAAAAATATTCCCATCCCCATCCTCAGAAACACTCGATGAATTTGATGTGCTGACCAGAGGTTCAAACTTGATGGTCGAGCAGATCATCCGCCCCACAGGTCTACTCGACCCAATTTTAACCCTCTACCCATTAAAGGGTCAAATTGACAAAACAATTGAACTTTGCAGAGATAGAGTCAGCAAGGACGAACGAGTACTTGTCACCACATTGACAAAAAAAACAGCAGAAGACCTCAGCGAATATTTACAGGGTGTTGATCTCAAAGTTAGATATATTCATGCGGATGTGGACGCCATTGAGCGCGTTGAAATATTACGAGCACTACGAGCTGCAGAAATCGACGTATTAGTGGGTATCAACCTACTCAGAGAAGGCCTAGACCTACCCGAAGTGTCGTTGGTCTGTATCTTAGATGCGGACAAAGAAGGGTTCCTCAGAAATGAAACGAGTCTCGTTCAAACAGCGGGTCGTGCAGCACGCCACATCAATGGAGAGTGCGTTCTTTTTTGTGACACCGTCACTGCTTCGATTCAGGCCTTACTCGACATCACTAAATATAGACGGGAAAAGCAAAAGCAACATAACCTTGAGCATGGAATCACTCCACGCTCCGTTGTGCGAAGCATTCAACAGTCTTTACAAAAACATAACGAGCAAGAATCAGAAACCAATGTCAATCAACTCCTCGTGGCAGAAGATGCGGCAGGCTACGACATTCTTCAAGTGCTGTCCGAGCTGGAAAAAGAAATGCGAGAGGCTGCTGGAAAACTTGAATTTGAAAGAGCAGCTCACTTAAGAGATCAAATCAACGAACTCAAAAAACGACAGAGATCATTTGATCCAGATCGTCAGGACGTCGAATACTAAACCTTCAGTCATTACTGGCTCTAAAACTCTGTATTTTTTTAAGCAGCCCTTGCGGTATGTGGTGTGATGAATAATCCAGAGCACTACACTCTCTTCCTATTTAAGACACTTCATTAACGAGCTCAAAGCCAACTCTAGGCTAGGAAATCGAGCATTAGGATCAGATTTAGTCAGTTGCAATAACCAACGTTTAAAATAAGTAGGAACACCTTCATAGGAGAAGACGACTTCCTTGAATGCACTAGATTGATGGTAATTATGAGCTTGCACCAGTGACATCCCAGCACATGGGTGCCGACCAATCATACAACGGAATACTAGGTTGCCTAATATAAACTGAGTCGTTCGATGACCACAAGGCTGCTTTCTAAACAATTCTGGTGCTAACGTTTCAGGCTTCATCAGCCTATCGATGGCAATATTCCTACCTTTTGTTAAATAGAGAAAATGAGCACAACCCACAGAAGTCATTAAATAATGATAATGACCTGGAGACTTCTCATAAGTAGAAATTGTATCGGCACTTAATGTATGCACTACAAAATCTTTTTCCGCTGCTGCTATAAGTCCATCTAAAATCTGCATAGAAAAATCAACAATATCGGGATAAGTATAACTGTGCTTGTGGATCAATTGGCCCAGAGATTGACCACAATCCCTTTCTGTCACAAAAAATGCCCCTTCATCACTCACAGAGGCATCTAATATTCTATTAATGTTAGGGTGATTTAATCCCCCGAATTGATTTACAATGAGCATAAACCTATCTTTCCAGTTCAAATCAGGACTCTTGGCTAGTGCATGCACCAATACAGGTTTACCATTAAGGTCTGCGTCTACAGCGTTATACACATCATCAAATTCCTCATGCTCAACCAGCTCCTGAATAATATAACGTTCTGCTATTCTATCTCCTTTTACAAATTCACTTTTATCACTTTTTTGATCGCTCTTTGTCGTAACAATATCCTCTTGTTGTAGTAATTCGGGTGTCACTCTCTTAGTTGCTTTAATCCTCAACAATCGTGTTAAAAAATTATCTTTCTGTTGCTCACTTGGAAACAATTCCGTTTCAAGTTTTGTTAATTGATGATGGACAGACTTGGCTGAAGGAGCATGGTTATCAGCAATAGAACGTAACTCTTTGACAATCATGCCAAGTGCTGGATCTATAGCATACTCCCCCCACTTTGCCGGATCAATCTTATCAGGGTCCAGTCCCGTATGTAAAAAGAAAATAACGCCACCCAATGCATACAGATCTGCTCTCTCTGTTGAATGAGAAGTCCCATCTAATTGATAACAATTAACTTCGATATCCTCCCAATAGCCTAAGCGCCCTAAGAAGTAATACAGCGAGGGAGTCGATATTTTCACAAATGCATTTTCCAAAGAAATACTATCTGGTGATAGCCCTTGGTGACAAACATTGTGTGTGTGCATTGCGACTAAAGCATCAGCTAGTTGAATCGACACAGCCAGTGTAGACTTAACACTGAGTCTACCTCCATTAAGACTAGCACGAATGCTAGAGGCCCTATCTAACTCTTCAGCTATATAGAGCTTATTCTGAACTACCCAAGCATCGGTTAAATGAACAACATTGACATGTTTCAACTTCTTAAGGGTATTCAAAAACTCACATTCTTGCTTCACCAGCTCACTTAAGCCCAAGTCATACGTAACAATAGTTACCTTATGATGGCTAGAACTGGGATTATGAAAAGTCCAGAATGACTCAACTCTATGAATTCCGGATACCATTGCCCGTAAAAAATTATACTCAGGGAACATCTTGTTTAGAGACATCATTGAGGTCACTGCTGGAGCAAACGAATTATCTGGGGTAATCATAATAAACAGTCAGCCTTCAAACTATACTATCGGAAAGTCTAAGGAGACCAGATTTAGCTCTTTTATCATTTTTTCTGCACTGTCAAACCTCTGGCATGGATTCGAATTCAGTAGTTTATCTAACCATCCTTGAAAACTTGAAGGTATATCTTTTCTGAATTCACTAATGCTATACTTACAGTATGAGCTATGATGCCTATAAGCATCCTCCATACTTAAATTCTGGCATGGATGGTAACCTGTAATAGCCTTGTACAATAGAGTGCCCAGTAGGTACTGGGTGCTTGCAAACTTAGCCGACTGACCGTCATACAGTTCTGGAGTCATAAAGACAGGAGTCATTATATTTTTGTACGCATCATCATCATCATCCTTACCACTCAGCCTCAACAACGAAACGTATCCGGTCGCTATCAAACGGTAGTGATACAAGCCCTCACTCGTCTTATAAACACAAACCGTGTCGTCTGATAGATGGCAATTATAGAACCCTAATTTTTTAGCATCCGACAAGGCCTCACACAATTGAGCCGCTAAATCTAGCACTTCAGATTGGGTAAATTGATGACGTTGAGCAAAGGAAGTCAATCTTTCCCCAGGCTCATTCTGTGAAACAATAAATGCAGATTCATTCATAATACCCGAACTATACACCCTAGATATGTGAGGATTCTTGATGCCCTCTAGCCGTGTAACAATGTCTTTAAAATCGCTCTCCCAGCTGTCTGTTTGAACACATTCGAAAACATGAAGCCAAACTTTGACATCTTCCCTCTCATGGTCATTAGCTACAAACAAGGTCTCGGCAAAATCGACTAACACGCATGACTCGATTTCAAAACGTTCTTTAAAATTAATCTGACCACTTTTACTAGAAACTTCCTCAAAATCGTCAGGTGTCCAACGCTTCGTCAATAGTGTTCTATTATGACGAGCTTGGTTGCACCCAGCTAAAGTTTCATCTTCTGAATAAAGTGAAGTCTGAATTTCTTCTAGTGCTGACATCACTTCAGATATTGTTATTGCTTTAGGGGATTTTCTAATGGCTACCATCGAACAAATAATATCAATCAATAATTTATGAACTCCGAAGCTTTCCCAAGCGGTCGATGATATCTCCTCTGATCTATAACCTGTGGACATGTAGATTAAGATTTTGCCTAAGGATTCCATATCATCCATTCTGTTCTCTTCAGGCGAAAGAGAAACATTAACTCCACTATCGGGAGCATCAACACTACTCATTAATGCCCCAAAATATGCGGGGCTCAATTTTACGAAATAATGGCGATCCAGTAATACATCATTCACTGAGAGGTGCGAATGACTCATGTTATTTAAATGTAAATACTCAAGAACTCCACAAATTTGGATACCAACCTCTAAGGTTCGCTTCAAAGTTAGACGTGTCCCCTCCATAGCTTCATCCAATGGGCATAAATTGCTCTCTTCTGTAACAATGTGCAACATACCAAGGCCTTCCTCAACATGATGGCATGAATATAAATTAGGATGTTTCAAATCAGGAGTTAACTTAATCCTATCTGAAAAATACTCGTAAGTTTTAGGGTAGAACGCATCGATATTGACAGAATGTAATATACAATGCTTTGCATCATTTTTATCAAAAACATAATGCTTAAGGTAGGGATCTGAAGATAACTTTTTCAGAAAGGTAAACTGAGGAAAATTTGCGACAATGCTTTTACTAACGGCAGATGCTTCTTTTGCTTTTAACATGGGGGTTTTATATTGGGGGTTGTATATTGGGGGTTAACGAGCAACTAAAAGAATAGCATGATAAATCATTTTATTACAAGATCTATTTCACTTACGTATCTAACACCCTCATTACACACACAAAACGTGCAGGGTTTGAAATATACACGTTTCTTAATGGTCAATAACAACAAATAGTTCCCCACCCTACACCTTCTTCATGGTCTTAGCCCAGTTCTCAGGTGGATCTGGTAATGTTAACCAGCTCCTACACCCGCCATACTGTTTCTCATATCTTATAACCCAGGGCTCAGCCAATACATAAACATCAAGAACAGCGCAGTGAATACTTCCAGTAACCATCCCCTTCCCCTCCCAGTCAAATCGATCTCGTATCGTCTTTTCTGTCAAAATATGCCGTTTCTCTAATTTTGAGACTTCGTCCCAATCCGTCAATGTCACGGCCTCTACTGCTTTACAAAAATACTTAATCATTACCTTATCTCCTTCCTGCCACGCTGTACTCCTTGGAGCCTCTCCTTCGGTAACATAATCACCTTGAGAATGAAACAAAGTGGGGAATAGAAAAAAGGATTCATGCTTAAAGGAAAAACCCTCTCTTCCTTCGTGGATACCTCCTTTACGGAAGATCAAATCCTGTCTCCCTGATCCAATAGCATCGCACACAACATTCCATTCTTTAAATCCATTCACAGGCATAGTTCGTTCATAACCCTTCGTCCAGTAACATCCAAGCTTGATTTTTACCAGTAGTAAGCTTCATTAGTAGCAGTGCTTCATTCTTTTTCCATCCTCATCATTACTACCCTTTTCGCCCTTGCGACAGGGACACTTCGTGCTGAACTAGACGAAAAAGAAGTCAACACGCTCAAACTTCAAATATTTCTTAACGAGCACAACTTTGGACCTGGCTTTCTTGATGCCAAAGCTGGCCACTTCTCCATGCTAGCGATACAAAACTACAACCTCAAAAATGGTAGAGATGAGACAGATTTTCGTTATGTGCAGGAAGCTCAGACACAGATCAGTGATGCTTTAGTCATGGCCGTCGTCCCTAGCTTTTCCAATAAATTCGTAGACCCTACTTTATCTACTAAGCGCCTCACACAATCTCAGCGAAAGAATATGCCCTACCGTAGCGTCGCTGAATTCATTGCCGAACGCTACCACACCTCTATCCAGTTCTTAACGAAAATTAATGGTGCTGAAAAGATGAGCACTCTAAAGCCTAGGCAATCATTGCTAGTGCCAAATGTCGACCCCTTCCTAATAGAAGCGTTAAAGAATGGTAAAACATTCCACCCAGACCCAAAACTTAAGGATCGATACATCATAATCGACACTAGTATTAACCAGCTTAAAATCTACCAAAAACAATTCCTAGTGCCTGCTGTACTGGCACCATCAGTGGAACCACTCGTCGAGAGTCTTGAAGACTTACAACTCTCTATCGAAAACTCCAATAAGCCACCGGCTCCAATACGGATGGTTCCTGACAACCTTAGTGACGAAGAAATCTTTAGCCAATTACAAGCCACTGACATTATTGCCAGCTTCCCTATCACCCCCGGAAAACCACAATTTATCCGTCGCGGCTACTGGAAAGTCAAAGTCTCCATTGAACTTCCTATATGGAGATACGATAAGTCATTGCTCGAAACTGGGAAAATTGGTAAGGAAAGCATGATCATTCCTGGAGGACCCAACAACCCCGTTGGAGTCATGTGGCACGGTCTCACTCGTCAAGGTATAGGCATCCACGGCACATCATCACCAGAGACCATTGGCCGCTCACAAAGTGCTGGATGTATTCGTCTAGCAAACTGGGATGTTGTCAAACTCCCCCATTTGATCCGTCCAGGGACAAAAGTTTGGTTAAAATAGCGATCCAAACCTCTATTACACTGTTGGCAATCGCTCCCACCTGTGCTACTTACACGCCATGCGAACACTGGTTAAAAACGCTCTCAAAAGTGAAACTGCGATGGACGAAATCCTACTCAAGGGTTGGGTCAGAACTCGTCGTGATTCAAAAGCATTTTCGTTTATCGAACTCAATGACGGCACATGCCTTGGTAACATCCAATGTGTGGCAGACTCTGGCATCCCGGGATACGAAAACATTGCTAAAATGACAACAGGCTCAGCCATTGGCATTAAAGGCAGCCTCATCCCATCGCAAGGAAAAGGCCAGAAGTGGGAAATATTAGCTAAAGAACTCGAACTCATCGGTGAATCACCTGAAGACTACCCACTTCAAAAGAAGGGCCACACTCCCGAGTTCATGCGTTCTATCTCACACTTGCGCCCACGTGCAAACCTCTATGGAGCAGTATTCCGCATGCGCTCACGTATGGCTCTAGCCGTACACCGCTTCTTCGACGAAAGAGATTTTACCAACGTACACACACCAATCATCACAGCATCCGACTGCGAAGGTGCCGGTGAAATGTTCCGTGTCACTACACTTGATCCTGCAGAAGCAAAACCACAATCCTATGAAAATGATTTTTTCAATAAAGCATCCTACCTCACAGTGAGTGGACAGCTTGAAGGGGAAACCTTCGCTACAGCTCTTTCAAACATCTACACATTCGGCCCTACCTTCCGTGCTGAAAACTCAAACACCACACGCCACGCTTCGGAGTTCTGGATGATCGAACCTGAAATGGCATTCTGTGACCTTGAAGGCGATATGGATCTCGCCGAGGATTTTGTAAAATACCTAGTGAAAGACACCCTCGAAAACAATGAGGGCGATATCGAAATCTTTAACAAATTTGTCGATAAAGGACTGATCGAACGACTCCAGTTTGTTGCCGACAAGCCATTCCAACGGGTTACTTACACAGAAGCTGTCGAGATACTCCTAAAGAGTGGTAAGAAATTTGAATACCCAGTCGAGTGGGGTGTTAACCTCCAGTCAGAGCATGAACGTTTCCTTACTGAGGAACACTTCAAGTGTCCAACGACTGTCTACAACTACCCTAAAGAGGTTAAGCCATTCTACATGCGTGTTAACGATGACAACAAAACCGTCGCTGCCATGGACCTTCTCGTTCCTGGCATCGGTGAAATTGTTGGCGGTGCACAACGTGAAGAACGTCTCGATGTGCTCAAAGCTAACATGGCTCAACACAAGCTCAGCGAAGAAGACTACTGGTGGTATATAGACCTCCGCAAATACGGAACCTGCCCACACGCTGGCTTCGGTATGGGCTTTGAACGTATGCTCATGTTCGTCACAGGCATGAAGAACATCCGCGACGTCATCCCGTTCGCTAGAACTCCTGGAAGCTGCGAATTCTAAGAGATCGACACACCACCTTTCATCCGATCCCATGGTCTCAACACGAGTCCATCGGATAAATAATTTAGATTAGATAGCTTACTCTATTTCTTCTTAGCTTCAGCAATGAGCTTGTGGATCGAGTCCACAGGAACACAGTTCTTAATGCACATTTGGAATGAACCTTTATCTTCCTTCTTTTTGCTACCTGAGTAGATCGACCGAGTATTCGCCACCATCCCACAAACATTACCGTAATCGTCAAGTACTGGACCACCACTTGAACCACGGGCGAATTCAGCTGTCACTGACATCCAAGGTGCTTTCGCACCTCGACCTAACCAGTAACGTGAAACATTGCCTGAAGTATAGGTGAAGAAACGACTATCGGGATGGCCAATGATATGAACCCGCTTGCCCACCTTTTGATCTTTATCCTTAGAACGTAGCGGAAGTGGCTTTAAACCTTTTGCTTTCACACGGAAGATCGCGATATCAGCTTCTTTATTAGCAGCCAAGACTTCTGTCACTGGGTAAGCTGTACCATCACGCATCATCACTCCGAAACCAGGATGATCCTTCTTGCCAGCAAATACGTGGTAGTTACTGATCATCACACCATCTTCGGTAAGCACCCAAGCTGTTGCTAAACTAGATTTGTGCCAGTTCGGACAACGTGTGCACTTATAGACGGAAGCGATCACTCCAACACTACCCACACAGTCACCATAAAGGTCATCTTTTAGCTTAGCCAACATCTTAGGTAAGTCGATGGATGTGGTTTTTCTGCTTAGTTGTTTGGCCAGATCAGCAGAAGAAGTTGTCTGCTTTGCCTCCACAAGCTTGCCAATAGTAGAACCAATAGTCGTGCTAAGTTTATTATCATCGATCACTACAGGTGACGCCGTAGCAAACATCGGAGAGGCTAAAATTGCAGAAATTATCAGTGTGTTTGTAAATTTCATATCACACCTGTAAAGCCTTCATAAGAAATTCTGAAGGACGAAAATGCTCAATCAATATTTCTTCTGTCCCATCTTTATACATTCTCACCTGACTGATATTAAAGTTCGGTGTTTTATGCGGTGCGAAAAGAATGTCGTCGTGAGTGCTGTTCTCATGCTTCTTGAACATGTCAGGCACGATATCGCCACCAAGGTGGTCGTCACGTCCAGTTGCTAAGTGACAAGTCCCCAACACTTTTTCATCCTGAATATCAGAATAGGAAACCGGTAAGACCTGTGTGCCAAACCCAAGTTCTCCAAGGGTTCCTGTCATCGGGTCGTCCTCCAATCGCGCATTGTGAGAATCGATCGTAGCTTGATCTCCTTCAATTAAGGTCGACTTCACAATATTACGATCCTTCACATCCAGCACACCGAGGGTGCCATCTTCATATTTCATTGGAAATTGCCCATTCGCATCACGCGGCACAAAATAAACTTCGCCGGCTGGTAAATTCGCCACATCTGGCTTCATCCCCTTACATAGTCCATGTGATTTCTGAGCCTCTTGCTTATCCAAGCCCAATGCCGCGGTCAGCACACGACCATCCTCTAGTGTAAAATCAATCTCAATACTCTCCGCCTTAGTCATCACGACTCTAATTTTTTCTGCATCCGAAGACACATCGTCATAATCAACAGACAATCCAGAGTTCAAGATTATGTCGTTCATCCCATGCATCGTTGCTCCACGGAATCCAAACTCTTTACATTTTGCAGTTAACGGGGCCGTTGCACTCCACTCAGTAATACAGAGAATAATGTCATAAATGGGATAAATGTCCTTATCCAAGGATAGCTGATTCCCGTCACTATCATAAACATCATCTTTCATATCAAGATTAGATCCGTTTGTGCAGCGGTAGGCAAACATCTCGCCTCCCGTCATGTGCAGCTGATCCATCCCGCCATTGTGCAATGCTTGGTAGAAGTTTTCATACCCCTTTTTCTGCACGGGAAACCCATCTGCTTCAAGGAAGGCAAAATTCTTCATCCATTTTTGAGGATCGTCAAAATCTGTTAAAATACAAACTCGGCAACCTGCAGTTGGCTCGAATACCTGATTCAGCAAACGCGTTGCTGAAAAAGGCGGAAATTCACGTTTCTCAGGTGCCGATAAAATCTCGTCACTGAGGTAGTCTGGTAGTGATTGGAAAGACATAATCTCACATTAGAACATAAATGTTCTTCCGCAACATTTTTTACACCAAAAATAAAACTCTAACTAACGTTTCATCAAGACGGTATGAAATACAATTTCACCTGACGCTACAACCGCCAAAGTGATAAAATCTAATTCACCTGAGGCCTATAGTTTATTCAACTTTACACCTAACAAGCAAACGTCATCACCAAATTCACCATCTCCAGCAAACTCGCGTGTAGCACTCAATAGTCCATCTAAATCTTCTTCAATTTCGCGTCCCGGCTGTATCGCATCTAGCATACGAGAAATTCCCATCTCCTCACCTTCTGCGTTTTCAGTCTCGTAGATTCCATCAGTGAATAAAACTAGTTTCTCGAATTGGTCAAAACTCAACTCGCCCGCCGCATAAGCACATTCTTCTACAAGACCGAGAGCCGGACCAGTAACTTTCTTATGATCACTCAATCGGCTAACACCTTCTTTACCAAGCAACAATGGCGACGGATGACCTGCATTAGCATACTTTAAGGTCTTACTTTTCAGATCGATAACGGCATAGAATGCCGTAGCAAAAATCGTGACTCCAGCTCGACGAAGGATCGACACTAATCCTTGATTCAATCCGTATAAATAACACTCAGGAGAAGTCGCGGACGCTCGCTCTTTCTCCATTAACCCACGAATCATGGAAACAATCAGCGCAGAACGTACACCGTGTCCCATCACATCGCACATGAACAGTCCTACTTCATCGTCCTCTAGTGGTATCACTTGATAAAAATCTCCTGCCATTCCTGACACTGGTGCATAACGATAGGCAAAGTTCGCCTGCCACACGCAACTATCTGTTGGATTTTTAGGCAGAGACTTCACCTGATCCTGTTGAATCATGGAAAGCTGAATCTCATGAGCCAGTTGTAACTCTTCCTCAATAGCTTTGTTCTGA
This sequence comes from Vicinamibacteria bacterium, assembly GCA_964194815.1. Taxonomy (GTDB): domain Bacteria; phylum Verrucomicrobiota; class Verrucomicrobiia; order Verrucomicrobiales; family Akkermansiaceae; genus Rubritalea. Next base: position 5,440 of record CAXMOB010000206.1, on the reverse strand, counting down.
TTCGTCAACTGATAAGTCATTTCCATCAATTGTCGCTGAGTTTTCACCAAACTGGTCACATCATTGGTCACCCCAAATACACCTCGAATATTACCCTTACGGTCTCTCCAAGGAGTCTTACTTGTAATTACCCAAGTATCCTCCTTACCCTCCCAAATTTCCTGCTCAAGTGATTCCTGCTGCTGTTCGCCCGTCACCATAATCAGCTCCTCATCAGCACGACTTTTATCTGCATGCCGCACATCAAAGAAATCATGGTCACATTTGCCTATCAATTCTTCAACATTACGACACCCAAGCTTCACGGCTGTAGCCGTATTTGCCATCACAAAGCGTGAGTTGGCATCTTTAAAATACACGTTCACCGGAACATTTTCAATCAAAGTCAAAAGGCGATGCCTTTCTTCTTCTAGCTCTGACTCAGCTTTCTTACGACGAGAGATATCAATCATCGACCCAGCCAAACGCTCAAGTTTGCCTTCCTCATCACGCACAGCCACCCCACGGATACGCAACCAAACAAAAACACCATCTGGACGTTCATAACGACAGTCCATCACGAAGGTGTTACTGCCATTTTTCTTCATCACCGCAGTGAGCTGCTTCTTAAAAAAATCAATATCATCTTCATGCAACCACGGTTCTGGGTGATTGAAGATATGCGGTGCATGTGAGCGACTCACTCCCAAAAATCCTAAGGTGCGATCCGAGTAATAGAGATTATCCGAGGAATCATCATCGATAACCCAGTCCCATATTCCTTCGTTAGACGCTCGCAATGCGAGTTCAAGTCTGTCTTGCGAGACCTCTTCCATACCAGCAAGTCTTCACCAACAATAATAAAAAGCAACTTAAAACATCACATAAATCAATGCTCCCATGCCATTCTTGACCTTTAATTTATGTCAAATAAAAACTATTTCGTCTCGACCGCAGAACTGATCACTTTTTTGCTTTTCCCTAGTGCTATTTTCCTCTCCACTCCCGCAACAACTATCTTCTTCATGTCAGAACAAAAAGCTAAGCAAAAAGACGAAAATCCATTGGTGAATCTCATCATCAATGTCATCGCCCCCGTTCTCATCCTCAGTAAAATGAGTAAAACTGGGGAGAAAGCATGGCATCTAGGCCCTGAAAAAGCCATGTATATTGCACTAGCTCTACCAATAGCCTACGGTATATGGTTTCTAATAAAAAATAAAAAACTCAACATTTTCTCGATCGTTGGAATTATTTCAGTGCTACTTACAGGCCTTATTACCCTCATCATTTTAAATGACGCCTCGTTACGCCCTAAAGCAGCTCTTCTCTTCGGCATTAAAGAAGCAGCTCAGCCGCTCCTTCTAGGTTCGTTATTCTTATTGACCCACCGCTCGAAAACACCTCTTTTTAACGCCTTCATCTTTAACGACGGCATATTCAACATCAAAAAAATTGAAACCGAAATTGAGAAAGCAGAACTTCAGACTGACTATAAAGCTCTACTCTGGAAAAGCACCCTCTTCTTCTTTGGTTCGTTCGTGCTCAGTGCCATCCTCAATCTATTCGTCGCATTCCACTTTTTAAGTAAAGGTAAACTCAGCCCAACACTTCCTGAAGCGAAGTGGTTTGAACTCTACAATGAACAAGTTGGGAGTATTATGGGCTGGGGCTACCTCATTATCGGTGTTCCGCTTCTCGTCATTGGCGGTTTCATCTTTTACTACCTCATCTCAGGCTTAAAACGACTCACGCACTTTGAGCTCGAAGGCCTCTTACACCCACGCTAGCCTATAGACTCAAAACCCATTGTGCCCAAACAAAGTAAAAAAATCGGCTGGCGGATTGAGTATACCATCTACCGCACCATTGAGACTGCATTTCGCTTTCTCCCGATTTCTTTATGCTACAAAATAGGCGTCGGTGTTGGAATCCTTAGTGAAAAAATCGCAACTAAGCGCCGACGTACAGTAGTTCGCAACTTACGCATTGCCTTTGGTGACGAGCAAACGAATGAGCAAATCGACCAACTCACCAGCCAAGTTTTTCGCCATAATGGTGGCAACCTCTTAGCGTCGATCAAAACGGCGACAATGCCTATCGAAAAATTACGCCAATGCCTCACCTTCGAAGGTGCCGAGGACGTGGTGAAGTTCGTCAAAGAAAACAAGGGGGCAATACTTGTGCTTCCACACATGGGAAACTGGGAGGTTGGCGCACGCCTCAACGAACTCGTCTACGAAGATCTAGGCAGTGGTGGAATGTATCGACCTCTGAACAATCCCTACCTAGACAGCTTAATGAAAGCACGCCGAGAGCGCACTGGAACTCAGCTCTTTGCTCGTAACGACGGCATGTCACCTCCCCTACAACTCATCAGAGATAAAGGAATCTTGGGTATTCTGGCTGACCAACGCGCAGGATTTGCAGGACAAGTGACTCCCTTCTTTGGTCGACTCGCCTCATTCTCACCGCTACCCCAAATCTATAAAAAACGCACAAAATGTGGTCTAGTTAGCCTAGCAATCATCACCACTGGTGCTGGTCGCTGGAAGATCAAATACACTATCGAAGCCAGTTCTACTGATTCAATCAACACTGCTGATATTGCGAAGATCATTGAGCGACTAATGAGACTCTCTCCACAAGACTGCTTCTGGGTTCAAGATCGCTGGAAACTAGAAGCAAAGCCGCTAGCACTCATTGGCAAGCTACCTGTCATTCACTCAGCAAGCTCAAACTCAGTCGATAAAAAACAACAACTCGGTATTTACTTAGAGTCAACTCTCAGTGACCAGCATGAAGCCCTCACCCGCTTGGCTCACCACCGTCCAGACATTCAACTCGTTTGCTTTAGCCCAGAATCATCTCCCCCTACACTTGATGGCATCACCTTTGTTCAATGTCCTAAGATCAGTGAGCAATCGAATTTCACCGCTTTCCTCCAACAGCGTGACCAGGAGCATTTCCTAGACCTTCTACTCATCCCTCAACCAAGCCATGTTGATGAATTTGAGAATTCTCTCACTAGCATCCATCACTTCGATACCCAAAACCTCAATCAAGCGCTCGAGAATTTAGGCATCGCTGCCGAGCCAATTTCATAACATGACTTTGATGACTGATGCTAAAAAACGCGAGTGCTACACCCTAGCAAACCAAAAGATTACAGCTCTGTGTGCTGGCGAGATAGATACTTGTCTACTCATGGCCACCATGATTTCAGTTCTGAAACAAAGCTTCGCCCATTTTTACTGGATTGGTTTCTATCGAACCCAACCTGGCACGGCTGAATTAATAGTCGGCCCCTATCAAGGGACTCCTGCATGCCTCCACGTTCCAGAAAACAATGGAGTGTGCGGCACTGCTGCGGCAAAACGCACCACTCAAATCGTCGACAACGTCCACGACTTTGAAGGCCACATTGCCTGCGACCCTCTCTCCTCCAGTGAAATTGTGATCCCGATCATCAACCAGCAGAACCAGCTTATTGCCGTTCTTGATATCGACTCCACAGAAATAGCGGCCTTCAACCACATCGACCAACAAGCGATAGAACCGCTATGTGCCACTCTCTTTGCTAATGGAAAACAATTCTGACTCCTACGATCTCATCGTCATCGGCGGTGGTGCTGCCGGCTTTTTCACAGCTATTCAAACTGGCGAAGCCAGCTATGGTGCAGCACGTATTCTATTACTAGAAAAAGCCTCTAAAACACTAGGCAAAGTCAAAATATCTGGAGGAGGACGCTGTAATGTCACCCATTCATGCTTCGACCCAAAAGCTCTAACCAAGCACTACCCACGTGGCGAGAAATCACTCATCGGTCCATTCCACCATTTCCAACCCACCGACATGATCGAGTGGCTGAAAGATAAAGGGGTCGAACTCAAAACCGAAGCCGATGGCCGCATGTTCCCGACAACGGACAACTCACAAACAATCATCGACTGCCTCACCAACGCAGCTACCGAAGTAGGAACAGAGATCAAAAAATCGACAGAAGTAATCTCCATCACACCTGCTACTTCCTCACGCTATCAAATCACCACCAAAGCTGGTGAAACCTATTTTGCCAATCACATCATGATTGCCACAGGTGGCACGAGACTCAAATCCAGTGCCATGCTTGCTGAATCCTTAGGACATGATCTCATTCCGCCCGTCCCTTCGCTTTTCACCTTTAATATCGACGACAACCGTCTCAAAGGCATCGAAGGACTCTCCGTCCAACAGGCTCAAACCTCTGTGCCCAACCACAAACTCAGCGCAGACGGCCCAATTTTAGTCACTCACTGGGGCCTCTCTGGCCCAGCAATCCTCAAGCTTTCGGCCTGGGGTGCACGTTCACTTTCTGAGTGCGACTACACATTCCCACTCTTCGTCAACTGGGCACCACAGGCTGATGCCGCAGCCACCATTGCTCAACAGCGCAGTGAACATGGGAAACGCTTCGTTGCCAAACGCTCCCCCATCGAATCCCTACCACGCCGACTTTGGGAAAAATTAGTCGAAGCTGCTAACATCGACACTTCCCACACCTGGTCACAAATCAACAAACAACACATCGATGCACTGATCGAACAAATCCACAGATGCCCATTTCAAGCCAATGGAAAAAGCATCAACAAGGACGAGTTCGTCACTTGTGGCGGTATCCCACTAAAGCAAATCCGCACCAAAACCTTCGAAAGTAAACTAGCCGAGGGAATCTACTTTGCTGGCGAGGTCCTCGACATCGATGGCATCACTGGCGGCTTCAATTTCCAAAATGCCTGGACCTCATCCCACCTAGCTTCACAAGCAATTGCTCAAGCTGTGCTAAATCAAGAGGAAGAGTGAGTAAGTACCTCCAGTATTGAAGTTTAGTGATGTGTCGCTATAGTGATAGCTGATGAAAACGCTTCACCTCATTCGACATGCCAAATCGAGTTGGTCTTCTACCGGCCTAACTGACCACGACCGAATCCTCGACGCTAGCGGGATCGCGGCTTGTAGCTTGATGGCTGAACCCATTCAAAATGATGGCTGCGATTTCACCCACTGCTATGTGAGTTCCGCCATAAGAGCCCAAATGACCATCGATGGAATCACTAAAGCCATCGAAGCTCAAAGTCTCAACTGGACTACCGACCCCACCCTCTACACATTTTCTGCCACCGACTTGCGCTCTTGGCTATCTCGACTCCCTGAAACACATCAGTCCGTCACCCTCGTTGGTCACAACCCTGCCTTTACAGAGCTTATCAACTATCTCAGTGAGACAAACCTTAGCAACCTACCCACCTGCGGCTACGCAAAACTCCAAGGGGAAGTCAATTGGGACGCTCTGAGACCTGCATGCATGAAGCTCACCACTCTACTCACTCCAAAAATCATCCGCGAGAGTGACTAAGATAAGTTTAGCTTAAGCCCAAGTCACCTGCTATAAAAACACACGCACTTCTTTGCCCGAAATGC
>CAXMOB010000205.1:0-2533 GCA_964194815.1 Vicinamibacteria bacterium | reverse complement strand
TTTCCTCATTTCAAACCGTCTGAGATAGATGCGGTGGTGTTATCGCATGCACACATTGACCACTCAGGTAATTTACCGAATCTTACTAGCAATGGCTTTAAGGGGAATATTTATGCAACATTCGCGACGCGTGACCTCTGTCAGGTGATGTTAGCTGACTCGGCACGGATTCAAAAATCGGATGCTGAGTGGATGTCGCGTCGACGTGCTAAAGATGACTTGCCTCCTATTGAGGCACTTTACACCGAGGTGGATGCCGAGCACTGCATGCGTCAGTTTGTGAATATGGGTTATAACCGTAAAATGATGATTGGCAAAGGAGTGACGGTCGAATTTATTGATGCGGGGCACATTTTGGGGTCTGCCCAGGTGATTTTAGAGATTGAAGATGAAGCTGATGGCAAGACCAAGCGCTTTCTCTTTTCCGGTGATGTTGGAAGAGGCTCGAATGATATTTTACGTGATCCGGTGGCTGCAAAAGATATTGATTTCGTGTTGATGGAGTCGACATACGGCGGACGCGAACACACTCTGGGGACGCAGGCTGATGATCGTATTGCGGGTATTCTTAATAGAGCGTTGGAACGTGGCGGCAAAGTGATTATTCCATCTTTCGCAGTCGAGCGCACCCAGCAGCTGCTCTATGTGCTACACCAGTTGTTCGAAGATGGGCGGATCCCGAAAGTGCCAGTGTATGTCGATTCTCCACTGGCTGTGAATGCGACTGAGATATTCCGTTTGCATCCTGAATGTTTTAACCAAGAGGTGTATAATTTCTTGTTTGAGAAACGTAATCCATTTGGATTCGAAGAATTGACCTTGGTGCGTTCGGTGAAGAATTCTAAGGAATTAAATGCCCGCGAGGGGCAGAGTATTATTATCACCGCTTCGGGAATGTGCGAGGCTGGCAGAGTTCTACACCACTTGAGGAATTCGATTGAAGATTCTAAAAACACCGTTCTCTTTGTGGGTTATTGTGCTGAACAGACCTTGGGGTGGAAAATTCGTGAGGGCTGGAAAGAAGTTCCTATTTTTGGTAAGAAGCATCAGGTGAAGGCGAGAATTGAGATTGTAGATTCTTTCTCAGGTCACGCAGACCATTCTGAGCTACTCGACTATTTCGAGGGCATCACAGGGAGTAAGCAAAAGGTGTGGCTGGTGCACGGTGAGGCATCACGTTCTCAGATTTTCTGCAAAGCCTTGAAAGAGGTGACCGATAGTGAGGTGACGGTCGGTGAATTAGGTAAGACCGTGGAGTTTTAGAGACTTAATTTAAGATACTACATCGTGGACAAAGATTTTCGAGTTTCTCCATTGCAAGTGGGGGAACTCATAGTGTAGGTGTATCACCTATCTATGATTAAAGATCCTATTACTGTTGCTGTTACTGGTGCCGCTGGTCAAATTGGTTATGCTTTATTGTTTCGGATTGCTTCTGGTGCCATGTTTGGACCAGAGCAGCCTGTGAACTTACGTCTCATTGAAATCGAGCCAGGGATGAAGGCTCTTCAAGGAGTCATGATGGAGCTTGATGACTGTGCTTTTCCCTTGTTGAACGACGTTGTTGGCACATCAGATCTCGATGAAGGCTTCACTGGTGTAAATTGGGCCTTGCTCGTAGGTTCTGTGCCACGTGGTCCAGGAATGGAGCGTAAGGACCTCTTGGGTATCAATGGGAAGATCTTCACTGGTCAGGGCATTGCTATTAACAACAATGCTGCGGACGATGTGCGTGTGCTCGTTGTGGGTAACCCGTGTAACACGAATGCATTGATTGCGATGAATGCGGCTAAAGACATTCCAAATGACCGATTCTTTGCGATGACCAAGCTTGATGAAAATCGTGCGAAGTCACAGCTAGCTCAAAAATCTGGAGTGCATCAAAGCAAGATCACTAATATGTGTATTTGGGGGAACCATTCTTCAACTCAGTATCCTGATTTCACTAATACTTTGATCGATGGTAAGCCAGCGACAGAAGTGATTACAGATACTCAATGGCTTGAAGAAGTGTTCATTCCAATTGTTCAGAAGCGTGGAGCTGCAATTATCGCGGCTCGTGGAGCTTCATCAGCTGCTTCTGCGGCGAATGGCGTAGTGGATACTGTTAGTAGTTTGGTGAACCCTACAGCTGAAGGAGATTGGACAAGTGTTGCCATCTGTTCTGATGGCTCTTATGGCATCGATGAAGGTCTTATTGCTTCTATGCCAGTGCGCACTACCGATGGTAAGACATGGGAAGTGGTCCAAGGCGTAGAGGTTAATGCGTTCTCTCGTGCTAAGATTGATGCTTCAGTTACTGAGTTGCGCGAGGAGCGTGCTGCGGTTGCAGATCTACTCGATGCATAGATAATACCACTTAGACATTAGCGTCTAAACGGTATAATACCTATTAATACCAACTCAGAAAACTTTCTGGTAAATTTATTTTGATGTAGGTTAGATGATTTGGCTTCGCATGCTGTAGATGACGTTTCGGCATATTTACTCCAAATTCAGCGTTAATCATCGGTTGAGGAGCACGCTCCACGCC
>CAXMOB010000204.1:0-3893 GCA_964194815.1 Vicinamibacteria bacterium | reverse complement strand
AGGTCGCGTTTACGTGTGTGTTCGGTGATAACTTGCCAGCCATAGCCGCCGTCCCAGCGCGGCATCATGTTCATGATGGGTTGGTCAGCGAGTAAAGATGTGGTGGTGAGCGCGAGCGCGAGTGCAGCGAATTTCATTGAGTAGTGCTTTGTTCCTTAAATTATTGCGAGGGTGGTATTATTCATCTCTTCAGTGCTTGTGCGACCGAATCCTTAGTGAGTTTTCTGATCGTAGCCATTCCTTCTTTTGTTGGCTTTTGTTCGTCCTTGAGCAGCATGACTTTCTTGAAAGCTGTCATGTTGGCAGTGAGAGCCTTAAAGTTGGCCTTGTTTTTCAGGCTTGGCTTCATTGAATTGAGTGCGTACTCGTAGTAGTCTGCAATGTCCTCGCGGTAGAGTAACTTAGCGCGTTTCTCGGTGAATTCCTTGTCGACTGCGAGAGTGGACACTTCGAGTGCTCGAAGCCAGCCTCCAAGGGAAATGAGGTGGGCGAGGTCGACATCTTGTAACAGGATAAGTTCTTTTTCGACATCACCTTGGGTCGCTGAGAGTACCTTTTTCAGTTTGGCTATTTCGTTTTTCTTAGAATGTTCAAGAATACTGGCGGCGTGTCCTTTGACTTTTTCACCAGCACCGAGGGCATTGGAGTAGGTGGAGAGTTTCGCAGCGAGTTCTTGCACTTTCTTCATATCACCTGCTTGAACTGCGAGGAAACCTTCGGAAATGAGGAAACCAATTTCGATAGCGAGGTTTTCGCGTTCGAGTGGCATTCTTTTAGGTAATTTGAAAGGGACTTCCTTCACGGGCAGTGGTGAGAGCTTATCGAGTTGTTCAAAAATGTTATCAATCGACGGACGGGTGTAGACATTGAGGCCGTGTTCTTCCCTGAAGTGAGGATCATTGATGAGGTCCTTGTCAATTTCTACCTGTTGTTGTCCCAACAGAGGTGAAATGGAAAGACAGAAGAGGCTTGCACGAATCCAGTTTTGCATGAAGACACTATAGCGACTGGAATGGTGTATTGGCAATGGCAATTTACGATCTGGGGTGGATCTCTAAACACAAAAAAGCTCGCCGAAGCGAGCTTTTGTATAGAAAAATAGGTCTAGAAGGATTTGAACCCTCACTTACTGAATCAAAATCAGCAGTGCTAACCGTTACACTATAGACCTGTTTTCTTTTTGTGCCTTGCGGCGGGAGGTAGTTACCGAAGAATCGTGTCGCTGGCAATAGGAAAATGGTGTTTTTTTGAATTTGGAAGTTATTTTTTTACGAATTATGTATTTCCTCTGGCATTGACAGGAGTCGTGAATGCGGCATGCTGCGCGCGTCAAGGCGTTGAAGACACTGAATAAATGGAGATTTTCACTTACATGGCATCGATCACCGATGCATTTATCGACCCTGACCACGCCAAGGATTTTGGTTTCGCGTTTCTATCGGTCTTATTTGAGGGTTTGCCCTTCATTTTTGTGGGCACCTTGATCTCTGGTTTTATTGACGTTTACTTGCCATCGAATGTGATTGATCGTTTTTTGCCAAAGAACCGGTGGTTATCGATTTTGGTGTGCGGCCTTTTGGGCTTACTGGTGCCAGTTTGTGAATGCACGGTGGTTCCTGTGATTCGACGTCTTGTGGCGAAGGGCTTACCAGTCGGCAGTGCGTTTGCCTACATGTTGGCTGCTCCGATTGTGAATCCAATCACGTTTTTTAGCACGTATACTGCTTTTGGTGGTGAATCATTGAGTATGGCCTTATCCCGTATGGCGGTTGGTTATGTGGTGGCTGTGTTGGTCGGGGTGTTGATCCTCTTCTTGCCGTTGGAGCAGATTTTAAAAAAGGGAGTGATTGCCCGTCTCAATTTCAGTGGTCGAGGCCACAGTCCTAAGAAAGAGGAAGACGAGCATCACGATCATGACGCACAAGGTGGCTGCTGTGGCCATTCTCATGACGAGCATGATCACGCATGTCATAGTGGATCGCATGCACATGATGACGATAGTTGTAGTGGCGGGCACACTGCTGAGCCGGAGGTGAGTTGTTGTGGTCACGAGGGACACGAGCATAGTCATAGTGATGCAGGTCATTCGCATGATGCTGAGCACGAGCATGCTGACTGTTGTGACCACGATCATAGCCATGATCACCATCACGGTGGGGAAGATCGTATCGTGGGTGCTCTTCGCACAGGGGTGAAGGACTTTATGGATGTGGCGGTCTACTTCATCATTGGTGTTTCATTGGTGACGATCCTGAAACCAGCATTGATGACGCAGGATGGTTTCTTAGCGAGATTTGCGGCGGATAGTTCTGAGTTTACTGGTTCGATGTTCATGATGGGCTTGGCCTTTATTTTAAGTTTATGTAGCACGTCTGATGCATTCTTGGTGGCGACGAGCTTTGACCAAGCCTTTGGGAGGGTGCCAAAAATGGCATTTATGGTGTATGGCCCGATGATGGACGTAAAGTTGATTTTCCTCTACCAGACATTGATGCGTTGGAAGGCGGTATTGGTGATGGCGATTCTGTTGTTCTTCATGGTGGCTGGGGCTTGTGCGCTCTGGGGGAATTTTTATGAAACTTGGGTGATGTGGGGTGAGAGTATTTGTAGTTTCTTTAGCAATGTGTGGGGGGGAGTGAAGCCGTGAAGCAGAAAATTAACAACGCGGTTTTTGCTACTATCCTATTGCTGATTGGCTTGGTGTTATTGTGGTTTTACGTGCGCACTGAGGTGAAGCCAAGTGGCAAAGAAATTAACGTTCTTAAGCAATATTTAACTCCTGGATTTCAGTTGGCGACACTCATTGGTGGTCTTGGAATGTGTGTGGTGGGCAGCTTTTTATTACTGACGCTGAACCGTCATTCTGCTTGTGGACACGATCATGGGGAGGATGAATCCTGTGACGCGGGTCATGAGCATGGGGATATGCACCCAGTGATGGCGATAGTGATTATTTTACTACCGCTGACCTTTGCAATTGTGAAGACGGAGCATGGTTATTCGGAGAAGGAACTGAGCCGTCGTTCGGAAGCTGATCTCAATCCCGAAGCCTTCGCTGCCGCTCAGCAGATATATCCAGAATTCACGCTTGAAACTTTAGATAAGTATAAGTCTAAGAACGCCAATGGTGCCTACCAAATGGAAGTGATGGAAATCTTCCTGACCGCAGGTGATCCGACGGTTTCGAAAGTCATCGATGGGCTTGCTGTAGAGATCGAGGGAGCTGTGCGTTCTCAGCCAGGTGATGAAAAAAATCCTAAAGTGAAACGGATGTATAGGATGTCGATTACTTGCTGCGCTGCTGATATGCAGGCGATTCCATTGAAGTTGGTGCTGAGCGACGAACTGGCGGCATCGTATGACCTAAAGGAACACACTTGGGTGACGCTGGAGGGAACTGTGACTTACGAAACTGATAAGCAAGGGATTAAAAAGGCCGTGGTGAATGTGACCAAGATGGCGGAATCAGCTCCGCCGGACACCGAGATTTTACAATCTGGTGGTAATCAGAAGCCGAGACAGTTTCGTTCGTCTCCAGTGATGCAGGATAGGCTGTAAATATGAATGCAGGAGGGAAGACTGAAGAGTTTAAAAAAGAGGTTAAAAGTTAAGGCAACAATGATCGGTGTGATGATGCAGATCGCTTTGTGTTTTTTAATGAACTTTATCATGGCGGCAAGGATAGGTGAGGGTAAAAAAAATCTTCCGCATCGTTGTGATACGGAAGATTGGTAAATGATTGAGCTGTTGTTGATTACAGCTTGAATGTGTCTTGTGCTGGCGAAGCACCTTCGTTCTTGATGGCTTCGTTATTTGAGCTGAGGTGGATCAGAGCATGGTAGACATCTTCAGTGTCTGCGGAAATCGCTTCTGCGATGTCCTCTGCCGTTTTA
>CAXMOB010000203.1:0-9921 GCA_964194815.1 Vicinamibacteria bacterium | reverse complement strand
CGTTACACTGCCCTGTGCATGTGTCACTCCAAACAATCCCTGCGCATCCTCGACAAACACGGAAAACTCATCTGGAAGAACCAAACCCAACTCGAGGGGTCTATGAAATTTGCTGTAATCCCCGTTAAAGATTCGCAAACTAGCCGTTTCTACATCTCAACTCAACACCACCACATAGAAGAGAAATACTTCGTCCTCGAATCCAGCCAACGATGATGCCTGCCTATATCTAGAGCAGCCAAACACCTTACACTTAAGGTATCCGATAGTGAGCCTTAATAGGATAGGTAAACAAGGTATTCTCTTCTGCCGTTCCTCTGCCAATATTATGGATCACTAGTGGCGTTCCATCCGACGCAAAACGATCACTGACAATCATCACGTGGGGCAGTCGCCCCGCAACATGACTCACCACAACATCTCCGGGTAAATAATCAGCCTTCTTGGCTGTCACCGATTTCTTCCAGCCTTGTCGTTTAAAATACACACGTAAGTTAGGCACACGACGGTGATCTATATTTTTATCAGGCCTCTTAAGTCCCCATATTTTTGGGTAGCTCGAAAATGATTTTTTCATATCTTCGTGAACCACTTTTTGTAAGTCCATTCGCCATGCTTGACGCATCGCCCGAATCACCACGTCGGTGCACACGCCACGATCTGATGGCACATCACCATTTGGGTAGTCGATTCCAACATAGCCTGGGTCGTAGCTCACCGTCACTCCAATCTGCGAACGTGCAGCTTCAATCAAGGCCTGGTGTTTACCCGCAACATCGACCAATTCTTGGCGAACTGGAGCAACTGACACTGATGGAGGCGCAGACACCTGAGCTTCCTCCACTTGCAACGCTGGCTGCAACTCCGCCACTGGTTTGCAGTTACACAAGGTCGCTGCAACAGCAGCTATAATACTAAATTTAATGACACACACATTATCCATACGTGTCAGACTATAAGATTATTTCGAAAAATGGGGAGTGCTCAGGAAATTTTTGAGAAAATAGCAACATCTAACACCATATAAAAATGACCTAACAAGCTTATTTTGCAAGCTCAATTGCCACAAGGTCTATCGCCACCTTGAGTGACACTCCTAGCTGCTTCGCTGATAGGGCATCTATGGTATCACCTTTTTGGTGCCACCAATTGCTCGTGGTAAAATCACCCCCAATCAAATCAATCGTCGGTGTCCCAAACATATTGAGCGGCACGTGATCATCAATAATTTGGTTATCTGCCATCTTAAATTGAGCAGCTACACCGTGTGCGGCTGCCACCTTCAACATCGACCTATAAAGCTTCTTAGGAGTGTCTGAGGGCACTTTGACCACTTGCTTTTCACTGCCTAGTAAATCCAACACCACCCCAAATTTACGCACTAAATTTCGATTCAGCGCGTAGTGATGGCTGCCATACAGTCCATCTTGTTGACCGCCATCGCCATAGTTAATAAATTCCTGAATCGCTTCTTCGCCATCAAAAAACACCAATTCCAGCTGCTTGGCTTGATCTGGGGAATGTTTGGCGTAGAACTCAGCGAGCTCGATCACCATCCCAACAGAACCAGCGGCATCAACGGCTCCTAAGTAGTTAATCCCAGCAATCTTTTTGGTGTCAATATGAGCACAAACCACAGCTTTATGCTCTCTAGCCCACACTTGCTGAGGCGTTTCGCCCTCGCCTTGGTAGCGGGCAAACAAGTTTACAAATTGCTTCTTCCCTTCAGGTGTAATCGCCATAAAGGCTTGTCGCTTCACTAACCAACCGCGCTCACTAAGAGCCTTTTGAATATACTGACGTGATTTCTCTAGCTCCTGGCTTTCGGCCGGACGTGGACCAAAGGCAACGATCTCTTTTGCGTGAGCATAAGCCTGATCACCATAATTCCACTGAGGTGCCTTGGCTGTCAGTAAATGAACTGCTTCCTCGCTATCTACAGTATCAGTAGGACTACAGGAATGTATGGTGGACAAGGTCGCCAGACCACATGCTACCACACAGGTAAAAAGAATAACCTTAAAGCTCATCAGATGAAACACCGAGAAGTTCGAGCACACGGGTGAGGTCTGCTTTTCCGTAATATTCGATTTCAATCTTTCCCTTTTTTGAGGTGTGAGTGATAGAGACGTTTGTCGCAAATTCTTTCTTCAGCTGATCTTGCACCTTCTTGATTCCTTTGCTTTGCGTCTCCTGCTCTTTTGCCTTTTCCTTCTCGTCGATAGGGGTCTCACCAGAGTTATACGCCTGCACAAGTCTCTCCGTGGCACGCACCGTTAGTTTCTTCTTGATCACGTGAAGAGCCACATCGTGGTGCACTTTCTTTTCCTTCAAGCCTAGAATCGCTTTGGCATGCCCAACTGTAATTTTTTTCTCAGACAACAGGTCCTGCACATCATCATTGAGGTCAAGCAAACGAATGGCGTTCGCCACAGACGCTCTAGACTTACCCACTTGCTTCGCTATATCCTCCTGCTTCATGCTGAACTCACGTGCAAGGCGGGCATAGCCAGCAGCTTCTTCAATCGCGTTGAGGTCAGCACGTTGTAAGTTCTCAATCAATGCCATTTCAAGCACATCCTGGTCACTCGCTTCACGCACAAGGATTGGAACAGTATCAAGTCCGAGGTGAGTTGATGCACGCCAACGACGTTCACCAGCGATAAGCTCATACTTGCCTTTAACCCTACGCACGATCAAGGGCTGTATGATACCGTGCTGACGGATCGACTCGGCCAATTCCTCAATATGTGCTTCTGAAAATGTTCTGCGGGGCTGTAGTGGACTAGAAACCACCTGGTTGAGGGTCACCTCGATAACCTCTTGCCCGTCAACCTCCTTAACAGGCTGGGTTGCCGTCGTTGGCGACGGCGCTTCCGCTTGCTTTTTGATCAACGCTCCGAGTCCTTTTCCTAGTGCCTTTTTTGCCATGAGATGTCACCATACAACAACTCACTCAAAAAACGCAATTAGGATTTTATCATTTCGTATATCTAAAATAAATTTTCCGCCAATCTACGTGCCCTTATCTCCACCAGTTTTCCACAATTTTCTGCAAACTCGATTGAATAATTTCTGACAAAGTGTAGTCTCAATAGACATGAAACTACTTTTAGGACTCCTAGCGGGCATGGCAATGTTACTAGCCTCATGCTCCACAGCTGAACTATACTACCAGCCCTTGACCGAACGCCCATCCATTCCTTGGAAAGGTACATCTTCGCGTTGGGGTGGCTACACTGAATCCGCTGCAGCAAAAAATCAGATCACTATCCGCTACCAGGCCTACAACAAACCCACAGCCGAAGCTGCTGGTTACTTCGCCGTCATCCGTGCAGCGGAACGCTCACTCATCGATGGCAAGAACTCCTTCTATATTACCCGACAACTCACCCTCAACAGTAGAGCTGAAAACTCCTACTTCCGTGCCTATACAATCCCAGGCTACTGGGAAACCGAAAGCTATCGCCACTGCGACACCTGCCCACGCACTGGCAACGACATCAACTGCCACTACGATTACGAACGTATCTGGTATCCACCAGAGTATGTTCCAGCCAGAAATGTGATGAACTACATTCACACCGCAGAACTCCGCATCGCTTACAGCGGGAAATCTAACCAACGCCAAGATGCTCAGCTCATCTTACATGAGGCATTGAGCAATAAATCCGGGCTCGGCAAACCAAAGCTCGACCCGCGAGCCATAGCGAAACTAACTCAAAAGAAAGCAACTACCTCTACGGCTTCACCTTAAGGCTAATCAGCCGCACTGCTCGGAGATCACCGCCGAACTCATATCACTGTGATATCGGCAGAACTTTTTTTAGTAATTCACCAAAGAAGGTCGTATGAGCCTCGGACGGAGCCATCACTTTCAGTTGCTTCTCCTCATGCCTAAACACAAAACGGTCTGCTCGCCCTACGTAGTCGCCATCGACCTGCCACGGAACTTCTCTATCTGAAATAATCTCGGCTCCCTTTGCTTGCACATACTCAATGTCATTCGAGTTATTGTCGATCTTCCCCTGAATACCCGCTAAGGTATCAGCTACCATGCGATAACCATTTTCTTTAAAAATTACAAAGTCGAGCAGTTGGTCATTGTTATCAGCTTTAGTGAACAACTTCACCTGACCACCATACAATCCGCCATTCCCCGTCACAATTGCAGCTCCACGGTGTTCCGTCCCGTCCGCTAACCTCAAGGTCAGCTTCGGTGGTTCTTTACCCAGCACTTTCACAGCCGACACCAAATAGGTCAATGGTCCAAAGGTTTTCTTCAATGATGGATCCGTTTCCTCAATCACCTGTGCATCAAAGCCCACACCAGCCATCTGAATAAAGGGACGTTCATTCAATGAAAATATATCCACCTTCTTCACATTGCCGCTATCAATCACAGCCAAGGCCTTGTACAAGGGCATGCTGTTGAACCCTGGAACTGGGATACCTAATTCGCGAGCAAACACATTCATCGTGCCTGAAGGAAAAATGCCTAAGGCGGTGTCGGTTCCAAGCAGCCCCTGCACCACGGCATTAAGCGTGCCATCACCCCCCGCAGCAATCACCACCGGCTCGCCTTTTGCAGCAAATTCTTCCGCCAGAGCAATCGCTTCCTCTTCGCTTCGCGTCGCATACAAGGCAAATCGAGTCGCATTCTTCATGATAAATTTAAGCGCCTTCCGTCCCTTGTGACCACGAGCGTACGGATTAAATAATAAAGGATAACGAGCTTCTTCCTGCATATTCTAATTAACTACTGGCTATACTTCAGATTTCAACCCAAATTGTGCAAGTTTCTCCGCCACCAATGTCTGAGGCAAGCCCACAACATTAGCGTAATCGCCCTCAATCGACTCGATGATCAGATCGCCGTGATCCTGAATGGCATAACTCCCCGCCTTATCCATCACATGGACTTTCTCCATGTAGTCAAGCAGCGTCGCTTCATCCACATCCTTGAAATGTACCTGCGTCACCTCACTAAACATCTCAGATCGACCACCACTCACCACACACATTCCTGTGCAAACGCAGTGGCTCTTGCCATTCAACATCTTTAATGTCTCTAAAGCTTCTTGCGCACTAGCTGGTTTGCCCAAAGGCAATTGATCAATATACACCAGGGTGTCTGCCCCCAGCACAACTGCATCAGGATAGCCTGACGCCACGTCCTCAGCCTTCAACCTCGCATTGTGCTCACACAATTCACGCAAGGGCATGTTCGCGTCATGCAGTTCTTCCACATCAGAAGTCGCAATCTCAAACGTATAGCCCATCTCTGCCAACAATTCCTTCCGCCGTGGCGAACCAGATGCAAGAATTAACTTACTCATCGCCCTCGTCGATTTGCTTCTTCAATTCTTCCAACAAATGACTCATGTCTGGCTGTCTCTCCCACACCTCTTTGATGAAGAAAATAGGAATATCAGCCCGTACTGCCATCGAGATACAATCACTCGGACGACAATCCAACTGCACAATCTTCTTGCCCATCACCTCATTCTTCATTTGGAATGTAGCACTGGCATAAAACACTTCGTCTTCCTCACGCACAATATACGCACCTATCATCTCCGCTCCCATCGATTCCATAAATGTATGGAAAAAATCATGCGATTGTGGTCGCGGTGGTTCCTCTTCCCTCAACACATCATTCATCGACGCACCAATCGATGGGTCGATATACATCAAAATCACTTTCTCGCCGTCCGACAAGAACATGCCACAGCCCATAGGCGTAGGCAGCAAGGTGATCGGGCGAACTTGGACACTTTGTTTCTTCATCGTTTTTGAAATTTAAAATTCATCCCTAGCTAGGTATTTACGCGACCCTTTAACGTATTTCAAGGCCCAAGACTTCACATCTTGTTGAGCTTCCTCATCTAAGGTCTTCACCACCTTCGCTGGGCTCCCCATCACTAATGAACCAGGTGGGATCACCGTCCCGCCAGTCACCAAGGAATTCGCTCCAATAATTGAACGTGCCCCAATAACTGCACCATCTAAAATACAGGCTCCCATCCCGATCAGACATTCGTCCTCGATCGTGCAGGCATGAATAATCGCACCGTGCCCAATCGTCACCAACTCGCCAATATACGTGCCGTAATCATCCGATAAATGAATCACCGCATTGTCCTGAACATTCGAACGTGCCCCAATCACAATTTCGTTAATATCTCCACGTAGCGTAGTATTATACCAAATACTCGCTTCCTCACCTACCGTCACCTTACCAATAAGGTCAGCACTAGCCGCAATAAATGCGCTCTCATGAATATCCGGTGTGATCCCCTCAAATGGTTCAATTGCCATGCTCAAAGGTGTAAACAAATTAAGCCACTCGGTCGAGAATTACTGATGGTAGATTTTTTAACTAACGAATAGTAAAACACTCGGCTCCACAATTTGGACAAAATTTTATACCCATCATCGTTGTGCCCATCCGTCAATAAGTTCTAACCCACTTTCGTACTCTTCATTTCTGTTCCTTCTGAGATTTCCATTCATTCTGTGGTCAATTCTCCTCTAGCCCCCATAAACCGTGGTACTCGGAGCTCCCCTCCCGCCCCTCATCGACATTCTGTTCATTTTGAAAATTCTGTCCATTCTGTCGAAAAAACTAACAGGGACGCTAATCAGAAAAAGCAATACTAGTTAAACATCAGAACTTACGATCTAGTCTCCTAAGCACCTCACTCCTCAAGGCTAATCTTATTATCCTCACACCATTGAACAAGTGCCTCTTTCTCCTTTTTATTCTCAAAGTCGTACCACTTCTCTATGAGGTCTTTAGATTCCAAAAAATCTCTGTAACGAGCATAGGCTCCACGACTCCTAAAAATACCTCTAACCTGCTGCTCCCATTCCGGAGCCTCCATTCTGATAAATTTCCAAACAAGATACTGATCCAAATCAAGATCCCTCTTACTTGGTAGCATCACGTAATCATCATTAAAATCTATATCATCGGGCAACTCTTCCTCATTGACCCCCATACTGCTATTCCAATAGGTCTTTCCTGTAACCTTTGAAATATAGGCAGCATTCTGACCGAAAAGGCCAGCGTTTGCATAATAATAACATCCCTCTACATCTTCATATTTCATACTACTATAATCGTTAAGTGCAAATCACCCTATACCCAGTAGAGGTGATACGACAAGACCTATTTCCTCTATACCACACTATCCGTATTACACCAAACCAGCTATATTTCCTTAGTTCCACCAGAAAACCCTACAACCCACTTGCCGAAAAAAGTATCGCTTCTCTGACACAATCAAGTCTTGCGATCTCCCGACCAATGAGATTAAATCCCCTCCACTTAATCAATAAGCTCATTTTATAACATGGCACTCATTGTTCAAAAATATGGAGGAACCTCCGTTGGATCGCTTGACCGCATTCGCAACGTGGCGACTCGCATCAAAAAACTCAGAGACGAAGGCAACCAAGTGGTTGCTGTAGTCTCCGCCATGGGCGGGGTCACCGATAAGCTTATTGGAATGGCCACTGAACTCAACAGCAACCCTGCAGAACGCGAACTCGATGTCCTCCTCTCGACAGGAGAACAACAATCGATTGCTCTCGTTTGCATGGCTCTCGACGAAATGGGCATTGAAGCCGTTTCTATCACTGGCCGCCAAGCTGGTATCTCAACCACTGGTTCTCATACTCGCGGACGTATCACTGATATCGATCCAACTATGATGAACCAATTCCTCAAAGAGGATAAAGTCATCATTTGTGCAGGCTTCCAAGGGCTTCGCGAAGACGGTATGATCCACACGCTCGGTCGTGGCGGCTCAGACCTCACTGCCATTGCAGTAGCTTTTGCGATAAAAGCCGACCTCTGCCAAATACTCACTGACGTAGACGGCGTTTACACCACCGACCCACGTGTGGTTAAAAATGCACGAAAACTTCCTGAAATTTCCTACGACGAGATGCTTGAAATGGCCTCATCTGGCTCAAAAGTCATGCAGTCCCGTTCAGTAGAATTTGCTAAAAAATACGGCGTGATCTTCGAAGTGAGATCAAGCCTCAACGATAATCCTGGAACCCTTGTAACTGAAGAACACGACGATATGGAATCTGTAGTCATCCGCGGCGTATCAATAGAACGCTCACAAGCACGAGTCACCATCACCGGCATCCCAGACGAACCTGGCATGTCAGCTCGTATCCTCACATGTCTTGCCGAGACCGAAACAAACATCGATATGATTGTTTCCAACATCGCTCACGATGGTAAGGCTCGCCACTCATTCACCATGCACTCCAATGACCTTGGAAAAGTGCAAGCAGCTCTGAAACCACTTATCGCTGAACTCAGTGATTGCGCTGGCCTCGAGACTGAAGCTGGCATCGCTAAGCTTTCCTGCGTAGGTATCGGTATGCGTTCGCACTCAGGTGTCGCCGCCAAGATGTTCGAAGCCTTAGGCTCAGCCGGAATCAACATCGGCATGATCACTACTTCCGAGATCAAAATCGCTGTAACTGTCGATGAATCAGCGATCGAGGACGCGGCTCGCGTCGTGCACGAGGCATTTGACCTCGATAAAGCGCCTCCAAAGTAGCGCTCAAGCACTACAAAATCATCATTTTAAAGGCATTTCACCCGCTCAAGCTCTGAGCTGTGGTGAAATGTCTTGATTTTTGCCGATGCTCCCCCCAGCTTCCTGCCGTTCCCCGAATCCGGCCTTTGCTTGCTACAGGCTGGAATTCGACTGGGTTGGCGGAATGAGATCGACCAACCACTTAATCGGAGAACGACATCGCCTCAAATGAGGCCCATCCACCATCATCCGTGATGCTTGCACCACAAAACAAGCAACGGCGACTTCAATTACTCATGGTCGTGGATTAACTAAACAAAACAAAAACATGTCAGAAACAAACCAGGGCGGAAATTCAAACCGCAGCCAAAACAATAACCGTCAAGGCGGTAATCGTAACAACAACCGCAGCAACAACAACCGCGGCAACAGTAACAATCGTAGTAACAACGGCGGTAATCGCAACAACAACAGAAACCGTCAAAGCGGTAATCGTAACAGCCAGGGCGGCAACAGAAGGCCAGCTCCTAAGCCACTTACATTCTGGCAGAAGATCCTCGCGATCTTCGGCATCAAGCCACAGCCACAGGTTCAAGCCAGACCACCAAAGAAAAACAACGACGCTCCTAAAAAGAACAACGATGCTGCTAAGAGGAACACCAACACTGCTGAGCCAGCTGCAAAAAAAGCTCGTCAGCCAGAGAAGGTAGAAGTCACTAGCGGACGTCTCTACGTAGGAAACCTATCCTACGAAACTACTGAATATGACATCGAGGAGCTCTTCAAGGGCAACGGTACAGTAAAGAGCGTTGAAATCATTTACAACCGCCACACCCACAAATCAAAGGGTTATGGTTTCGTTGAAATGCTCAAACCTGCTGATGCAAAGAACGCTGTTGATGTTCACCATGACCAACCATTCATGGGACGCAACCTCATCGTGAACGGTGCAAAGACTCGTCAACCAGACGACAATAAAGAAGAATCAGATAGCTCTGAAGCAACTCGCTCTGAAGCAAGCAGCACAGACGCTGCTTAATTCTCTTTTCTCATAAAATCACTAAGCCACCTTCGTTCTGCGTCGGTGGCTTTTTTGTGCCCTGTACAACCCATAGGTAGGTGAGGCTCCCCAAGCACCGCAGCTTATCGTACTCCGTAACACCCTACCTCCATAGCCCTAGAGAAAAACCCTTCGTTTATTATTCGCTTCATCCTTCTTTCTTCCCCTCCCACACCATCCATGCAATATTCAGTTTATGTTCCTAGACGACGTCATCCTCTACTTAACAGAACTCCCAGCTTGCGAAGAAAGCACACCCTTTGGCCCCGAGGTCCTAGTGTATAAGGTTGGCGG
>CAXMOB010000202.1:0-7896 GCA_964194815.1 Vicinamibacteria bacterium | reverse complement strand
AAATAGATGCTCTATTTTACTAGAAACACTTCTCATTTGTCTAAAAGACCCTACATTGACCCCATGCAGCCTCTCCAAGCAACTTGCCAAAAAAGCAAATTTCTCTCAGTCTATCTGATGCCCGCCTTTTTATGCTGTGGCTTGGGGAATACTCATGCTCATGCTCAAGCAAGCAAGCCTGAGAGGAAGTCCGTTGTGGAGTATGAGGTTACCAAGTGGGCCAGTAGTCCGGCGATTGCCAGAGGCGTCGCTATCTCAGTAAATGACAGGGGGGCGGCTTATGTAACGACCGCTTTTCGTCGTAAGCAATCCAGCCTTGATATCCGGAAGCTGCAACCTTGGGTCAAGACTGACCTCTCCTTTAGTTCGGTGGAAGATAGACGCACATTTTATCGTGAAAATCTTCACCATCTCGAAGGAATCGAAGATCGGGATAAAAACGGAACCGTGAATTGGAAAGACCTCATTGTGCAGAAAGACGGGGCGATTCAGGCGATGGATACAAATGGAGATGGAACCGCTGATCAGTTCAAGACGGTCGATCAGTATAGCTCAGAAGTCACAGGTATTCCGGCTGGAGTGCTTGCGGTAGGGAACGATCTTTTTGTTGCAGCTGAACCAGATTTTTTCCTTTATACCGATATGGATGGAGATGGTCTTCCTGAGACGCGCAAGACGATTGCCACTGGCTTGCAGGTGCATATCGGTCAGGGTGGACACAATCTCAGTGGTCTAACGTTAGGACCCGATGGTCGTGTTTATATTTCGCTCGCAGATAAAGGGCACTCGCTAACCACAACAGAAGGGAACACTTATCACGCACCTAACAGCGGTGCTATTTTTCGCTGTGAATTAGATGGATCAAAATTCGAGCGCTTTTCGATCGGTGAACGCAATGCGCAGGAGCTTGCTTTTGATGCCTATGGAAACCTATTCAGTATGGATAACGATGGTGATTACCCCGGTGAAATGGAGCGGGCGCTCTATATCACCGAAGGAAGTGATCATGGCTGGCGTCTTAATTGGCAGTGGTTAGGTAAGCAGGATTTTGTGAAGATCAGCGGAACGAAACCATATAATCCGTGGATGCGTGAAAAACTGTTTTTGCCTGATCACGATAGCCATGCGGCCTACTTGACTCCTACGATCGGCAATTTCGGACCAGGACCTTGTGGTTTTACCGCTAATCCCGGAACCGCCATGAGTCAGGAACTTGCTGATAAGTTCTTCATGACGAACAATAAAAATGAAGTTCGCGTTTTTTCCTTCGCTCCTCAAGGCGCCTATTTCAAATTCACGGAACATGACAAGATCCCTGGAGGTAATACCAACACCGGGTTAGCTATCGGCCCAGATGGCGCGCTCTTCGCTGCCAGCTATAAAAATGATGGGGTGAAAAGGGGCGACGTGGGAGCCATTTATAGATTCGATGTTACAAAAGAAAACCGCCACCCTCTGCGTGACCAGACGCAAGCTATTCTCCAGAGTAACGAAGCAGAACAACCCTCAGAAACTCTTTCGACATGGTTAGGTCATGCAGATCAGCGAGTCCGCTTAAAAGCACAATTCGAGCTCGTGCGTCGGGGGACTTCTGGGCTAACAGTGTTTGTTGCGCAAGCTAAAGAAAGCACACCACTCCTTGCCAGACTCCATGCCATTTGGGGGATCGGTCAGGCAGCTAGAACACAGCCAGCACTCTTAAAACACTTAGCCCCTTTCTGGAAGACTTCCGAATCTGAAGTCCTGAGCCAACTCGCAAAAGTCGTCGGTGATGTGGGTGCACAATCCTCACTCTTCAGATCTGAGCTACGCGCAGGGCTGGGTAATCCATCGATGCGGGTGCCATTTTTTTCAGCCATTGCTCTCGGGAACTGTGGGGAGAAGGCGGCAGCTTCCGAACTGGTCGTTCTACTTGCTAGCCCTGCCGCTAAAGCGGACGCTTATCTTCGCCACGCAGGATCGATGGGCATTCAAGGCACCATGTCAGCCTCCGAGCTAGCGGCACTTTCAAGCCATGAAAACACGAACGTTCGTCTGGCTGCGATTGTTGCCTTGAGGAGACTCAAAGCACCGGAAGTTCGCGCATTTTTAATGGACAAAGACGAGCTTGTATTACTCGAAGCAGCCCGCGCCATCCATGATGACCTGTCGATACCTGAAGCACTCCCTGATCTTGCTAAAATCCTCACAAGACATCATCTAAAAAGCGAGCCACTCTTGCGCCGCGCCATTAACGCTGCCTTGAGAAACGGTTCTCCAGATGACTTGCAACTTTTGGCTGACTTTCTTCTGACCAATGAGGGTGCTTCATCGGATGCCCGAGCTGTGGCACTCGCTTCCATTCTTTGGTGGTCAAAAGCACCTGCCCTAGACCCAGTTGATGGTCGCTTCCGTGCAAAAGAACCGCGTGATCAATCGCCAGTCAATGCTGTGGTCGAAGGACTTCAAGAAACCATTCTCAATGACGCCAAACTCACCGAGGTTCTTCTCAAAGGAGTCATTGAGTTAGGAAACAGTCAGTGGCTCAAGAAAGCTTATGCCCATTTTGATCGCTGGTCGCCTCCGCTCCAGTCTCTCATGCTCAAGGCACTTGCAGAAGCGAAAGATCCGCAACTCAAGGACTATGTTGAACAGGGACTTGCCTCTAAGAATCGCGACGTTCAAGAGACCGCGCGGGGCTTAGCAAAAGAAGCGGGGATTCCCGTGATTGACCTTTTGCTTGCCATTCTCGATGATCCTAAATCAAGCGGATATGGAAAGGCACTGCTTGAATTAGCCAAACTGAAAGATGAACTCAAGGCAACGGCTCGATTCCAGACGCTGCTGGCGCAGTACAAAGCGGGAAAGACCCCGAGGAAGTGGCAGCTTGAAATGTGGCAGGCAGCGAAGATACGTGGCATCACCTTACCTGCCACGCCAGAACGTTTGGAGTTTGGTGGCAATCCTAAAAGAGGGAAAAAAATTGTGAAGACCCATGCGGCAGCACAGTGTATTCGTTGTCACCAGATCGGTAAAAGTGTGAATGCTGGAATTGGCCCGAACCTCACAAAAATTGGTAAGACTCGTGACCGAGCGCATCTTGTAGATTCCCTACTAAATCCTAATAGTGATCTTTCAGAAGGTTACGGTTCTGTTTTGTTAGAAACTAAAACTGGCGAACAAGTATCAGGTGTTTTAGAAAAGAAAGGTGCTAAAAAATGGGTTATCACACTTCCCGATACGACGAAAAAGACCTTAGCCGTCGATCAAATAAAAACGCACACGCTGATGTCCTCAATGCCTCCTATGGGACTACTCTTGAACGAATATGAAATCAGGGATATCATCAGTTACTTGGCGAATTTACGATAGACACACTGAACTTAAGAAAGCTGGATCGCGCCAAATTAAGCTAAGTAATTCATATAATAACCCCCTTATCACCCCATGACAGCCCCTCCGAACACCTTACCTAAAAAGCAAATTTCTAGCAGTTCCATGCTGGGAAAAATCCAGTATAAATGGCTCTGTGATTCTCTCAAGAATTCGACGAAACGCTACAAGGTTCTTATCTCTGGAACCCAGTTTGGAAGAGCAAAGGCTGATGGCTGGGCGGGGAAGTTCTATCTGGGTGAACGTGATAAGCTTTTCTCTTTCATTTCTGAAAACTAGATTAGCGGAGTGATCGGTATTTCGGGTGACGTACATCGTAGTGATATCTACAAATTACCGATTGGAAAAGAGCGATACTTCTATGACTTCACTTCGGGATCTCTCTCTCTCGGACCCATCGGACACCACCAAATCCGTTACTCAAAGGAATGATTCATTCTTATGGGGAAAAAGCTGACAATCACATGTATGGCGAAATAGAATTCCGCCCGGCATCAGACAAAAATGTAGCCATTATATTCCGTTCTATCTCAGCTAAAAATGGTTTAGTTTATGAACATAAGTTGATACCCAGTGATCTAGCGATAAAAAAGTAAAGAACAGTTCACATAGAATAGCAATCGGGACTAAACAACTAAGGTAGACAACTAAGGGACAACTAAGGGACAACTAAGGGAAAGACCCTTTTTAGATTCTCATGGCGAAACTAGCTAATAATTGGGATAGTTGTCCGCAGAGAATTTTGTTGAGCGATGAACAGTTTAGCGATAACTGTATCTAAGCTAAGCCATCATCAACAATGAATGGCAAGTCTTTGATGTTGAACTAAATATCCGATATCACGCAGTATATTCTGAAAGAATTTCAAGACAAGCCTAGTAAAGTTCCATTAACTAATGAAATCTATTCTCTCAACGTATCGCACCACTCATCTACCTAGTGCGCTCACTGTGATCGCAGCGGTATCTATCTTTGGGGGTTTGTGTCTTATTCAGATAGAGGCCAAGGGAGAACCCGTGCTCTCTCCATCTAATAGCGATTCATCGGAACCCAAAATGGATCCTACCATCTTAAAGGACAAGGCGATGAAGATCATGGAGAAGCATTGCTATGCTTGCCATGGTGTTAAAAAACAAAAGGGTGATATCCGCTTGGATCAGCTTGAAACGATCGATCCTGTCGATTTGAAAACGCTCTACAGCGATGCCAATGAAGCAGTGCTTTTCGAAGACATGCCTCCTGAGGATGAAAAACAGCCGACCAAGGCCGAACGAAAAATCCTCATCAAATGGCTTGAGAGCCAGGTGACGGGCGATGCGGCGAAAGCTTTGGCCGAAAAACTCAGGCGCTCCGAGTACGGTAACGTCGTCAAACATGAGGAACTGTTTTCGGGAAAGCATAGCGACCTTCCCGGGTTCACCGCAGACCGCCGCTGGCTGGTGAGCGAATTTATTTTTAGCGAAAAAGTGAACCGCTTGCTTAACTACGAGCCTAAGAGGAAGATTTACGGCACCAATCACACGGTCGCTGGCGATAGTGGCATCCATTGGAGTCCGAAGACCGAGCATGGCAACAAATTCCGTCGAACCATCACCAATCCCTTCCTCCTGCCTGAGAAGGTCGGCGTTCGCTACTTCGGCAATGATGCGTTGACGACCGGTCACCTGCTGACGATGGTCGGCAACGCCAAGCGGATAGCCGTACACATGTCGTCTGCATCGGTGATGAAGGCGCAGTACCCGGCGATGTATGCGTTGATGCAGGACGAACTGCAGCACCGGGAAATACTTCGGTCACGCAAAGACTTCCTGGCCACCGACAAGTACATGGATCGCCTGCTTCAGGAGATTTATGGCGACAAGCACGAGGCTCTTTTGCCCAAGCTTAAGCGTGTTGATATGCCTTTCCAGGGCATGCGAAAAAGAAAGTTTCCCGGGCAGAAAACCTATCGCATTCAACGCCGCGAGTTCTTGAACTCGCAGGACAAACAAGACCTCGATGCGGTGCTCCTAAGTATTGTGACCTACAAGAACACCCCATACGAAGTCACGGAGGATACGACCAAGGTGATGAAGGATGACAAGGGCTCCCCTTGGACACCTTACATGGACGACCAGCGCGCAGACTATGAGAAGATCATCCTGCAAGCCGAAGCCGACTGGGTCAGGCAAGGCGTCTCCGCTTATCGTATTGAGAACCGCATCACGATGATGAAGGTGTTCTGGGATCACTGGGACATGGATCTAATTTTCCGCGAAGCCAAGAAACGTGGCAAGGCACCAGCGTACAAGCCATTAAATGATGGGGAGATGCAAGTGATCGCTGCGTCGATAAAAAAGCATCGCGAGAAGGGTGACAGCTACCAGGCGATCATTAAAAAATGCGTGTCCGACTGGACCGAGTCGTTCAAGCAAGAACGCGAGTCGGCGCTTGGTGCGGATGATGCCCGGATCAACGCAATGGTCGATGAGACATATACCAAGATTTTTGAGCGTCTGCCGAGTGAATCGGAGCGTACCGAGAACCGCGAACTGCTCAAGCTGTTCATGCTCAAACTCGAGCGACAGCAGGCGATTACCAAGTTGATCGAGTCGTTGATCTTGAATACCGAATTTGCCTACCGCCACGAATTTGGTGCGGGTCAAGCAGATGAGCATGGCCGACGGATGATGTCGCCGAGAGATGCGAGTTATGCCCTCTCCTACGCGCTGACCGACTCAAGTCCGGACCAGCAACTGACAAAGGTTGCACGAGAAGGTCGGCTCAATACGCGTGAGGATTACGAGCGCGAGGTGCGCCGGATGCTCAAACGCCGCGACCAGTGGACGATCATCGACGAAGCGGTGCAGGCAGCCAACATTAACCCCAGCGTGACGAACCAGCCGATCCGGAAGTTGCGGTTCTTTCGCGAGTTCTTCGGCTATCCCAAGGCGCTCAAGGTCTTCAAGGACGACAGCAGGTTTGGAGCCGGCCGCCACCAACCGACCGTCAGCAGGCTGATTGATGAGGCGGACATGCTAGTCGAACATATTCTCGAGAAGGACGAACGGGTGCTTGAAGAGTTATTGACCACCGACAAGTTCTACATCTTTCACAACGGCGATAACGCGTCGATGACGGCCGCGTCCGATGCCCTGAAAGACATTTATGACCGCTTCAAGGACCAAGACTGGCAGAAATGGAAGCCTGAAGACGTCGCCCCGCACGAGGCTTTCTTGAGAACACATTGGGAGTTTCAGCACGAGAAAAAGGGCGATCACCCCAAAATCCTCAGTAAGCTCCAGCGGATGATGGCCGGGCTTGTGCTGCACTTTAGCGAAGGCCAATCCGGCGCTCTGCCTTACATGAAAAACGGTATGGGATTCTGGAACGGCGGGCCGGTGCTCGGCCGGTCCGGACAGCAGATGCGGGGCGAAGAAGTTGCCTCATACTGGAATGTTGACTGGCGAAACTGGGATTATCCGACTCAACAGCCGGCGAAGATACCGAATCGCAAGGGCATCCTCACCCACCCCGCTTGGCTGATCGCACACTCCCAGAATCTCGAGACCGACCCCATCCATCGTGGCAAATGGGTTCAGGAAAAACTCCTCGCAGGGACCATCCCCGATGTGCCGATCACCGTCGATGCGGTGATTGATCCCGACCATGCGAAGACCATGCGTCAGCGGATGGAGATCAAGACTGGCGCCGAAGCATGCTGGCGCTGCCATCAGAAAATGGATCCGCTGGGCTTCCCCTTTGAAATCTACGACGACTTCGGAAGATTCCGAACCGAGGAAAACCTCGAGCACCCCGAAAACCTCATCAAAAAAGCTCCGGATCGTAGAGCACCGCTCACTGAGTTGACCTTCGGAGCCCAACTGCCGGTTTACAAAACCCTGCCGGTCAATCCAAAAGGTGTATTGAATGGCACTGGCGACCCTAAACTAGACGGTGAGGTCGAAGATGCGTTTGACCTGATCGACCGCTTGGCAAAATCCGACAAAGCAAGGCAGTCCATCATCCGTCACGCCTTCCGTTTCTTCATGGGCCGCAACGAAACACTCTCCGACTCCAAAACCCTGATCGATGCCGAAAAAGCTTACCTTGAAAACAAGGGAAGCTTTGATGAGGTCATCGTTTCCCTGCTCACTTCCGACTCCTTCATCTACCGTAAAACCACCACCAAAAACTGATCATGACTATCAATCGCCGAGAATTCTTCAAGAAAACCACGCTGGGAGCCACAGGTCTGGCGCTCACCCCATCATTCAGTAATCTGCTTGCCGCTCCAGCACAGGCAGCTCCGGTCAATTCGGCTGGCTTCCCGCATCGTTTTGTCTTTGTTCGTAAGTCCAACGGCAACCTGGCCAATCAATTCGGCTTGAAATCCTTTTCATCGGAGCAGAAAAAGAAACACGATGAGAAGCAGGCCTTCGAGCTGGATCTGGACAAGCACGAACTTCCCGATTGGCTCAATGCGCTCGACGGACACAAGGAGAACATGACCATCCTCCACGGCGTCTCAATGTCGATCTCAGG
>CAXMOB010000201.1:0-24799 GCA_964194815.1 Vicinamibacteria bacterium | reverse complement strand
TATTCCACTTGCGGTACCTGCAATGAGCTAACAGACTACTGAGATGAGCCACGACAAAACCATTTTTGAGAAAATTATTGATCGCGAGATCCCTGCCGACATCGTCCATGAGGATGAACTGTGCATATGCTTTCGCGATATAGCTGCTCAGGCACCAGTGCATTTGTTAGTGGTTCCGAAGAAGCGCATCGTGAGGGTTGGGCTTGCCGAGGATGAGGACCAGGCCGTGCTTGGACATTTATTACTGACGGCTCGTAATGTTGCTAAGCAAGAAGGCTTTGCCGAGGATGGATTCCGCGTGGTCATCAATAACGGGCCTGACGGAGGCGAAGCAGTGCCGCATTTGCATGTGCACGTGTTGGCGGGGCGTCAGCTTGCGTGGCCTCCGGGTTAGGTCGCCCCTTCAGGGCTTTTGTCTTGTGTGGTTTGCATACCTAGGGCGCTGCCCTAGGCTATGAAAGCGTGCCCTTTCAGGGCGGGGTGCTGGTAGGGTGTGGGTATTTATTGGTATACCGAGGTGGGCTGGAGTGGTGTGGCGGTATGAGCCGCGGTGCTCGGAGATTACCAGCTACCTTGGGAGGGATAGTTTTTCCCTTTTCCTTTCACCCTTTACCTAGGAGCGCAGCGACTTACTTATAGATTGGGAGTCCGGCGGCGGGGTAGATGCGTTTGGGGGTGGTGAGGGTGACGGTTTTGTCGTTTGGGAGGGCGAGAGGAGGGTCGATGGTGATGGGGACGACGGTGAGGTAGACGATGGTTTCGCCATCGGCACCGGTGGTGCGTTTGACATTGAGGATAGTGCAGAAGTGAGGGACTTGGAAGAGGTCGAAGCTGGTGCCTTTGGTAAAGTGCTTGAGCGTGTCGGGGCTGACGCTTGGCAGGATGTATTCGATATCGACGAGGAAGGGGACGAGGCTGTTGGCTTCACCGATGTGGCGTTGTGAGCGAGCTTGGACGACGATGCCTTTGCGGAACATGTCATCGTCATTGAGGGCACGGGCTTGGCTGACTTTGAAGGAGCCCTTGATGTAGTAGTTGAGCTTTTCCAGTTTGATATTCTGGATGTAGTTACGCAGCAGGGTTTTATTGAGCTCGGTGAGGTCGGCGGCGTTGAGCTCCGAGCTGGTGAAGGTTTGGTGAATTTTTTCAGGCCCGATGGTTTTTCCGTCCGGGGCATCGCTAGAGGAATAGCCAGGGAGCTGCGGGGCACGACCGAGGTCGATCATGCGCTGGTAGTGTTCCGGAACTTCCGGGTAGTTGAAGGTCGGGACAAAGTAGAGCCAGCTTATCACTGCCAGGCAGGCTACGCTGATATTGAGAAGCGCCCACCAGTAGAGTGGTGGCTTTCTTTCTACGATCCGCGTGAGCAGACTTTTCTTTTCCTCTTTGGGCATCAGAGGGAGAATTACTTAGTGGTGCAGTCTTCCTCAGGATCGTAGGTTCCTTCTTCGCCTTTGGCTTCAAATGATGTGCCGCAGCCACATGAACGTGCGGCATTTGGGTTGATGATTTTGAAACCAGAATCTGAAAGTGAGTAGGAATAGTCGACTTTGGAACCGTTGAGTTTATCGATGCTATCGGCGGCGATGTGCACGAGGACGTCTTCGATTTTAAGCGTTTCGTCGCCGTCCTTTGCTGAATCGACTTTCATGGTGTATTGCATGCCGGCACAGCCTCCTTTTTCGATGGCGAGTCGCAGGCCTTCGTCAGGTGCAGCGAATTTTCTTTCGAGTAGGCTTTTGAGTTCTTGCACCGCGTTGTCAGTAAGAGTAATCATTGTCTTTAGGAAATCTGGAATGAGCCGCCATGAGGCGTGCTGGAAGATAAAACGGATTTCACTAAATCGCCAATCATTCTTTCACCAATGCCAAAGATTCAAGTGCTTTCCGATGTATTAGCCAGCCAAGTAGCGGCAGGTGAGGTGGTGGAAAGACCCGCCAGTGTGGTAAAAGAGCTGGTGGAGAATAGCATTGATGCTGGGGCGACGCATATTCAGGTAGAAATCCAGAAAGGCGGCACCGCTTTGATAAAGGTGACGGATAATGGCTGTGGAATGAGCAAAGAGGATGCCTTGATGTCGCTAGAACGCCATGCTACCAGTAAATTACGCAGCAGTGATCAGTTGATGAGTATCATGACGATGGGATTCCGTGGTGAGGCCGTGCCGAGTATTGCCAGTGTCAGTAGATTTCGATTGAGCACACAAGAGCGTGGTGCCGTGGTTGGAACTGAGATTTTGATAGATGGCGGTAAGATTAGGGAAGTGAAGCAAGCTGGATTATCTGATGGCACGGTGGTGGAGGCAAAGCAATTGTTCTTCAATGTGCCGGCACGTCGTAAGTTCTTACGCACCGAAACGACTGAATCAGCGCACGTCGAGCATCAGCTACGCTTGCATGCCTTGTCGGTCCCGAGTGTGCGTTTCACTTTTAAGAAAGATGGCCGCGTGGTGTTTGATTTACCTGGCACCGATGACCGCCGGGTGCGGATCATTGGGATGATGGGGCAATCGATTTCTGGATCGCTAACTGAAGTGCCCAATCATGAACGCATGGGGATGGAAGTGAGCGGTTACCTTTTACCGCCAGAGTTTTCTCGTAAAGGGAAGCGTCAGCAATTTATTTTCTTAAATGGTAGGCCTGTAGAGGATGCAGCGATCAGTCGAGCCTTACGCGATGGCTACCGTGGAGCTGTTGGTGAGGGGATGCATCCGTCGGCTTGGTTGTGGTTGGACATGCATCCTGGGATGGTGGATGTGAATGTGCATCCAGCGAAGAAGGAAGTGCGATTTCAGCGACCACACGAGGTCAGATTTTTGGTTACGGAAGCTGTTGAGCATGCTTTAACCGAGAAGACTTCGCTGCGTGGTGAACCGAAGATAGTGAGTCGTATGGATGGCACCGAGTCGTCAGTGCGGTCGATGGTGGTCTCGAATCGTCAGCCCTTGGCCGATGTGCCGAAAGAGCCACAGGAATCAATTTCTAAAGCTAGCTCGACGACTGATGATGCGCGTGTTGTCGGTTCTGTGATGCCAAGTGAGCCAAAGTGGAAACCGGCATCTTTACATCACCAGCAGGAGATGGAAGTGGAGGTCAAGGCGAAGAAAGCCCGGCCAGATTTTTCTATTATGGGAGTGTTGCATCAGCGTTACATTTTGATGCAGGGGGAAGATGGACTGGTGGTGCTTGACCCTAAATCTGCCCGTGAGCGAATTGTTTACGAGCAAGTGATGGAGCAGATGGGCGATGTGCCGTCGCAAGGCTTGTTGATTCCTGAGGTGGTTGAACTCGATGCACATGATTTTGACATCGTGGTGAGGAATTTGGATCACTTTCGCGAAGCAGGGATTCAGATTGAGGAATTCGGTGGCAGCTCATTGCAGGTTTCGGCCTTGCCAGATTTTGTGAAAGTGAAAGACCCGCGAGCTTTTATCACAAGTTTGATTGATGAATTGATTGCGACGCAGGAGACAAAAAAGGGCAAGGCAGTGGCGTTTGATTTGTTTGCCAAGAAATTGGCCCATCGTGCTGGATTAGCTGAGGCCGTGGATGTGAGTCAGGTCGATACTTTACTGGCGACATTGTTCGAATGTGATTTGCCATATTGTGATCCTGAAGGCGAGCCGACCTTGGTGCAAATCGCTGTTCAGGAGTTAGATAGAAAGTTCGGCAAGCGGTAGTGGGCTGGCTTTTATTACACGAGTTTGAGAGGATCAGTGACTTAGCTGGGATAAAAATGTAGGAAGACATAAATTCTTTTGTATTTCTTTAAGAATTCTCTCAACAAAAGGTGTTTAGTTTAGTAAGGATTCGTTGATGGGTCGCTAAAGTTTACATTTTAGTGCTCTGTCTGCGTCTATACGAGCAGCGTTAAGCAAAATGTTTAAAAAACGAACATCGAAGCGCTATCGTCGTGAAAGGGACTGCCAGCATATGCTTCACCTCAATGTGAACTCGCCGCGGATTGTTCTTTTTAAGTCGATGAGCGCGTTTGCCAAAGGGGTTAAAATATCCCTTTTGGTGGCTTTGTTGTGCCTAGGATGTTGGGGAGTGAAGCGTGGTGCCAACACCATGTTTGCGGACAATGAGAAGTATTTACTGACTGATATCAGTCTGCAAACGAATGGATCGTTTAGCAAACAACGCGTGGTGAATGAGACATTGATCAAGCAAGGGGCGACATTGTTCACCTTGGACTTGATGCAGATGGAGAAGGTTTTAGGTGAGCTACCAGAAGTGGTTGAGGTGAGCGTGAGACGTGAGTTTCCCGACAAGATTGTGGTGGAAATGACAGAACGCGTGCCAGTGGCGTGGGTGCATGCTCCGTCCGCTGGCTTCCGTCATTTGGACAGAAAAAACGGTCTATTGGTCGGAGAAGACGGCGTGTTGTTTCCGTGTGAGGGACACTTATGGAATGTCTCGTATATGATGCCAGCGATTGTGATCGAGAAAGCGGAGGAATACGCGTTTGAGGTAGGTGAGGTGATGCGCCATGAGGAGGCGGTGCGTGCGATGCATTTGGTGAAGCAGCACAAAGAAGTTTTTAAGGATATGGATTGGAAATTAAAGTCAGTGAAGGTAGTTGATTTTAACACTTTGGTGGCTGAATATTCTGATGATGTGATAGTGACCTTCGGGATGTATGATCACGCTCGACAGTTGATGGATTTAAGAGACATCAGGGCGCATGCAGCGACCTTGGGTAAAGAAATTCAGTGGCTCGACCTTCGACCGAAGCGTAACATTCCTGGCAAGTATAAGATCAGCCAACTGACCCCAAGGTAATTGGGGCGCAAACGGTTTGACCTTAGAATCGATGCACTATAAAGACCTGAACTCAAGAAGCACATGGCCAAAACAAAGATTCACGTAGGACTAGAGATCGGCACCAGCAAAGTATGCATGGTGGTGGGAGAGGTGAAGCCTGATGGTGCGGTAAAGATCCTTGGAGTGGGCGAGACGCCATCTGCAGGAGTGCGCAAGGGAGAGATTTCTGATTTTGCTTCGGTGAGAGCGTGTGTGAAGACTGCTTTGTTGGAAGCTGAGGATGTTTCTGACGTGGATATTCATTCAGTATTTTTGTCGGTTACAGGAGCACATATTCAAGGCGTGAATAATAAAGGGACGTTTCGACTTCCTGAGGATGAACCAGCTGTGTTGAATGAGCATGTTGATGAGGCTAAGGATATTGCTCGTGATATCGCAATTCCTTCGGACAATGTTTATATTCACAATGTCATTCGTCAGTATTGGTTGGATGGTCAAGAGCATGCAACCACGCCGATTGGACTTTTAGGTAAGAGCTTAGAAGCTGATTTCCATATCATTCATGGGATAAAAACGCGTATTCAGAATAGCATCAAGTGCGTGAGAGAGATCCCGCTAGATGTTGATGATGTGGTTTTTGCTCCGATTGCTTCCGCGCAGATTGCGTTGAACCGTCAGCGTAAAGATGCTGGTGCGTTGGTGATCGATATGGGAGGTGGCACGACCGACTACGTATTGTATCTCAATGGTGCGATTGCTGCCTCAGGATGTATTCCAGTGGGAGGCGATCATATCACCAATGATATTCACTTGGTGACCAAAATTCCATTGAGCAAGGCTGAGAAGATCAAGAAGCTAGAAGGCGATGCTAGTGGTGACCCTGCTAAATCAGTGGGCACAGTGACGATTCAAGATGACAAGGGATTCCCTGAGCAAACTGTGGAGCGTGCTTTGTTGAATGATATTATTCGTTTCCGTCTAGAGGAGACGATGGGGCTTGTGGTGAAATCACTACCTGATGGAGCACTTGAAAAAGTGGGTTCTGGGGTGTTTTTGACAGGTGGAGCGAGTCTGATTCGCGGATTTGGCGAGTTGGCCGACCAGGTATTCGGGCTTCCCGTGTATCGACCTGAACAACCAGATGTTAGTGGCGTCCACGCCTACTTCCGTGATCCACAATATTCGACTGCTGTCGGCTTGATTCGTTATGCCCAGCTGGTTGATGAAGAACGCAAAATGGCAGCCAAGCCTGGTTTGTTGGGTAAGCTCGGCAAAATGTTCGGCCGTCGCTAGCGAGAGATAGTTCCGTTAGTTGCCTCAAGGGTGCAGTTTGTTCTAAGGACAGAGGGAATAAGGGTATTGTCGCGATGCGTAATTAAATTATTCTCATTTAACGTAAATTGTCCCTTTTATTCTATCCTTTGATGACGCTATGTTGTTTTCAATGAAGACTATTTTCACCTCTACTTTATTCGGTTTCGTGTGTATGGCGACACCACTTTTTGCTCAAGGTGCTCAGCCAAAGAAGCCGACTCAAGCTCAGGTTCAGGCAGTGACACAGCAATTTCAAAAGCTCTTGCAACAGCAATTGCAATCCAAAGATAAGGAAGCCATGGAGATAATGAAGCGTGCCAACGCAAATAATGGCAACCTTAAGATGAATTTTGCTAAGATGCAGGAGTTGGTGAAAAAGTGGTCGACTAATAGCGTCGGTGCAAGATTTCAGAAGCTATTGACTTTGCGACTTAAAAAGAAGGACCCATCAGCATTGGCTCTCATGAACGAGGCAAAAGCAAACAAGGGCAGGATGAAAATGACTACTGACAAGATGAAGAAGCTTGTTGACCAATGGGAAGCTGCAGAAAGTGGTGTAGAAGTGGCGGTGAAAGAAGACCCCAAACCAAAGCCAAAGCCGGAGCCTAAGGTTAAGCCCAAGCCCAAGGCCAAGGCTACGGCAGTAGTAGTACCCAAATTTAATAATCTTTTTGCTAAGCGTATTGCAGCAAAAGATGAAACAGCACTTGGGTTGAACGCTAAGAAAGCTCAAAACGGCGGTAGGCTTAGCCTCTCAGCAGAGCGTCAGAAGGAACTCATCGAGCAATGGGAAGTGGCTGAAGCCATGAAGCTGTGAAGTAAATCAGGTATAATCCTGATACTTTAAACAAAAAAGCGTCTACCTGTGAAGGTAGACGCTTTTTATAGATAGTTTATACCATTCTGAGAAACAAAAGAGTGGTATTATTTAGCTGAGACTGATTAGACCATTCCTAGCTTCATTTTGCCTTCTTCAGTGATCATGTCTTGGTTCCAAATTGGATCCCATACTAGGTCGACCTCTGCGTCGTCGATGCCTTCTACTGACATGATGCGAGCTTGAGCGTCAGCAGCGATCGCTGGACCCATGCCGCAACCAGGAGCGGTGAGAGTCATCTTCATGTTGACTACCTTTTTGCCATCTACTTCATTGATAGTGCAGTCGTAGACTAGTCCAAGGTTGACGATGTCTACTGGAATCTCTGGATCGTAAACTGCTTTGAGTTGAGCCCAAACTTGATCTTCGAGTGGCCCCTCTTGAAGAGCTCCCGCTACTTTGATTTTCTCTTGGTGCTCCTCTTCAGAGATACCTAATGCATCTGCATCTTTAGAGGAAATGCGAACCAGTCCAGCCTGTGTCGCCACAGTGTAGGTTCCGCCTAGTGTTTGCGTCACAACAACTGCTGTCCCAGCTGGGAGGGTGATGGTGTCGCCACTTGGGATTTGGATCGCATCTACTTCGCGTTCAAGAATGATCTCAGAGTTCATATGGCAAGAGATACGAGAGATACATGAAATGTCAAGGCACTGAAATGCCGTGTGACCTAGTTTTTTACCACGATGGCACTTTAGTCTTGAGTGAGTTGCTAATGCGAAGCCTCTTGGTTAAGCTGACGTTCTTCTTTGAGGACGTCATCCATGGTGTATCCGGAGAATGCCTTTTTCATTTGGGTGAGTCGTTGTGCACGACGGAGCTGTAATAACTCCCTTTCGACGGTGTCCGAAATGGCATTGAGCTGAGAGGAGGGGAATCCGATCGCACGTAATTTTGCAATCGTTTGTTGTGTAGAGTTAAAATCTTTGAGCTTGATGGAGGTGAAGAGCGAGGCGTAGCGTTCGCCAGCCATTTGGTTGGGTCGCTTGAGGGTGCCAGCTAACTCTTTCTTGAAGCTAATGATTTGCTTGCGTGCCTTTTGAATAGAGGCGAGGTCGCGTTCCCAGACTGAAAGCCATTTGACACGTTGGATATACATTTCATCGAAGATGCGTTCCTTGAACCTGGCCTCTTGCTTCAAATGGGCGATTTTGATGGTGCGGTTACCTTTTTCGTTTGCAATTTTGATGGCCTTTTGGGTAGTTGCAATGATTTTAGGATGGTTCTTCTCCTTCGATTGGAGCAGTTGATCGTATTGTCGCAGCATTGCTGGCATTTTTTTAGATACGGTATGCGCGGCTGAGGAAATTTTATACTTCTTTTGAAGTTGGTTATAGAGGTTGAGTGCGTTGCGGTAGTGCTTTTTTTTAATAGCCTGATCGATTTGATTGGCTAGAATATTGGACTCAAGTGAGTAAAAATTTTGTTTCACCTCGGTGGGCGAATACATTATGCCTTTATATTTAAGTCCTCCTTGGGCTACCGCTTTGGCTTCGATATCCAATGTGAGTTCCATTTTCTTCACATCGGCGAGGTGTGCTGACTTGGGAAATTTGTTGATGAAGTGTCGAATTTTTTTATCTAAAGTAGTCTGATACCATTCAGCATTCATGAAATCTGGCGTCGGCACTATGTGTTGAATTTCTTTAAACGCATGCTGGTCTGGCATTACTTTGACGACTGATTTGATGATCTTGCGTTCAATAGTGGACCATTCCCAGACGCCTTTTCCTACTGAATGGCGGAGTGTGATGGTCTGGTTAGATTCCTTCATGATAGCCCCTTCGTAGGTTTTTCCATCGATCATGGTCACGGTGTCAGCAGAGAGTGTGCTAAAACCAAAAATTAGGCAAAGTGTTGTAATGATGAGCTTGTTCATGTGGTGTTGATGTGAGCTGGAGGCTTACAGTAAGTCTCGGACGTCAAATTAGTCGCAATAAGACGGGATGCGTCAGATAGTATATCACCTTGATGAGATGAGTAAAAGAACTATCTTGCCTGTTCTGTTAAACACATGATTAAAGCTTAAGGTTTCTTAAGTTGGTTATTAATTTGTTATTTTGCCAATTAATTGTTATTTTACCAATTAAATGTGCTTAGTTAGCTTGCTGTGTTTGCATTTTTTGGGAGATGCTGTTATTGATCTGGTGTGCGATTAGAGATCATAAATACGGGAGATGAACTATTGTTAGGAACAACGTTGAACACGCATGGGGCGTGGCTGGGTACGGAGTTGTTAAAGATAGGCTTACGTGCTGCAAGGCAAGTGACAGTTCCTGACGGTAAGGCGATAGGCGAGGAACTACGAAACCGTCTAGCGGAGTGTGATGTTGTGATTGTGACGGGTGGTCTAGGACCGACCAGTGATGATCTTACTAGAGAGGAGACTGCGAAGGCGTTAAATTTAGAATTGATTGAGGATGAGTTTGCAGCGCGAACGATTAGGAAATTCTTTACGGACAGAGGACGGGAGATGGCGGAATGTAATTTAAAGCAGGCACTGAGTCCTTGTGGAGCTGATATTTTACCTAACTCTAATGGCACGGCTCCCGGAATTTATGTGCCACCTCGTCTCGGGTCTTCAGCGGCGGCAGTGTTTTTATTGCCTGGGCCGCCATCTGAATTACGACCGATGTTCTTGGATGAAGTGGTGCCACGACTACAAGCTTTAACGAGCGAGGCTCACGAATCCTCAGGGATGGATGTGTTGTCGTTTATTGACGTGGGAGAGAGTGATTTTCATCAGGTGTTAGATGTCGAGTTGAATGCGATTGAGGGATTGGAGGTTGGCTATTGTGCTCGGCCAAGTGATGTGGACTTGAGGTTGATTGGTTCGGAGGCTGTACGTGAGCAGGCGAAGGTTTTGGTGTTAGAAAAATTCGCCGCCCAATGTTATTCGGAAACTGGTGAATCGATGGAGCAAGCTGTTGTTCGTTTGTTGACTGAAAAGGGTTTGCGTGTAGCGACTGCTGAGAGCTGCACTGGTGGGAGGATCGCTTCGAGGCTGACGGATGTGGCGGGGTCTTCTGCGGTTTTAGAATATGGTTATGTGACCTATGCTAATCGAGCGAAAGTAGATTTGTTAGGAGTGGAAGTGGGATTACTTGAAGTGAAAGGTGCTGTGAGTGAGGAGGTGGCATTAGCCATGGCGGATGGGGCATTACAGAGAAGTGGTGCGGATATCGCAGTTTCAGTGACGGGGATTGCTGGGCCAGGTGGAGGATCGGATGATAAGCCAGTTGGGACCGTGTGGGTAGGAGTCGCAGTGAAAGGCAAACCAACGACGGCGTATCGCGAAGTGCATGCTCGTGGCCGGGAATCGTTCAAATTAGTGGTGTCGCAGCGCGTGTTGGGGCAGATTCGTCAGCAAGTTCTTAACTTTTAAAACCAATGAGTTCCAGAGAGGCATTGATAGCACTGAATATGCTCCCGAAAGTGGGGCCAGTGAGGGTACGACGTATGATGGACGCACTGGGGTCGGCTGAGGCCATATTAACCGCTCCATTAGGAAAGTTGACACGTGTCGATGGAGTAGGACCAAAAACTGCAGAGATCATTGTCGGTTGGCGTGATCTAGTGGATATTGAGGCTGAGATGGCAGCTGCGGAAGCGCGTGGGATTAAAATCGTGACGCAGCTAGATGAGGATTACCCTCAGGTGTTGCTCAATATGTATGATCCACCTTTGGTGTTGT
Organism: Vicinamibacteria bacterium; assembly: GCA_964194815.1. GTDB lineage: Bacteria > Verrucomicrobiota > Verrucomicrobiia > Verrucomicrobiales > Akkermansiaceae > Rubritalea. The sequence continues at coordinate 14,151 of CAXMOB010000201.1, read as the reverse complement.
ATGTGTGGGGTGAGATCAAAGCATTAGATGCTCATGGGATAGCGATGGTGGGGTCACGTAAGCACACCTATTACGGGCAACAGAGCGCACGTCAGTTAAGTTTTCAGCTGGCTAATGCGGGCTATACGATTATTTCAGGCTTAGCTCGTGGTATCGATACGTTTTCACACGAAGGAGCGATTGCGGCGGGGGGACGCACCTTGGCGGTGATCGGTTCTGGATTGGGGCAATTGTATCCGCCTGAAAATATGGCATTGGCTGAAAAAATTGCCAATGGCCACGGGGCTGTTGTTTCTGAGTTTCCTTTGAATACTAAGCCGGACAAGAGGACATTTCCGATGCGCAACCGCATTGTCGCAGGGTGGGCTTCCTCTGTCCTAGTGGTAGAGTGCCCGCAATGGTCGGGAAGTTTGATCACAGCGAACTTAGCCAATGATATGGGGAAGCCAATCTACGCAGTTCCAGGGCCAATTGATTCACCTAGTTCAGCTGGCTGTAATAAGTTGATTCGCTCAGGCGCCACCTTAGTGATGAGTGCTGATGACATCGTTTCTGACAGTGAGGTGCTACCGTTGTTTGATCGGCCGGCAGTGGAAGAACAAAAGATTGTGAATCCTGCCTTGTTGCATATGGGGGACGACGAAAAAGTGATTTACGAGGTGCTCAGTAGTCAACCGATGCAAATGGATCAAGTGATGGATGCTGCCGAGATGATGCCAGCCCAAGTGTCGGTTGTTTTACTACAGTTAGAGATTAAGAGGCTGGTGCAGCAACTTCCTGGCCAGCACTATGTGAAACGGGAGGTGTGAACTTGTTCATGGTGAGATTCTGTAAAAGAACTTCATTGCCAGGCAGGCATCATATTGTAGCGGCATGGAAAACTTAAAAAAGTGAAGCTACCTAAGACAACTCAGATGATTTGTCTTAGGTAGCCCTTTGATGTCGAGTGACCGCATAAATCACTCAACGATCGAATAGTGAGCTAGGAAACGATACTACACATGAAAAAATCCGTAGCTCACTTAGTTCGTGAGTGTGCTGGTTTGGTGTAGAGTACAAGAGATAATTTTGACATGAATGAAATTAGGCATCGATTTTGATGAAAATTTGGCTATTTGCGTTCAAAGAGAGAAATTTTTGAAAGCGAGTTGAGCTGTGGATTGGTTGACATTTTCATTGTTGTTGCCTAGAGTCCCTTGGCTTCGGGTGATCTACTTGAAGCGAACTTTAACTTATTGCTATGTCTCTTTTACTCGGTGTCAATATTGATCACGTGGCCACACTTCGTCAGGCGCGCCATGCTCAGAACTCTAATGCATCTGTTGCAGAACCCAGCCCGATTGATGCGGCTGCTGATTCGATAGCTGGTGGTGCCGATTCTATTACAATTCACGTGCGAGGCGACCGACGCCATATGCAGGAAGAGGACGCATATGCGATCAAGGAAGAGATTTCTGCACCGCTTAATTTTGAGATGGGGAATACACAGGAGATGATGGACATTGCGATGAAGTTGCAGCCAGCATTCGTGTGTTTAGTGCCAGAGACACGTGAGGAAGTGACCACTGAGGGTGGGCTGGATGTGGCTGGGCTTTATACTAGTTTAGAACCAACGGTGAGGCAGCTGCAGGCAGCTGGTATTCAGGTGAGTATGTTTATTGATCCGGAAGTGGAGCAGGTTGAGGCATCGGCTCGCATTGGTGCGGAGATGATTGAGCTGCACACTGGTTGTTTTGCGAATGCGGAGAATCCGGCTGTGCGGAAGAGCGAAATTGGGCGTCTTAAGGTAGCGGCTGAGAAAGGTAATGCTTTGGGAATTCAGGTAAATGCGGGTCATGGTATAAACTATGAGAACATTGCTGAATTACATGAAGTGCCTCACCTTGCGGAGCTGAATATTGGGCACACGATAGTGGCCCGTTCGACACGTGTTGGGATGGAAAAAGCGGTGGCTGAGATGCGCATCTTGATGAATAACTTCCCTTACTAATGAATCTTTTTGGCATTGGAATTGATGTGGTGGAGACGGCACGTGTGCAGTCGTCCATCGATGAGTTCGGGGAGCGATTTCTCGATCGTATTTTTACCGAGGCTGAGCAGGCGTATTGCAACAAGCATCAGCGTTCGGTGTTGCACTATGCGGCACGCTTTGCAGCGAAAGAGGCGGTTTCAAAAGCACTGGGGACAGGGATTGGCAAGGATGTTTCTTTCACTGATATTGAAGTGGTGAAGAAGCCAAGTGGCGAACCCAACATTGAATTAAATGGTAATGCCGCTCTGTTCGCAAAAAAGAACGGCATTGAATTGATAAAGATCAGTTTGACTCATGCTGAGCACTATGCGGCAGCGAATGCAGTAGTGCTGGGTGGGTAAAGATGGTTTAGCGTATACGGCGTAAAAAAGCCGTTTCCTGTTCTAAGGAAGCGGCGATTTTGTATAACTCGTGTTAGTGTGCAGCATATACCACTTAGCACTCTAGAAGAGACGAAGGTTATTTCTGCAGCTCTAAGAGGTATTAGGTCACTGAGGCACTGATGTGGAAGAGTTGCAGATTGTTACACTCTAGGCATCTTCGAACTCGGATGTAGTCTTTGCCTGAGAGTAAACCTGTCGGGGGACCTGGTGTGTAATGTTCGAGGACAAAGCCTTCGGTGTGACCCCATTCATAGTGTTGTTTACCACAAACAAAGCACTCGGCTTCTTCTTGTGGGCGTTCGAATTCCATCTCGACGATCTTCATCTCTTTAGGAGCATCTTCAGTGTCTGGGATATTTAACTTATTCATGTCTAGCACACTAGCAAATGAGGAATGTCAGGGGAAGCTCTTTTGATGGATGGGTGAAAATTAGCTAGAACTGACTGGTTTTAGGCCGCTCAGGAAAGTTGTCTTGAACTGCACAATTTGAAGATGTTTTTGGAGGACTGGCTTAATGGGGCGGACCGTAACTGTGTTGGAGGTTCACTAAATGCATAGGAGTATTGCTTTTTATGAAGCTGTGCTGTAATCAAGGCACTTGTTCGCCATGATCACTACCTTTCTATGCTCAGTTGCCTATAAGGCTCGCACTCCTTATTTTGAAAGGGGGCTTCGTTGAAGCGTTGGGTTAGTTGGTTGATTGCCTTGTTTGTGATTGCTGCCGCGTTTGGGTCGCTTACTGCATTGATGCGCGAGTCTGATCAGGCATCGCTGTTGACGGGAGCGCTAGATATTGCGTGGGGCGGAGATATTCTTGGCAATGCTGCGTATCGTTATGACAAGTTTTACGGGACTTATTGGATGTTGGCCCTGTTGTATAAGCTAGCAGGCGTGGAGGTGGGAGGCTCATCTTCCAGTGTGGTGCTGATGGGGAACACCTTTGCAGCGGCTTGTTATTCGTTGAGCTTAGTGTGGTTAGTGATACGGCAGAAATTTTCTGGCAGTCAATTGGCAGTGTTGTTTGTGGCCTTGAGTTCGCCAGTATTGATGTTGAGTAGTAGTATTATCTCTCCTAATATTTTTTCTGTGGCTTGGTTGTTGGTGATGATGTGTTGTTTGCTTGGGAGAGTATCTAGATGGAAGTGTGCTATGTTAATAGTGGCTAGTTTCATGGCGGTGGCTTGCAGGGCTGATGCTGTGTTGGTGATGCCCTTGTGTGCGTTAGCCATTTCGCGTAGGCCCTTACTAGAATTGTGGAAAGAGAGCCGCGTGGTGTGTACCTTTATTGGCAGTACTTTTGCCCTTATTGTGGGACGTGTGGTTGGAAGTGCTCACAATGGAGGAATTGGGGAGACATTTTTTTTCGAGCCGAAAGTGGGCTTGGCATACATGGTGTTTGGTTTGGGTGCGGTGTTGGGAATGATTCTGTTACTGGCTCTTTATTTAGTTTTTAAAAAGCGATTACGCGGGGTTCTCTATGCTGTAGTCGTGTTGCTACCGTTGGCGTTTTATGTGGGCTTATTGTTTTCACCAAGGCATTTGATGTTGGTGCCCGTGGCCTTACTTGCGACTGTGACACTTCCGCGAGGGCGGGTGTGGTGGCGTCAACTGATGGCTTGTTGGCTAACTAAATACACCGTTTGGATTGGAGTGGTAGTCGCGGCTTTAATGTTGGTGTTGAGTATTCGCATGCCAGAGGTGAAATCACCGCAACTGGCGATGGATCGAGCGACTTGCTATCCTACTGCCGATGGTTACTGGCCAATGGCAGGGACCTTGGGGTATATGAGGCGTATGGCATCGGGTGCCAGCATACCAGTAGACCATAACCAAGAGGTGTGGGATTCTTGGAGGCAGTACCGTTTTAGCGATGGGCAAAAGGTATTTAAGGATAGTTTGTTTCGCTATGCTGGACTCGCCGCCTTATTACAGGGTAAGAAAATTGAGTTTACTGACACCATTGAGGGAGCTGTGTTTTCTGAGAGGGTTTTACGTAGGGAAGGTAGTAGTGTTGGTTTTTCAAGAGAAGTGTATTTTGAGGAGAGGCTATCCTTGGACTTTGTTGGAGATGGAGGACTGAGGGTTTGTCGTATTGGGGGAACTATGACGGCTGGAGAAACGGAGCGTTGGTTGGCAGCTGGTTTGGTCGGTGATGGAAATGATTTTCTTTTTGTTGAGGCTGGCGATACGAAAAAAAGTGCGAGGTTGGAGCCGTATCTTGGGCAAACTGCGTATCTTTTTTCTCCGTCTACTGTGGATGCGTCGATGAAGCTCATCGGTGGAGGTAAGATCCCGATCTACGAAGTGGTTCTGACAGAATCTGTTTTTCGAATGGAGGAGGTTTCTGTTGCGGTGAGGCGTCTTCCTCGGTATATGCAAGTGCAATCCTATGGAGTTGGAAAGAAATAGTGTGCTGTCAAAAGTAGAGGTGAGCTTGGTCGTATTGGCCTTGCTGCTTGCTTGCATGTTTTCCAATAACGATATGGTGAGTCGAATGGCACTTCCTGGCGTGCTATTGATCGTTGCCGTGCTTTCCTCAGTGGTGCGTATGATGAGAACGAGTTCAGTGGTGTTTGGCTGGCCGTTCGTGTATGTTTTGCTTGCTTGTGGCTATTTTGTGGCACGTGCTTATGTTTCGCCAGTGCAAAGTTTTGGCAGCAAGGATATCATCTTGGTCTGCTCTGGTTGTATGGCAGCTTCTGTATTGTCATTACCCGACAATAAAAAGCTCTTTGGCCAATGGTTACCTTGGGTTGCAATGCTCTTGATAGGGCTACAGATGATTCCTTTGGGGGAACAATGGGATGACCCATCCTATGTGCCATTTCGAGAGGCCTTTGTGGGAAAAAATCAGATCAGCGGCTTTTTTGCTCACCAGAACTTCTTTGCTATAGTGGTGGGCTCTTCGGCTTCGGCGTTGTTGAGTTACGCGTTGTTTTACTGTGCGGTCGATGGCAAGGCCGTGGTGCGACGTATCATTTGGTCACTGAGTGCTGCCATTGGCTATTTTTTGATGTTCTGGGCCCAATCTCGGGGAGCATGGTTGGCCGTGTTGATGCCAATGGCGGTGATTGGAATTACCTACCTAGTGGTGCGTGGGAGTAAGAACACGAAGCATTGGAAACGGTTATTGATTGGTGGAGTTGTGGCTCTTGTGGTCTTTATTGGGTTGGTGGCGTGGACGTCGGCATTGATCACTGAGCAGAGAGGAATAGAAGAAAGGGGATTCTTTTTTTCCAATGCTCGTCTGGATATGTTGATGTTGGCCTTTGATGCCGAGCCGGATAATGCATGGGTTGGTGGAGGCTCACGTTTTTTTTCGTATGAAGCATTGCGTGTGTGGGATGTTAATAAAATGAACAATAGTTTAGGCGACCCTCGTGTGGTGCACAACGAGTATGTGGAGGCCTACGTGAACTACGGGATTGTTGGTTTGGTGTTGTTTCTGGGTTTGGTTGGCTTGGTGTTTCATCGCACTGTATTGAACATGTATGAGGTAGTATTACGTGCACGTGACAGCTCTTTGCCGGGCAGTTGGGCGGCGTTGCAGATGGCGATGTTTGGTTGTTTTGTGGCGATTGGTATCCAGTGCGTGGTGGACTTTTCATTACATGTGTTGCCTGTGATGTTGATTCTAGGGGTGACGATAGGAGTAGGCTTGAGGAGTAGAAGCGGAAAGCTGATTCACTATGTTGCTCTCACTGGTGTGGTGGGCTTGACATTGGTTTTAGGGAAGGTGTCGTTTTCACATTGGCTGGCATGGCCAAAAGAAGAGAAAGCACGTAACGAGCTGAAGCATGGCTCGCCATTAGCTGCCACTTATTTTACTGAAGTTGTCGAACTTACGGATGATTTCGATCTCGCCCGCGAAACAGCTTTCCTTCATTTTAAAAATGCACAGGAGTCTGGTGGTAGCTTCAAGGATGCCGAGAAGCTTTTCTTGATGTGTGTGGAGCTGCACCCACATGACGGAGTTTCGTTCGTGATGTTGGGCAGGATAGCATTACTGCAGAAGCAATTTGAGAATGCTCATGACTACTTTACTAAGGCAATTTCTGAAGTGGGTCATCTTGAGTATAGGTTTGGAGCTCATCATTGGATGGGGATGTGGCACTACGAACAATTTTTACTAGAGTTGGTAAATACCGAGAAGGCTGGACTGCATATAGAGCCGAAGGTGGCAAAAAAGCGACTCAAAGAAGCATTACAATACATGTCAGTAAAATCAGGGAATCGAGGCTATCGCAGGAGTGCTTATGAGACCCAAATGAGAAACAATGCTGAAGCTATGTATGACATAATGATAGCCAGGGAGGCGGCGGCTATGGGCACGCAAGTTGGAGTTTCGGGGCATTTGCCAGCATCGGCAGCCTATTTGAGTCATGCGACGCGTTATTTTCAGCGTGCCAGACGTTTATTAGGAGCTGCGATGACGATGGAGGATAGTCAACGTATGGCATTGATACAAAGCCAATCGAGGTATCTAAATAAGCGTGGTGTTGAGGTGGATAAAGATTTGTTGAAAGCTTTAAAGAATGCTGCCATGCTCAAGGACGTGCAGAGTAGCGTAACAAGAAATCATTAACTGTGGGTAGCGGAAAGAGAAAGAGTCATTCAGTCAAGTTGATGCAGATAATTGATGCTGCTATCGTGCTGCTTTCTTTTGCCTTGGGAGCAATGTTGCGTGATCCTGTGATCGCCTTATTAGGGATGAAGCATCCACCGAAGGAAGTGCTAGATGAGACTTGGTGGATGTTAGTGGTAGCCACAATTTCGATGCCCGTGTTGTTGTTTAACTTCAACCATTATTCTTCAGATTTACGTAAAAAATTCACCAACACCATGTGGGCGCTGGTTCAGAGTTCGGCTTTGTTGGGTGGGGTGATTGCAGTCTTGGTGGTTTTTTTAAAGCTCGATCCATCGAGTCGTTTGGCGATTGCCAGCTCATTCACGATCATGGTGTGTTGTTTGTTTACGCGAGATAGAATTTGGCGACGTTATAGACGTTCGCTTGCTAAGAATTCAAGGTTCAGGGAGTCGGTGCTGTTTGCTGGATCTGGGAGCGATTTGGGAGAATTGTTGAAGGATGTGCCTAAGGATGTGAAAGACTATTGGGAGATTGTCGGATCCTTCGATTTTGACAAACATGATGTTGAGTGTTTACGTGCGGAGATCGATCGCCATTCGGTGCAGCGAGTTGTTTTTGAGGTCGAACACGCACGTTTTGCGACGCTTTCGCGCGCAATTGAAATTTGTGAAGTTCAGGGGGTGGAGGCATGGGTGCACGCTGGGTTTATTCGCACGCAGTTGGCACGTCCTGATTTTGATGAATTGGGAGGCAAGCCAATGCTCGTGTTGCGATCGACCCCTGAGTTATCATGGGCCTTGTTTTGTAAGGAGCTGATGGATCGGGTAGGAGCCTTATTTTTGATCTTTGTCACATTGCCACTATGGATTTTTGCTTATATTGGGATTCGATTAACTAGCCCTGGGGCGTCCCCGATCTTCGTGCAGGACCGTTCGGGTAAGTTTGGTCGATCATTTCGTATGTTAAAGTTTCGCACGATGATTGCGGATGCAGAAACAAAGTTGAAGGAGGTTAAAGATGATGTGGGCAATGAGATGGATGGCCCAGTGTTCAAGTTGGACCGCGATCCAAGGGTCTTTAAATTTGGGAGTTTCTTGCGCAAGACCAGCATTGATGAACTTCCTCAATTGGTTAATGTATTGATGGGGGATATGAGTCTAGTTGGCCCTCGTCCTCTGCCAGTTTATGAGGTGAAGGAATTTAATGAAGCGAAGCACCGGCGTCGTCTTAGTGTGAAGCCTGGTATCACTTGCACTTGGCAAGTTGGTGGTAGAAACACCATCACAAGCTTCGAGGAATGGGTCGAAATGGACTTGGCTTACATTGACTCTTGGTCGCTTTGGAAGGACATCGGTATTCTCATTCGCACCGTCCCAGCTGTCTTGTTCAGTCGTGGTGCAAAGTAGTCTGAAATGAGCACGAAGAAGGGTTGCCAAACGCGTTTAAATAGTCACAATACCGCCCTAACGACACTTTACTTACCATGAAGATTATCACTGGATCAGCTCACCCAGAGCTCGCGCATGACATTGCTAAATATTTAGAGATCGAGCTCACCGACGCAACGGTGACTGCTTTTCCGGATGGTGAAACATTCGTGAAAATCAATGAGAATGTTCGAGGTGAAGACCTCTTTATTGTTCAGCCGACATGTCCTGCAACCAACCATAACATCATGGAATTATTGATCATGGTGGATGCGGCAAGGCGTGCTAGTGCGGGCCGTATTACAGCAGTAATGCCATTCTACGGTTATGCTCGTCAGGACCGTAAGGATCAGCCACGTGTGCCGATCACTGCCAAACTTGTGGCAAACTTGCTCTCAGCAGCAGGAGTCGACAGAGTGTTGACAATGGATCTTCACGCAGCCCAAATTCAGGGATTCTTTGATATTCCAGTAGATCACCTTCATGCGAAGCCGGTGATGATTAAAAAAGTGCGCGAACTACTTGGTGAGCAACTTGATAATCTTGTGGTGGTTTCACCAGACGTAGGTGGTGTGAAAAATGCACGTAGCATGGCAGATTCACTTGGTGTGGATTTAGCGATTGTAGCGAAGCATCGTGTGAGTGCCACAAAGGTGGAAGCTAAGCACGTCATTGGGGATGTAAAAGGAAAGAATGTTCTCATGGTTGATGACATGACTGAAACAGCAGGAACACTTTGTGCAGCAGCAGAAATCTTGAATGAACATGGTGCTAAGCGCGTATTCGCAGGTGTTTCACACGCGATTCTTGGAGATTTAGCTCGCGAACGTTTTGCTGCCTCAGCGATCGAAAAAGTAATCACTACTGACTCTGTGCCACAGGCATATGGTGACAAGGTTGAGGTTGTTTCGATTGCTCCATTGATGGGAGAGGCGATAAAACGCATTACAGATGGAGAAAGTGTCACTTCTCTCTTTGACATTTAACGACTTTTGGGGTAAATCCCGCATTCCAACCTGAAGGGGGACCCTACCAACTACTCTTTATCTCACGACAGGTTACCCGGAAACGTCTAATAATGCACCTTTAGGCGACATCCAAAATTAAACAAAATTATACTATGTCAGTTACAAGAAAACTTAAGGCCGAAGGCCGTCAGCGCACTGGATCAGGTGTGCTAAATGCGATGCGTCGCGAAGGTTGGGTCCCATCTGTTGTTTACGGAGTTGGAACAGAAAACAAGAACGTAAAAGTTCACGAGAAGACTTTCACAGATCTTCTTAATGCTGCTCCATCAGCTAAGATCCTTTTGGATCTCGAGCTTGAAGACGGAACTGAGCACCTTGTGTTCATTCAAGATCTCCAGCACGATGCACTTACAGGACGTATCCTCCACGCAGACTTCCTTGCAGTGAATCAGGAGACTGAAATCCGTGCTTCACTACCACTCGTTCTTGAAGGCGAAGCTATTGGTGTGAAAATCGGTGGTGCTCTTGAGCAGGTTATCTACAAGCTGGCTATCCGTGCGAAGGTTAAAGATCTTCCTGAGACTATCGTAACATCAGTTGTGCACCTTGAAGTGTCTGAGAAGCTGCGTATGGGTGACGTAACATTCCCTGAAGGAGTTAGACCTACACTTAACGATAAGGTTGTAGTCGCTCTCGTTGCTAAGACTCGTGTTGCTACATCTGAAGAAGCAGAAGAAGCAGAAGAAGCGGGAGAGACAGTAGTAGCTTAATAAGCTTACAGTTTCTTTTAGAAAAAACACATTTTACAAAAAGCCTCCGTTGGATTTTCCAGCGGAGGCTTTTTTTGTCGAGAGTTTCTTATTTTGCGAGTTTTTCGACATGTGGCTTGAGGGCTTTGGCCCATGCTTCGTAGCCAGCAGGGGTGAGGTGAATGAAGTCGCCACGGAGTAGGCCTGGCTTTGGAGAGCCCTGTTGATCTAGGAATGTATCCCAGAGGTTTAGATAGTGGACGTTGTTTTTGCCGTCGAGTGGTGCGATGGATTGCTGCACTGTTGCGAGTGTCTGACGCACTGCATCTTTATTAGATTTTCCAGCAGGGAGTGGACCAAGTAAGAGGATTTGAGTTGCAGGAAGTTTGGTGTGTAGGGCTTCGGTAACAGCTTTGATGCCTGCGGTGATCTGTTTGGCATTGTGTTGAGGTCTGAGTGCGTTGTTGACGCCGATCATGACGACGACGACTTTTGGTTTGAGCCCATTGAAGTTACCATTCTGAATACGGTAGAGGAGGTGTTCAGTGCGGTCGCCAGAGATGCCGAATGATGCGGTTTTCCATTCACTAGCAAAGTGTTGATCGATGGCACGCTTGCCGCCTTTTACTGCCAGACGTTGCTTGGAGCCGGTCCATGATTGAGAGATCGAGTCGCCAAGGAAGATGACTTCGAGATCTTTGTTGGCTTGAGCCAGTGCGTTAATGTTTGTGTGCTGGTCCCACCAAATGCCACCACCCCAGCCAGCTGCTTGTCCTTGGAAGGATGCTGATGGTGCCGGTAAGGTGGATGGGCTTTGGTAGCTACCGTTACAGCGTAGGGCGAAGTCGACGATGCGAGCTGGATCAGGAAGAGCATGTGGGTGGTGCCCAAGTCCTGGTTTCATGATGACTTCGAGGTGCTTGTAGCCTTTGAGTTTGGTGGCAGCGAGACCGCTATTCTCTTTATGGGGCACGATTGGGTCAGCATCACCAATGAGGTAGAATATCGGAGTGTTTTGCTGGGCGATTTTTTCGACAGTATTGACTGGATACTGATTGTAGGCCTTTGCATCTTCGTCTGATTTGAAGCCGTAGGCAATTTTGTGTCGTTTCCAATCAGCTGGTGATCCTTTTCCTGTGCCGAAGCCTCCTGGCCAGCTCGTAGCATCCATCACACAATTATCACCGATAATCCCGCCAGTTTTGTCTGGGTGCTTGAGTGCCCAGTTGTGGATTGGCAATCCGCCGCGGCTCATGCCTTCGAGTACCGGCTTTTGTCCGAGCCCGAGTGTTTGGGTAAGTTGGTAAGCATTTTGCCAGCGTTCCATGGCCTTCGGTGAGCCAAAGAGGTTAGCAACATCACAGAAGACAACGTGCCAGCCAAGTTCGAGCATGGTGGTGTCGAATTGTGGTTGGTGACCCCAGAAGCGAGCTCTCCATACCCAAGGTTTTCCTTTGGTCGCTTTCTTTGGAGTGACTACTTTCATTGCTGCGCCTTGGTGATTGAAGCTATAGCAATCGTATCCTTGGAAAGACGACTTCTTTGCATCTTTTGGTAGCGTTAGCGTTGACTCAAGGCGCTCGGTTACTAGATAACGATGGATGTGGCGTGCCAGGATTTCGGCTCCAAAGGCATTTGGATGCACTCCGTCTGGAATGTATTGCTGTTTCGAAACGAGAGTTGGGTGGAGGTCAATGAGTTCGACTCCGGTTTCATAGGCAGTTTGTTCCACTGCTTTACTCACTTGACCTCGAGTGACTTTCTCAGTGATTCCCCAGCGGTCTTTGGCAACGACAACTGGCTTACACAAGATGATACGAGGTTTGGAAGCTAGTTGTTGGTAGCTAAGGATGAGAGCTTTGGTGTCGTTGCTGAACTCCGCTTTAAACTTCCAATTATGTGGCTTTGAGTCATTGGTGCCCAGTTTGATGATGACTATGTCTGGTTCGAATGTCAGGGAGTTTCGGTAGGCCTTATCCTTAGTGTAGGGATGGTCGCCTTTGTTGAGCATGGTGCGGGCACTGACGCCAAAATTTTTTACTTCGTAGTTTTCACCAAGCAGATAACCGAGCTGTGCTGGATAGTTGAGTTTTGGGCGTGCTGCAACGCCGGCTCCGAAGGTGATTGAGTCGCCAACACATGCTATTTTAGTTTTAGCGAACGTGGGCACAACGCAGGCAATGGAACATGCAAGTATGAGATTCATGGTTTCTATACGTAGGGTGTATTACAGATTTTTCGAGTATATTTTGCGTCTCTCGTAAAGGGATACGTTCCGGATACCTACAATGGGCAGCCAGCTGCTCAGCCTATGTCCGAGCCATCTCGGTCTGATAAATCGTCATATTGGGTGAGGTAATTCCATCATGCGAGTAGATGTGATTGAAGTATCTCAAAGAAAATGTTAATGCTATGGAATAAAGACCTCGCTTGATCCTTCTTATAGTTGTTCAAGCGACTAATCATCCACCCATTAATATCATGAAATTACTCATTACGCTCTCAAGTTGTGCGATCGCACTGACCTCTCTTACTCAAGCTGCAACCTGTGAAAAGGGGTGTGGTAAATGCGATGTGACGTCGCGTGCTGCTGCCTTATTAGGCGGTGGACAAGTGCAGGCTCAGAAGTCGGTGCACTATAAAATCACAGGAATGAAGAGCGAAGAAAGTGCGGCACAGCTTAAGGCTGCATTGACTGCAGTTGAAGGAGCTTCAGTAGAAAAGGTTTGCCACAAGTCTGGTTGTGCCGTGGTCAAATATGACGACAAGAAGACTTCTAAGGAAGTGATTCAAAAAGTCATCACTAGCAAGGGACTTACTGTGGCTGGCGAACGCGTGGCGATTTCTGTGCTAGGTATGACGTGTATGGGCTGTTCTCGAGAAGTGAGCATGGCCTTGAAAAAGCTCGATGGTTGTTTAACTTCAGAAGTGTCACACAAAACAGGTAAGGCTGTTGTGACATTTGATGCCAAAAAGATAAGCCGCGCTCAAGTTGAGGCCGCAATCACAGCCTCTGGCTTCAAGTTAGCTAAGTAAGCGAGCTATTTAACTACGATTTTCACGCCTAGTTGGGGGAAACCTAGACTAGGCGTTGTGGTTTTCGACTGCAGAATTAATGAAGTCGAGCACATCCTTACGTCCTTCGCGGTTAGAAGCAGAGGTGAGGTAGTAGCGCGGTGGGCCAGCGCAAAATTTGGCCATTTCCTCATAGAAGGCTTCGATGTTGCGAAGTGAGGCACCGGGTTTTGATTTATCGGCTTTGGTGAAGATGAGAATATAAGGAATTTCGCATTCCATCATCCACTGAGTGAATTGAAGATCGATCGCTTGTGGCGGTAGCTTACTATCGATAAGTGAGAATACGCAGGTGAGGTTTTCACGGTTGACGAGGTAGTCAGTGACAAATTCTTGGAACTGCTGCTGTTGCGCCTTTGAGGTTTTGGCATAGCCATAGCCTGGTAGGTCTATCAGGTTCCACTTCTTGTTGATGAAAAACTCATTGATCATCTGGGTTCTTCCTGGGCGTGAGGAAACTGTGGCAATGTCCTTCTTTCCACCCACGATCATATTGATCAAGGATGATTTGCCCACGTTGGACCGACCCACGAAGGCGAACTCTGGGCGTTCAGATTCCTTCAGGGTGTCGAGGCCTACGTGGCTCTTGATGAATTCAGCTTGATGGATTTGCATGATTGAAAAGGTGAGTGGGTGAGACTAGGCAATGGGTTGCGATCGCATGCAAGCGAATTCTGCCTGCATTCATTCACATGTCAATCTTTGAGAGAATTCTGCGAAGCTGGATAAAAATATAATAATCCCAATAAAACGCTTGCTATTGAGATTCGTTATCAATAGATATTTATTCGTGAGCGAGAGGAAAGCAACAGCAGGTCTTCTAGAGCATATCATTTTACCCTATTCAACTATTAATAAACTAATGAAAACATCAGGAATCGTAACGGCACTCGTAGGAATGTCACTTGTTGGCTCTGCAGCAGCGGAG
>CAXMOB010000200.1:0-9075 GCA_964194815.1 Vicinamibacteria bacterium | reverse complement strand
GCGATGATTTGTAATGTATTAATTTTAAGTGCATTATGATTCTAACGTATTAATATGTTAGAACTGTGATAATTCGTTAGGTCGACTGTTTCGTGTTTACAACGACTTGCGGCGATTCGTAAAATTTTAGTTTGGATGTCTTAAATAACAGATTTTATAAGTTTGAAAAAAAGTGTGCCGTGGAACGTTCGTGGAACGTGGATTTAGAAATTATTGAGCGGTTTTTTTGTAAAAATGTGTGTGTGCCGTTCTTCACTTGGGTCATATTCCTTGTACTACCGAAACAAGGATAGCGGAACTGAACAAGTATGGAAAATGGCTTATGCCATCAGTTGCCCAGCGTTTAGGTAGTCAATACTTATCTACACAAATTCGTATATTTTACACACATCAATGAATTCTAATATCACCCCTACCAATGAGAGGCTTACCGACACAACTGAAAGAAACCAAGCTTGGGCAGAAATTTCAAAATTTGTCGTTGAACGGGTGGGTGCTGACACATACGAGCGTTGGTTCACCAATGCCTCAGTTTTTGATATCTCAGACACGCTAGTAGAAGTCATCGTTGAGAGTGATACTCACCAGCTTTGGGTCGAAACCAACTACATGCCTGAGCTTCAGGCAGCAGTGAACGACTTCTTCGGTGACAACCACGTAGTCTCAGTGATTGTTGATCTCGATGAGAGTGCTCTCGTTGTTGAAGATGAATCTACCAAGGGTCAAAAAAAGTCCAATACTTCTAAAAAAGCAGCATCTAGAAGCCCTGAGCAAGAGAAAGCTTTTGAGAAGAAGTTGAAAGCATCTGGCTTGAATCCACAGTTCACATTCAATCGCTTTGTAGTGGGTCATTCAAACGAGTTTGCTCATGCTGCATGTTCAGCAGTTGCTGAGCAACGGGGGCTGACTTATAACCCACTCTTCATTCACGGCAGTTCAGGGATGGGTAAAACCCACTTGATGCATGCGATTGGCCATGAGCGCCTACAGCGTGATCCTGATGCGAAGGTTGTCTACATGACTTGTGAAAAGTTCACCAACGAGTTCATTGACGCAGTGCGTAAAGGTGATCTCACTAAATTTCGTAATCGCTACCGCAATGCTGACTTGTTGTTGATTGATGATGTTCAGTTTCTTGCTGGTAAAGAACGTTCACAGGAGGAATTTTTCCACACTTTTAACACCTTGCTCGACCTACAAAGTCAGGTGGTATTGATCAGTGATCGTCCAGCATGTGAGATCAAGAACCTTGAGCCACGTCTGGTCTCACGCTTTGAGTGTGGTTTGACCGTCGAGGTTCAACAACCGCAGATGGAAACACGCATGGCAATTCTCCAACGTAAGATGGATGAATGGGATGTGAATCTTAATGAAGAACTTATTGAGTTCCTCGCTAAGCGTATTCGCACCAATATTCGTCGACTAGAAGGCGGTTTAGTGCGTCTTGCGACATATGCCTCACTCGGCTCTGACTGTGTTAGCCTTGAACGTGCTGAAAGTTTACTTAAGGATATTCTTCGTGAAGAGGGTGCTAAGCAAGTCACTATTTCAGCAATCCAGAAGACAGTTTCTGAGCACTTTGATGTGAAGGTTAGTGATATGACAGGCCGACGTCGTCCTGCGAACATTGCCTATGCTCGCCAAGTTGCGATGTATCTTAGCCGTAAGTTAACCCGTTGCTCATTGATGGAAATTGGTGAAGCATTTGGTGGTCGTGACCACGGAACAGTGATTCACGCATGTAAGAAAATAGCAAAGGAAAGCGACAATGAAATGCAAGTGCGTTCTACTGTTGAAATGCTTGATTCGATGCTGATGAAGTAAATCACCGATCAGATAATCTGATTATTTTATGACCTTTTAAGGAATCGAGCCGGTCTCGTTTCTTGAAAGGTTTTTTTATGTAGTCTTGTCGTGTGATTTCTATGGGAGGGCTTCTTCAACGGGTTCGTTAGGCCGCCCTTTCAGGGCTTCATAGATTGCGACGGTCGACTACCTAGGGCGATGCCCGTAGGCTATGAAAGGGCGCTCCGTTGGAGCTGGGCTGCTGGATGTGGTCGATGCTATCGGTGTGGATTGGCAGCGTGCTAATTTGGGGAGTAGCCCTAGGCCTACCTTACTCAATCTTCAGGGAAGTTGATAGCTGCGTTCCCTAAATCTCTTCTTCGTCGTGCCCTGGGACTGGAGGGATGAGGTCTTCACGCATAAGGAGACGTTCGACGCTTAGGTCGTGGATGAGGTCTTCACTGGTTTGCATGATAGTGATCGCATACGGCGTGATCCGGTCTAGCTCAGCAATAGCGGAATGGACCATACTAGTTACGATTTGTGGATCGTATTTTTCACGATCGAAGATGTTGGTGATGCGGAACAAAAGTTGTTCACGGTCGACGTCGTATTCGATACTTCCAAGTGTGAGTTGTTTATTGGCACGCTGGGTGAGTTCATAAAGAAAAAAGAGATGATCGTCGCCAGCTGATGGCATAGGAGTTTCAGCTACGATGGAGAGAGCATTCATGGGAGGGAATGCTTGGGCATGCATCTGCATGTGAGTGTGGTGAGCTTGAAAGCCGGTGCGCAGGACATCACGACCTTCTAGCAGCTCGCAGTCCCAACCGTTTTGCCCAAAGATCTCTTTTACCGATGTGATTTGAAGTGATGAAGGTCGAGCCATGGGGGAGTAGTTGCGTGAAATGGCGGGAGAATCAAGGATTAACAATGATGAATTGAGTCGAGTTCAGTTATAAGAACATGTCTTTGTGTAGCTTCGCTGGTTTGATGACCCCAGGGAGTGTTTGGTTGAGCCCTTGGTGAGGGTAGCTGAGCTCCTGGTGGTTGAGGCCGAGGCGGTTGAGAATAGTAGCTTGGAGGTCTTGCACACTGACTTTCTTATCCATTGCTTGGTAACCAATGGGATCGGTAGCCCCATATTCACCTGGTTTGACGCCGGCTCCAGCCATCCACATGGTGAAAGCTCCAGGGTTGTGATCGCGACCGATGAATTTCATTTCGCTACCGCCTCGGTTTTCTCGCATTGGGGTGCGGCCAAACTCACCGCCCCAGACGATGAGAGTGTCATCGAGCAGTCCGCGTTGTTTAAGGTCAGTGATGAGAGCGTAAATGGCCTTGTCGGTGTCTTCGCATTGACGTTTGAAGCCTGAATTGAGTGCTTCGTTGGCTCCCGCTCCATGTGAGTCCCAGCCCCAGTGGAAGAGTTGGATGTAGCGTGTTCCGCGTTCTGCTAATCGTCTTGCGAGCAGGCAGTTGTTGGCAAACGATTCCTTGCCCGGTTCAGTGCCGTAGAGGTCGTGAATGTATTCAGGTTCTTGTTTGAGATCGAATGCTTCATTTGCGTGGATTTGCATTCTGAAGGCCATTTCGTATTGGGAAATACGCGTTAATGTTTCCGGGTCGTGAGCATCTTCGTAGGCAGCTTGGTTGATCTTTGTGATAGCATCCATGGTGTCGCGTCGCACCTGTTGGGAAACACCCTCAGGGTTTGATAGATAGAGCACGGGGTCACCTTTTGAACGGCATTGCACCCCTTGGTAGACGGATGGCAGGAAGCCACTTCCCCAAACTGATTTGCCAGCGGATGGAGCTTTACCTCCAGAGGCTAGGACGATGTAGCCTGGTAGGTTTTCACTTTCGGCACCGAGCCCGTAGGTGACCCAAGATCCGATCGATGGGTTTCCTAGGTTGGCATTACCAGTGTGCATTAAAAGCTGAGCAGGAGCGTGGTTGAATTGGTCCGTGTGCATTGACTTGATGATACACATTTCATCAATTACTTTTTCTGTGTGCGGAAGGCGATCCGAGATCCACTGGCCAGTTTTTCCAGCTTTGTGGAAAGGGTAAACGGAGCCAAGCATCTTGGGTGTGCCTTGAATGAAGGCAAACTTTTTTCCCTCGAGGAACTCCTGAGGGCAGTCTTGACCGTCGAGCTTTTGAAGTTCTGGTTTATAGTCGAAGAGCTCGAGTTGACTTGGAGCTCCTGCCATGTGGAGAAAAATGACTCTTTTGGCTTTTGGGGCAAAGTGAGAGAGTTTATCAAGTCCAGCTGGGGCGGTTTCTGCTCCTAGTGCTTGTTGGGTAAGTCCCGCTAACCAAGTGGTGCCGACTCCAGCAACACAGTTTTTGAGGAACTGTCGGCGTGAGTTTTGTTGGGCACTGTCGTGAGCGAGTTGTTGAAAAATGTTCATGGCGTTACTTGGTGATGGCGTCGTCTAAGTTGAGCATAGCATTAGCAAGGATGACCATTGCGGCTGCTTGTGGTGACTCTGCTAGCTTTTTATAGTCAGATTTCTGGTAAGTTTTTTCAAGGCTCAGGTAGAGCTCCGTGATTGTTTTGAGAATGGCTGGGTTTGGTTTCCGTTGAGTGACGACCTGATATCCGAAGTTGATTTGCTGTTCGAGTACTTGGCTGTGTGTCGTCATTCGCTTTGCCAATGCTTGGGAGCACTCTAGATAGACTGGGTCATTGAGAGTGACTAATGCATGCAATGGAGTGTTTGTCGTGATTCGCTGAGGGGTACAGACGTCACGCGTTGGAGCATCAAAGGTTAGCATACTTGGGTAGGGGCTAGTGCGTTTCCAATAGGTATATAAGGCTCTACGATAACGGTTAGGGCCCGTGGCGGTTTTCCATTTGGCTCCACTATAGACGGTTTGCCATACGCCATCTGGCTGAGGTGGCATCACTGATGCTCCTCCAGTTTGGTGGTGAACTAACCCTGAAGAGGCGAGTGCGTTGTCACGCAACATTTCAGCAGTTAGTCGAGTGCGTGGGCCGCGAGCTAATAAGTGGTTTTGTGGGTCGAGTTTAGTTAATGCAGGTGTCGAGCGATGGTCTTGGCGGTAGGTTGCAGAGAGTACCATGTCTTTGAGGATTTTCTTATTACTCCACTGGTAGTTGCTTTGATACTTGATTGCAAGGTGGTCGAGCAGAGCGAGGTTTGAGGGCTTGGTGCCTGTGGAACCGAAATCACCTAAGGTTTCGACGATACCTCGACCGAACAACTCGGAGAAAAGTCTATTGACCATCACTCGAGCAGTTTGAGGGTTTTCTTTGTGGGTGAGCCACGCCGCCATTTCTAGTCGGTTACTTGCAGGGGCATTGTATTCATTAAGAATATCAGGAACACCTTTGTGCATGATTTCGCCCTTGTTAAGCCAGAGTCCACCGATGAATAGTCGAGTTTCTCGTGCTTGCTGTAGATTACGGTTCTTTAGCACAGGAACGTTGGTTCCTGGGATAGCTTTAAGAGCTTTGTGAGCGGTAGCGATTTGCTTTACTGTCTCGGTATAGTCAGGTGATTTGCTTATCTGGCTCCACAAGCCGTCGTTGCTGGTAGCGATGCTAAATTTACGAATCGTCACTGCTTGGCTGCCGGTGGTGGACGCCTTTTGGTGCAGCACGTATTCCACCGATTCACCTTCTTGAAGGATAACGGGTGAAGTAGGAATGAAGACCACTTCGCGACGACCAAAAAGCTTTGGATAACCACCAAATCCTTCACGTTTGTTATGTAGTGAATCGGTAGCTTTATATGGACCTGTTAGTGAATCGGCGAATGCATGAGATAGAGGAATCATAACGCGTTTGCCATCGGCTTGGATTTTAAATGCTTCGAAGAAGGATAGAACCGAACCACGGATAGGGAGTTTTTTAGGATCGTTTTCTATTGGGATGATGGCAACGCGAAGAGCAGTGAAGCCATTTGGCTTAGCGGTGACATTGAAGCGAGTGTTGACTGAGTGTGTGCCTGTGGCGACTACCGAGTCACCAGATTGCTTGAGCTTGCCAGCACTGGACTTCAGCGTGGTGAAGGTCAGTGGCTGCCAGGCTGTTTTAGGGAGAAGCGAAGCACCTATATTGTTGAGCTTTAGGTTGAGAGCTTCAAGTTTGTGTTGCAACTGAGCGGCTTGCTCACGTTTTTTAGGGTCGTTGGCGACTAAGAAATTTGGAAATTCTGAGTTGAGATCGACATCTTGTGAGTTATTAAAGAAATCATTGAATTGGTAATAGGCTTCATGTGGGATCGGCTCGTAGGGGTGCGAATGGCATTGAGTGCAGCCGAAGGTGATCCCCTGCGTAGCAATCCAAGTTGTGTTGACGCGGTCGATAGTAGCCATCACGCGAAATTCCTCATCGTCGGTTCCTCCTTCCGTATTGGTTTGTGTGTTGCGATGAAATGCTGTCGCAACCATTTGATCAGTAGTCGGATTTGGGAGAAGGTCTCCCGCCATTTGATCACGTAGAAAAAGGTTGTATGGATAGTCTTTATTAAACGAGTTGATTAACCAATCACGATAGGGCCAAATGTTTCTATGTGGATCTTTTTCATATCCTTTGGTGTCTGCGTAACGTGCGAGATCCATCCAAACAGTGGCCCAACGTTCTCCAAAGCGTGGTGATGCGAGGAGGCGATCGACTTCTTGCTCGTAGGCGTCGCTCGCGGTGTTAGCTTCAAACTTTTTCACACCTTCAAGTGTCGGAGGTAGGCCGGTGAGGTCGAGTGAGGCACGGCGTAACCACTGAGCTTTTGAGGCTTCTTTGGTTGGAGTGAGTTTATTTTGCTCAAGTCGTTGCAGCACATAATTATCCATTGGCTTTTTAGCCCATGTTGTGTTGCTGACCTTGGCTGTGGTTTGTTTAGGTTTAATGTATGCCCAGTGTTGTTCCCATTCAGCACCTTCTTTTACCCAGCGAGTTAGTAATTCAATTTCTTCTTGAGTGAGAGGTTTGGCATGTCCACCTGGATCTGGCATCATGATGTCTTTGTCTTTCGACTTGATCCGACGAATCATTTCTGATTTTTCTGGATGGCCAGGGACAATCGTGGATTTACCACTTTCACCTTTGCCTAAGGCTTCAGCCCGATAAATGAACGAAACCTCGCCAGCTTTCTTTACTCCACCATGACAGCCGGTGCAGGAGCGGTTCAGGATGGGACGGATTTGCTGATTAAAAGAAATTTTTTCTTGAGCAAAGCTAATCGGAGCACTGAGCAAGAGTATGCTGAGTGCGTAGGATGATGGTGAGATAGATCGAGTGACGAACATGGTAGATGAGGATATTAAGTTAACGTAAGGCATGTGAGTTTTCTAGCAAATAATCTTTGGATAATCAGGGGGGGCTATGTAAAATGGTGGCTTGTGAGCATTTTAGCAAATAATTTAACCGGCACATGGGTGTCAGCCCTGGCAAATACAGAGGGCAGCAAGGTCTGCAACAGGCGTGGCATATCTTGGTGGGGAGTAAGGCTCCGATTAAGGAAATTGCCTACGACTTAGGGTTTTGCACCGAGCATTATTTTTCACGTTTTTTAAACAACACATGGGAGTGAGTCCGAAGCAATGCCGTGATCAATACAAAGGTTAGAAGGTGATGCTCTTAATGCAGTAAAGGAATTGAAGCCTAGCTCATTTGAGCTGGGCTTTTTTATGGGAATTTGAAATTGTCGAAGCTATAAGGTAGCAGGGTAGCTAAGTCTGAGGTGGCTTGGATAATGCCTTCAGCGTTTGCTATGATGATCTTTAAGTGAGGCGAGAATTCAGCCAGGCATTGGCGGCAGGCACCACAGGGGTAGGCATGGTTGGGGGTGGCAATGGCGATGGTGCTGAAGCTGGTCACTCCCTCGGAAACAGCCTTTGCGAGAGCAACGCGTTCGGCACAATTGGTGAGGCCTAAGGATACATTTTCTATGTTACAGCCGGTGAAGATTTTCCCGCAGCTTGATAGCAATGCCGCCCCGACTTGGAATTTGGAATAGGGGGCGTAGGCGTGTTGTGCAGCCTGACTCGCTAGTTGTGCTAATACTTCTGGACCCATGTCTTTAAAAATTCGTTAAAATCGTGTTGGAGAGTGTTTTCTTGTTCGAAGGTGTAGAGCTCTTTGTCTTTATGTCCCCATACTACATCTGGCCAGGCGGGATCGGTGGTGAATCTGCCAATCACATGGATGTGCATTTGCTGCACGATATTGCCAATGTTACCGATATTGATTTTGTCAGGTGAGAACTGAGCTCGGATAAACTTGGTGATGAGTAATGTGGCCTTTTGGATGTCGTCGTATTGGCTCTCCGTCAGAGAATCGATATCAATGATGTTTGAGTCAATGCGTGGCACTATAACTAACCAAGGGTAGAGAGCGTTGTTTTTGAGCAGGACTTCACAATGATGCACCGTGCCGAGGTGAAAACCACCTTTGGCGAGCCGTTCATGAAGCTGGAATGTTTCTGACATGGCTAGAGTTTATGCACAGTGTAATAAATTACAATACTAAGTCGAGGTGAGTCGATTATGGTTGTTGTGGTATGAAAAATCCGTAAGGTAGAGTCTGAATTTAGATTAGATCAATAGAAAATGGGTATATTAGATAAGTTAAAGCAATGTTTTGTAAAGGAGATCCCTGAGCCAGTGGCGACATGGAATCATCCTTCGTTAGGTGATTATGTTTGGGATGCTAGCTCCGAGTCATGGGTGGGTGCGTGTGGATCGTATACCGTGAGTTTTTCGTTTGAAAAATCTAGCGAGCCAGATGTCGATGCGGTTGATCTAGCGGCCCGCTTATTTTCGAACCCGACCTTATTTAATAATGGCGTCGTGCAAGCAAAGGCAGAGGCGAAGCGAAGTTTTGCTAGCCATTTAGAAGGAGAGATTGAAGGGCTGAGTGTTAAGGCTATTCATTTTTGTTTGTGTCCAGATGGCGAGGCAATGGTGGTCGGTCTAGCAGGTGGCACACAAGGACGTAACTGGAGTGCTGACTTCGTGGGCTGGGATTGCCATGGACTAAGCCACGACGGCTAGTGCGTTAGGCGGGCAATAGGTAACTGATGATAGCAGTATGATGGACTCATTTATACCCACTCCAAAAAGTCACCTCGCTCAACTTACTTTTCTTTCCTGTGTCAGCACCGCTAGTTGCCGGAACTTGCCTATAGTTTATGAAACTCCAACTTGGATTACCTCATCGCCAAGCACGAAAAAGCCCAGATGAGCATAACTCATCTGGGCTCTGGAAAAAACGTTTAGTAACTATAACTATCGTGTTGGTAGTAGATCAGGAACGAT
>CAXMOB010000199.1:0-4284 GCA_964194815.1 Vicinamibacteria bacterium | reverse complement strand
TTAGCAGAATGTATTAAGCTTATCTAGCAAGCGGTGTGCAAAGTTGGATGAGTTTAGGGTCAACGCAAACTTTGGAGTCTGCCACTTCTGCTATAGATTTATAGCCGAATGAGCCTTCTTTGAAGCAGCAAATGTAGTCAGTATGTCCTGCATGGAGTGCATCCACTGCGGCTACTGCAAATTTGTATGCCATGATGCGGTCTTTTACCGTTGGTGATCCACCACGTTGGACATGGCCGAGCACGGTGAGGCGAGCGTCCATGTCGAGATTGTCTTTAATCCAGCGTGTCATGTAATCGGCCATGTTGGTTCCTTCTGCAACAACTGCTATGATGTAGTCGCGTCCAGAATCTACATCTTTACGAAGGCGTTCACCGATGCTATCGAGGTCGTATTCGATTTCAGGAACGAGGCAAATTTCTGCACCTGAAGCAAGTGAACTAGCCATTGCTAGGTAGCCACAATGGCGCCCCATTGTTTCGATAACGAATGCACGGCTGAATGACTGTGCTGTGTCGCGAATGGAATCGATGGATTCACGAATCACGTTCAGTGCTGTATCAACACCTAGACAGTAGTCTGTTCCTGGAATATCGTTGTCGATAGTTGCAGGTATACCAGAGAATGGGACTTTGAAATCATTGTAAAACTGGTTCAGCGCGGCGAATGATCCATCACCACCGATGACAATAAGCTTAGAAATGCCGTGTTTCTTAAGGTTGTCGTATGCTTGTTGGCGATACTTTATATCGAAGAAACGCTTTGAGCGTGAGGAGCGGAAAAGAGTTCCACCACGGTGCATGATACCGGAGACATCTTCACGTGTGGCTTCCTTAATATCATCATCAATGAGGCCCCGAAGACCATTACGGATGATGAAGGGCTTAAAGCCCATTTGGCGAGAATAGTCGACTACGCACTTAACTGCAGGATTCATCCCTGCTGCGTCGCCCCCTGATGTCATGACTGCAATACCTTCCATAATTTTAATAAAACTGAATTAGTTTCTGTTGACGGTTTAGTGGAGAGGGAAACAAATTGCAAGAACATGCAGGCATTTATACGTCTGTATGTGTGCATAAATCGGCATAGAGATATTGCAAATTGTATTTCTGTGTAGAAGAATTGGCCATGGCGGAAGTAATCATTGAAGCGAGTAAAGGTCTGGTCAGCGCATTAGAAGGGTTGAGGTTCAGTGATCCTGTGACCCATGTGTATAATCCTTTAGATTACGCGTGGGAGCCTCATGCTCAGTATCTTCGCCGTTTTGCCTCAGGTAAGAAGCGTGTTTTGTTTATGGGGATGAACCCTGGGCCATTTGGCATGACTCAGACTGGTGTGCCCTTTGGTGAGATTGCCGCTGTTTCAGATTGGATGGGCATCAATGCCTTGGTTCCGGCTCCTGCAGTGGAGCATCCTAAAAGGCCAATATTGGGATTTGGTTGTCCAAAATCTGAGGTGAGTGGCCGACGTCTTTGGGGGCTCTTTGCTGAAAAGTACCCAAGAGTGGAAGATTTTTTTGCTGAGCACTATGTGACGAATTATTGTCCATTAGTGTGGATGGCAGAGAGTGGGAAAAATATTACCCCTGACAAAATCAGCAAAGAGGAAATGCTAGCCGTGGAAAAGGCGTGTGATTCATTTTTAGCAACGCTGATAAAGGAATTGGATCCAGAATACTTGATTGGTGTGGGAGCATATGCTGAGAAGAAACTTAAA
Source organism: Vicinamibacteria bacterium (assembly GCA_964194815.1). GTDB lineage: Bacteria > Verrucomicrobiota > Verrucomicrobiia > Verrucomicrobiales > Akkermansiaceae > Rubritalea. The sequence continues at coordinate 2,565 of CAXMOB010000199.1, read as the reverse complement.
TCTGTGATGGCTGAGCACTTATCGGATCGTTCATATCGACTTGGAAAAATATTACATCCATCTCCAGCATCTCCAGCTGCAAACCGTGGATGGCCAGAAGCTGCGGAAAAGCAACTTAAGGAGCAGGGTGTGTGGTAGGTAACTCAATGGATCCAACACCATGACCCTAAGTGTTAGTGCGACGTGAGCCATAAAGTAAAATTGAGCTGTTTAGCCTAGCCCGCAACCAGGACATCCGTCACCAGGTCCGATTGGGTGGATGATGTGAGGTTTCTTGACTTGTTTCGCTTTTTCTTGAGCTACTATTGCTTTGAACGCTATATCGAATTCTTCCTTGCTGAGTTTTCCATCTTTATTGATATCGGCTTTGACGAAAAATTCAGCTGCTGATTTTTGTTTAGGTATACTCACTTTCTTTTCTATCGCTGGAACAACACAGCCCTTGCCGCCTGGAGCGATACTGCCAATTGAAATTGGTGCGGCTGATGTTGCGGTGATCCCTGCAGTGAGGGCGATCTGAGTGAGTAGTGTTGGAGATAATTTCATAATGATTGGATAAGTAGTTGCTGTCTATTGTAGTTATCAAAGATGATTGTGACACAAAAAAGGATTTATTTGAAACTCTTAGAGTGGAGCGGTGACCGGATATTAGACTGAAAGTCCGAACAGTCCACCATACTTCTCTCTAAGTTGTGCCTTCCAACGATTGAGGAAAGTGAGGTCACGAGCGGCAATTTGGAGTGGCTCAGCAATCTCGTCGATCGCTTGGGTTTGACTGGTGATGGAGGAAGCAATAGTTTGTTCTTCAGCATCGAGTGCGTCGATTTGTTTTTCCAGCTGGTCCTGAAGCTCCATAGTTTTGGGGGCGAGCATTGCTTTGGCCAGGGCTGACTTAGCTTGCTCAAAAGCTTTATGGTGTGTGTCGACCGACTGAACAAGGTCACCGATGGGCATAAAAAAGTTCATCACGCTATCACTTACCGTTCCTCTAGATTCGACGGTGTGACCATTGAGTTCAAGCAGGTGCTTGATACGGAGGTGTAGAGATTTTAACGAATCATATGCGACTCCGATGTCTCTAAATACTGTTTCGTCACCGCCTTTATCAGGATGGTTGGCACCTGCAAGTTGTTGATATTTTTCTTTGAGCGTATCGAGGTCGAGAGCTAATTGCTCTGGTTGTTGCAGGATCTTGAAATAATTCATACAACTGAGTTAGCGAGTTGCTGCAGGCATCGTTCGGCTGCGAAGAGCCCTACTGTGGCGGTCATGTGAGTGATGCTACCATAGCCCGCAGAGCAATTGAGACGCGATTCTGTTTTTTCGTCTCGTCGGGGCGAGGTTCCACCGTCGCAGGTGGGAAAGACTGGCGACTCGGACGAAAAGATACATTCGACCCCGAATTTTTTGATCTTACTGTTGGGTCCGCATTTTGGGAAATTATAGTGAGCCCGTAATTCGTTGCGCACTTTCTTGAGCAAGCCGTCGTTGAATACCCTGGACATGTCGGCAATTTGAATTTTAGTGGGATCTTTTAATCCACCAGTGCCACCGCAGGCAACCACGGGAATGTTTCGTTTTTTACATTCACTAATAAGGTGGGTTTTTGCATAGGAGAGGTCGATGGCATCGATGATGAAATCAAATCCAGGTGCCAGAATATCCTCGGCATTTTTAATATTATAGAACCGTTGTTCACAGGTGACTTTACATTCTGGATTGATCGCACGGATGCGGTCGGCCATGGCGTCAGTTTTTTGTTTGCCGATCTGACCGTCCATCGCATGGAGTTGGCGATTGATGTTGGTGACACAGATATCATCGAGGTCGACCATGGTGATTGCTCCTACGCCAGATCTAGCAATTGCCTCAGCAGTCCATGATCCGACACCGCCGATACCGATGATGCAGACGTGGGCTTCAGTGAATCTTTTGAGGGCAGCTTCTCCGTAGAGACGTGCTATGCCGCCAAAGCGTTCGGCAGTGTTGGTGCTGAGCATGCGAAACCGTTTCTTAAAGTGAGATAAGATTCAAGATGAAATCTAATAATTGCGATGAGGAAGGCCAAAACGAGCTAAATTAAGCGTGTTAAACTCTCCCTTCAGTTCGACTTTAGATCGCTAGAGCCAGAGCCCATGACTCTGTCGGTAGTTCGTGCAGCTTCCCTGGTTCGGCATGCTTGACGGTTTGTGCATCTTGAGGCAGGTTGAGCGTTTAAGAATGTCTCAAAGGAGGTATTCTAAACTGAACGAGTCACTAGAATGAAATGTCAAGGCGTCTCAGTTAAAGCGGATTGAGAATGGCAAGTGGGGCGTGCAAGCAGGGGGCGTGTATGCGTCGTTTTAGTGAGTTGGATGTAACTTATTTTAGCGTTTTCACACCATACTCATTTGTTGGGTCGCGATACATGGCATGGACATGCGTGAACGGCTTGTCGCCATCATTTTGGCAGGCGTATTCGATGATGAGTGTCGGGCCTTGAATACGGTAGGAGATACCGCTTTTAGGAGCAATAGGGCCACTCCAGGAAAAGTGCATTTTCGAGAATTCAGCTTTGAGTTGGGC
>CAXMOB010000198.1:0-1998 GCA_964194815.1 Vicinamibacteria bacterium | reverse complement strand
TGGGTGTAGAGATATTTCCAGACATTTTCGTAGAGTAGTTTGCCATCCTTTGCTTTTGGTGAGTTCTTTCCAGGCGTGGAGGCTCCGTGAGCGCGACCTGGGTTATTTCCGACATTGACACTGGTGATCAGTCTTCTGCTGTTCGAGTAGGGTGGCTTGGTATCATCGACGTTGATGATGGGGCCAAACTTATTGAGGCCCAGCATCAACCATGAACGGCAGTAGTGATGGCCTGGCCAGCCATTGTCCAAGGTGTGCGTGAATCCGAAAAATCTCTCGGGCGGAGTTGCGGACTTCCCTGCCTGCCATTTCTCCGTCTGGTCTCGTGGACCGGAAAGCATCACCACGCGGCCTACACGGATATGTTTCGCTAGACGAGCCGAGGTGGTGGAACCATGAGAGGCTCCGGAGAGAATGACCTTTTCCCAGTTGAGCTCCTTACCGTCGCTAGAAAGAAACTGCTGCCAGTTTCCCTCAGGGTTTTCCTTAGTCAGGTACTTGACGAACTGATAGGATCGCTCCATTAGTCCATCCGGCTGAGCAATATTGATGAGCTTGGAGTGATCACTACCAGTGGCAGCTTCAAGCCTGAGCCCAGAAAAATGATCGTCGTCACCTGGCTTGCGCTTCTTGTCCATCTGACTGAACCATTGCCGAGCATAGGTCACCTGAATGGCATGATGCCCATAGGAATTCAGTCGTTCAAAAAGCGGCACAGGCGGAGACATCAACCAGATCACCAACTGGCCACTGGAAGGAACAGCGGTATCCACCATGGCGAGCTGGTTATCGGCAGGCTTCCCCTTTTTAGAAAAGACGTATCCAATATCTGGATACTCTTTCGTTCTCTGATCAATCTCAGATGCACGTGCTGTGATCTTGTATTTCTCGCCTTCTGCACACAGTGGCATGGTAAACAGCTGTAAAACAACTAGGTGTTTCATCACCCTCCACGGTAGTGTCAACTTACTCATGCGTGAGATTAAACCACCAAACAACTCCCCTTTCAAGAACTCAAATAAAACCTCACTAGTTAAGGTGAGAGTAATGAAAATTAGTCTTCCTTAGATCTAATTAGAGGTGATCCAAGTTGCCGCTCTCTAGCACGTCCATTTGAGTGGGCATGATACATCGCATTCTTTATAATTTCCGAGATTTCTTTACCTGTAGCAGTATAGACAACATCTCCTTCCATACCTGAATGATTCGTTTGAATGTAGGAAAGATATGTATTAGCTCGGTCAAGCGGATCGGGCTGGTTAATATGTATTTTTAATGACTGTGGCTTTGATTCATTAGACATGTTTTTTATTTCTAGGTAATTATTGATTTGCAGACACTTCCCGCACTTAATGACTATTTAGCCTTCTATTAACGACTTTAGATTCCCCACGTATTTCATCCAACTAATGTCCTAAAGATTTATAGTAGCTTTAGGCAAACTGGAGGGTATTGTCAACCTACTCATTGATGACATTGCCCACTCACGGCTCTTTCGTGTAGAAAACGACACTCGGCTCTCGAGTCATCGGAGTGATGACCACAAACCCTATTCACACTCCAAATCAAAAAAAACGATTACCGTGAGGCTCCGGATATTCTCAGTGAAATGCACACGGCTTTTCACTACAAAGAAAAACCCGCATCATTGGAGAAGCGGGTTTACTTACAGAAAGCGTGGTAGACAAGGCAGGTACAACCACTCAATAAGTGGTCACTTTGTTGAACATTAATTATTATTGTTATTGTTCCTGTTATTATTTCTCCGCCTTTGTGCTGCTTTTCTCGCTGCCTCTTTCTTCTCTTTTCTCTCCTGAGCAATTCTAGCTTTTCTTGCTGCAATTCTCTCAGGATCGCTCAAGGAACGACGCTTTTCCTCTCCTGACTTCTCCTCTTCTGCAGGCTCTTCGGATTTATTTTTTTCTTTTTCAACTCTCTTAGATATAGCAGCATAGCTAGACGAAGTTAGGCAAATCACGAAGGTGACAACAAGAAATA
>CAXMOB010000197.1:0-4393 GCA_964194815.1 Vicinamibacteria bacterium | reverse complement strand
AAATTTGGTGGAGGAAGCTGACGCTAATTTTTTCCCACTGGAGGTCTTCCAGTACCATTAACCATTTTATCTCATGTTCGAATTTAATATCTTCAGAATACCCGTCAGAGTACAGCCTATGTTCTGGCTCTCCATGGCACTCTTTGGCTACCTCATTAATCAAAAAGCACAAGGACAAGCTTTGTTTATCCTGATAGCACTTTTCGTGCTCATCGCCTTCCTTTCCATCCTCTGCCATGAGTTAGGCCACGCCCTAACCGGCAGAAAATTTACTAGATGCAGACCTGAAATCAGCCTCGTCGCTTTCGGTGGACTAGCCTCATTCCCTGGTGCTAGTTTTACAAAATGGAAGCACGTTATCATGGTAGCAGCAGGTCCATTCACCAACTTCTTCCTAGCTGTCGTGTTTTATGTCTCAAGCCACTTCCTGCTGCCTCGTCTTGACCCAGAAGGCTCCACCTTAATCACAGAGTTCTTCCGCCTTGGATTGGTCATTAATATCATTTGGGGGATCTTTAACCTCATCCCAGTCTTCCCATTAGACGGAGGTCAAATCATGCATTCGTTCATCCGTAACCAGCGTCTTGCTCACACCATCAGTCTAGTCATCGCCATCCTAATGATCGCTTGGGGAATTAGCACCGCTCAACTCTTTATAGTCATACTATTCGCTTTTATGGGTTACCAAAACTACGAGATCATGCAAGCGATTCGCCCTCGTAAATAACATGCGTTCTCACCATATGAACATCCACAAAGCATTCATCTTAGGTGCTGGCCTCGGCACACGTTTGAAACCACTCACAGATGTTCTCCCTAAGCCGCTTGTGCCGGTCTGGAATGAGCCACTAGTCCACCACGCTCTTCGCCATTGTATGCAGGCTGGGATCGATACTTTTGCCATCAACACACACCACCTCCCCGACACATGGCAAACGGCATTTCCCCATCACTCCTTCGATGGAGCTCCCATCGAATTCTTTCATGAACCTGAATTACTCGAAACCGGCGGCGGCATCAAAAACATCGCAAGCTTCATCGGCAGCGACCCCATCCTCGTCTTCAATGGCGATATCATCACAGATATCGACCTCACGGGCTTGATGGAAGCCCACGTCCAATCAGGTAATATCGCCACCCTCGCCGTCAAGTCAACTGGCCCGAACTGCAACATCGCTGTCGAAGACCAGCAAGTCACCGACCTCAGAAACCTTCTAGATCGTCACCCTGGTAACCACCAGTTCACCGGCATCTATTGCATATCCCCTGAAATCCTCGACCTCATCCCAGCTGAGCAGAAAATCTCTATCATCCCAGCATTCATCGAACTCGCCAAATGCTCACAACTCGGTGCCTTCAATGTCGACTCCGCAAGCTGGCACGACATCGGCACGATTGATACCTACCGCCAGATCCACCAACAGCACTCTGACGCTGACAGCTCAAGTAATTTTATAGATCCCACTGCAACGGTCGCCCCAACAGCCAAACTACGAAACTCGATCCTTTGGCCAAATACAACGGTCACCAGTGACGCAGAACTAAGCAACTGCATCGTCTTTTCTGACACCCCAATCGCTGGTAAGTTCGCAAACGAACTACTCTAGTGCTGCGACTACCTTAGAACTTCGGATATGTGCAGCTCATTTTGCTCAAGAGTAAGGCGTGAGGATTGAGTGCATACTCATGCACGATTGACGAGCAACGAAGCTATTGAACAAAAGGAGCAAGTGCTCTTGCAACCCGACGACAGGAGGCTAATTTTCAACTCACCCAGACGAGATTTCTATCAACTTACATATGCGTAGTTCTAAGGTAGTTGGTGCACTAGGATGTCGTTAGTCTTTGGGTTCGATTTTTGGCTCAGCTTTTGGTTTAACTGGGCAATCGCAGCCGCCTCCGCAGCTGCCAGATGTTTTCTTTTTGAAAAAGATACGGTAGATGAAGATGCCCAAGGTGAGGGCAACGATAGCTAACGCGGCGATCGTTTGAGGATCACGCATAGCCTAGGAGCCTTCCTGTTTGATAGACGATGAGTGCGGCGACGTAGGCAAAAGTCGACATGCCGACTAGTTGGGCGGCTGCCCATTTCCACGAATTAGTTTCACGCATCACCACGATAGTCGTTGGGAAACACTGAAGGGCGTAGATGAAGAAAATGAGGAGACTGATGAGTGTGAGCGGGGTGTAGAGCTTTCTGCCGTCGGGCCAAGTGGCGGCCGCGAGTTTTTCGCGTAGTTTACGATCTTGCACTTGTTCGTCATCATCTTCAGCACGGTAGGTGATGGCTAGGTTTGAAATGAAGACCTCACGTGCGGCGAATGATGCCATTACCGCGGTTCCGGTTCTCCAGTCGTATCCAAGTGGCTCAACGATGGGCTCGACGCCTTTGCCGATTTGGCCCATGTAGGATTGTTCTAGTGCGATAGCCGAGTTGTCAGCGGCTTCGCTACCAGCGGCAGGCTTGGGGTACGTTTGAAGTGCCCATAGGATAATTGAGATGCCTAAAATAACGGTTCCTGCACGCTTGAGGAAGGAGAGGCCTCGATCTACGATGTGGCGGAGTAAGTAGCTGAGTTGTGGCTTTCTATAGGGAGGAAGCTCCAGCATGAAGTGGTTTTCTTCCTCATCTTCTTTGAGCTGGGTGCGTAGTAAGCGAGCTGCAATGAGCGAGGTGATGATGCCGACACTGTAGATGCCGAGCATGATGCATGCCTTGATCCAAACACTATGACCCGGGAGTAAAAGGGCGATGATGGTGGTGTAGACTGGAATGCGTGCGGTGCAGCTCATCCAAGGAGCGATGAGAATGGTGATGAGGCGTTCTTTTGCACTGTTGATAGTGCGAGCCCCCATGATGCCAGGGATGGCGCAGGCGTGACTACTGAGAAGTGGCAGGAATGCTCTTCCGCTGAGGCCGGCTTTCGCCATCAAGCCATCCATGATATAGGCGGCCCTGCTCATGTAGCCAGTGCTTTCCATTAGGCCGATGAAGAAGAATAAGATGATGATTTGAGGGAGGAAAACAACGGTGCCTCCTAGACCGGCGATGATGCCGCCGGTGATGAGATCACGTAAATCGCCTTCTTGCATAAAGGACTCTACCCAAGTTTCAAGTGCCCCAAAGCCAGACTCCACCCATCCCATTGGGTATTCGGAGAGTGTGAAGAGAGCAAAGAAGACCACCAGCATGGTGCCGATCAGTGTTGGCCAGCCAAACCATGGGTTGAGTAGGTAGGCGTCGATTTTGTCGGTAAAACTGAGGCTGTCATCGGACTCTCTTCTTGCTGAGATCGAGCAGATGTCTTTAATTTTTGAGATCCGGTGTTCGGCGGTGGCGTCCTCATTAGATTTTACCCAAGGTGCATCTGGAACGTGGGGAAGTGGGAAACGAATCGATTGTTTCAGTTCAATGATGCCCTTTTTCTTATTCGCCTGCATTGGCACAACAGGGATGTCGAGCTCTTCGGAAAGTGCGGCGGGGTCGAGTCGAATGCCATCGGATTCGGCTTGGTCGACCATGTTGAGAGCTAGAACGACTGGCACCTTGAGTTCAATGACTTGAAGCACCAAGTTGAGGTGACGTTCTAGTGCGGAGGCATCGACCACACAAATGACGAGCTCTGGGCGATCTTCACCGTCCATGTCGCCGAGTAGCACATTAAGTGTGACCTCTTCGTCCGGCGAGTTGGGACTGAGCGAATAGCAGCCTGGAAGGTCTATCAATTCGATTTGGCGACCGTGTGGAGTGCGGAATGTCCCCGATTTTTTACTGACAGTGACCCCAGAGTAGTTGCCTACTTTTTGGTTTTCGCCGGTAAGGGCATTAAAGAGAGTGGTTTTGCCAGAGTTTGGATTACCAACAAGGGCGATGCGGTGAGGTGTCGAAGTGGCAGACATGGCTCAGGAAATATAATTACACCGGGCAAACGGTGATTTGGTCAGCAAGCTTCTTGCTTAAAGCAAGTTTGGTTCCGCACACTGTGCAGACCATGTTACGGCCGTTGGAAAGCTTTTCAACTTCCATCGTTTCGCAAAATCCCATGTCGCGCAGCTGCTGACATGCTTGACCTTTTACCGCCTCGATACGTAAGCGACAGCCAACACTTGCTTGGGCAAGGGTCTGAACACTGTCGACAACGACTTTTTTGGCGGAGAATGGTTTCATAGCGGATGTTATGAACAACTAACGCTAGTTGAGACTGAATTGCAATAGCAAATACTGTCAAAAAGAGGACAAAATATGCGGATAGGAGGGCTTTCCCTTGAATATAAAGGGATGGGATCGTTTACAATAGGCTGAAATACCTAGTGTCGCAATGGAGCTGTGCAGGATAACTAAGGGTTTGCCGCGGCAAAATGCCACCGCCCCGTCTTCTTATACCATTTGAAC
>CAXMOB010000196.1:0-8432 GCA_964194815.1 Vicinamibacteria bacterium | reverse complement strand
AGTTTGCGAATCTTTAACGGGGATTACAGCAAATTTCATAGACCCCTCGAGTTGGGTTTGGTTCTTCCAGATGAGTTTTCCGTGTTTGTCGAGGATGCGCAGGGATTGTTTGGAGTGACACATGCACAGGGCAGTGTAACGGTTGAAAACAAGTTGAACTTTTTTTGTGAGTCTTGGTGTTGATGAAGAAGCTTTGGAAGTGTGCTTTTTGATGTTCAAATTTAATGGCCTTGGGGAGCTTACTTTTATCGATAGCTTTAAGGGTGAAGTTGTTGAGGTGAAAGGATTTACTTTTTTAGTATTTTAATTTCTTTCATTATTTGGAGTCTACGACTTTTACTATACTCGTGTTCAATATCGTAGGTCTGCATCACTTTTTCTGCGGACTCTATTTTATTTTGTTCTAAGTGGTATTCAGCTGATACCAACCTATGGAAATTGGCTCCCCGAAAATCATGTTTCCTGAGCTGTTCCTTTATGATTAAGTCTCCGTATTTAATCATATATTTAGACTCAGGGATTGACCCATCTGTATATGCGGCACAAACCCCCGTATAAATTTGATCTTTATGTTCCCCAAATTGCCTTTGAGGACTGGCATTAAAAATATTAGGAACTACATGCCATTCTCCTAGTGTATAAATTAGAGCCGCTTTCTGTCTCTTCGTGAGGTATTTATTATATCCAATGGCTCCCATGAGGTCGTATCCTCTATAAAAAGCTATGCCTCTCAATGCATAATCAGGATGGGTAATAAACTTATCCACCAAAATCATTTCATGTAAAAGGGCATCCATGAATTGTTCATGAGCTTCTTTGAAGTCATCGTTGAATGTGTGTCCAAAATAAGGGTTTATATCAGAGTTTATTTTAGCTCCGAATCCTCCTATAAATTTTGTGGTTGCGGAGGTTTTCTCCAGCTTTTGCAGCTTCATCAAATAGGTGAAAAAACTGGCTCTGATATCCTTTTTTTTCTTCTCGATACGTTTGGGATTCAAAGCCCATTCCTCAAGATCAAAAAGTTCCCCATCTTTTTTCAACTGATCTAAGGACATTTCATAAGCTGGCCATCGACCATTCTCACGTAAATCAATTGTCATATCGTCCTCAGGTATTTCCCAAGCTACTGTTTGCTGTTTATCATAATTTATTTCAACAATAGATGGGTCAAATATATCCACCTCATGCTCGAAATACGGTTCGTCTAAATATGGGTCTTGTAAGGCGTTGTAATCGGGGAGTTTTTTTAGTCTTCTAGTCCCCATAGCCATGACATCTACATACCCATCTTTCATGAGGATTGGTTCTACGTCTTCTTTTTCATGTTCTTCCTCATTCGGAGAGGTTATTGAATTTTCTACATCACTCAATTGAGTGTAATATCGCACACCTAAAAAAACTACAATTATTAGCAAACTTACTAGAATCAAAGGAAGGGTTTTGCTCTTGTCTTTAGAGTTTTTCATACGGATATTATACATAACACAGGCACTGAGGTTGTCAAAACCGTTTAAGGGTATACTCGCATCTGGTATAACGCAAAAAAGGGTCAACGCCGTTGCTGGCATTGACCCTAAATTGTATTGAATCACTTCCGATTAGATGTGGATGGCGTGATCGTCAGCGTCGAGTGTCGCTTCATGGATCGCTTCCGCAAGTGTTGGGTGGGCGTGGATGGTTGAGTGGATCTCGTCAGTAGTGAGTTCCATCTCAAGTGCGAGGCCCATTTCGGCGATGAGTTCGGTAGCATTATCGCCGATGATGTGAGCACCGAGGAGTTCGCCGTGTTCTTTACCGAAGAGAAGCTTCACAAAGCCTTCTGTGTCACCAGATGCCTGTGCTTTGCCCATGGCAGCGTATGGGAATTTACCGACTTTGTAGTCAACACCATCTTCCTTAAGTGCACGCTCAGTCTTACCGACTGATGCCACCTGTGGGTGAGCGTAGGTGCAGCCAGGGAAGTTACCCACTTGACGTGGTGTGTGACCTTCGACAAACATGCCTTCAACGCACTGAGTGGCTTCGAATGAAGCAGTGTGAGCGAGCCATGGTGGGCCAGAGATGTCACCTGTAGCGTAAACGCCTGGGATAGTTGACTGGTAGCGGTCGTCCACTTTGATGAAGCCGCGGTCGAGTTCAGGTTCGAGGCCACCAGGAAGGACAGGAGCAACACCGATTGCCACGAGGCAAACCTCAGCAGTAACTGTTTCTGAACCTTCAGCAGTTTCCACAGTAAGAGTGACTGAGTCACCATTGTCTTGAGTGCCAGTGACTTTAGCATTGGTGAGGCACTTGATGCCTTGCTTCTTGAATGACTTAGTGATTTCAGCACCGATTTCGTCGTCTTCTACAGGGAGGAGGTTTGGCATCATTTCGATAAGCGTGACCTTGGTGCCGAATGCATTGTAGATGTAAGCAAACTCAACACCGATAGCACCTGCTCCGATGATCACCATTTCCTTAGGCTGAGTCTCAAGGATCATCGCTTCCTTAGAAGAGATCACTGACTTGCCATTGAATGGAAGTGGTGGAAGAGCACGTGACTTGCAACCAGTAGCTACCATGATGTTCTTGGATTCGATGATTTGCTTGGTGCCGTCGGCAGCCACAACTTCAACTTTACCGTCACCTAGGATGTTACCTACTCCTCGGATGTAGTCGACCTTGTTCTTCTTGAAGAGAAACTCGATACCGCCAGCGAGGCGGCCAGAAACTTTGCGTGAACGCTTGATGACTGTAGACCAGTCATACTGAAGGTTTTCGAAAGAAATACCAAACTCCTTAGCCTTCTTGGTGAGTGTTTGATATAGCTCAGCATTTTTGAGGAGTGCTTTAGTGGGAATACAGCCCCAGTTGAGGCATGTTCCGCCAGCACGTTCCATTTCAACGCAGGCGACTTTCTTGCCGAGTTGAGCTCCACGGATAGCGCCTACATAGCCTGCAGGGCCTCCGCCAATCACGATAAGGTCATAAGATGACATATTGATAAATGTGTTGGATAGTTGAACGTGAATGTCACGTTTTGATCACTGGCAACATGGAGGATGGTGGGGATAGTTTCAAGGACTTTGTGTCTAAAACCTGCAGTTGCAAGATTTAGAGGAGTGGGGCCAATAGAAAAAGCCCACAGGCGGAACCTATGGGCTTTTGAGAAAGTGCTTTATCTAAAGGATATTAGATAAGACCAGCCTTCTTGAGCGTAACGTAAGCACCATTCTTGTTGATGGTCTTAAGTGCCTTAGCTGAAATCTTTAGCTTAATGAAACGGTCCAACTCAGGAACGAAGATACGCTTCGTCTGAAGGTTAGGTGTAACGGTGCGCTTGACTGTCTTAGTTACGTGACGACCGATACCGCCTTTTTTCTTGGCTAGACCTGAACGGTGGATTCTACGGCCGATACGAACTTTTGAACCTCTGATGCTGCAAACTTTTGACATAAATTTTAAAATTGGATTGTGTGGGTGAGGAGAAGTACACTTTTAGCATGGCTGGTCAAGAGGTTTCCAAAAAAAACCCGATAAAATGTGGCTTAGAGCCTAAAGATACCCGCGATTTTTGGGAAAATGCTATTGGCGGCACAAAATGCAACACCTCCTAGAACTGCGATACCCGCGTATTTCCAGAGTTGTCCGTGGGCATAGAGCACACTAGCGATAGCGGATTCGTCGCGATCGTGTTCTAGTAAGTTGATCTCGTTGACCAATTGCCAGAGTTTGTAGGCGGGCAGAATGAAGAAGAAGAAGCTGAGCACAAGTTGGATCAAGTTGAGTGCTCCATAGGCAGCTCCTGATTGGAAGCGTAAGCCATCGACTGCTTCTTTGATCCAGAAGAATGAGAGTAAAAGGGCGCCAATCGAGATGATGCGGATCCATATACGGCTATTAGTAATAGGGATGATCGCAGAGGTGTGAACGGGCTGTTCTTTTCGTTCGTAATAGACTTGTGAGCTTGGCAGTCCAGATGAGTTGAGGCCATTATCGTCTGGGGCCATTGGATTGGCTTTTTGACGTTTAGCGACATCTGCTTGACGATCTGCTATTTCCTTTTTGGCAAGTGCGGGGATCGAGATGTCACTGGCTGTGATATTGGGCAATGCCCGCTTCGACGCTTGTGTCTGCGGTATTGGGGAATTTGGCGATGATCCAAGGCTCATGGTCTATTTATAAGGCATAGTGAGGGGTTGTGTCAACTCGCTATGAGAGGCTAAATGGGCTTGATGTTTAAATTCTTGGAGGTAGAGTCGGCCGATGCGTTACAACGAAAAGCTCCAAAAAAGAATTGAAGTCACCGGTTCTAGACTTTGTGTGGGAATTGACCCGCGTCCAGATTTGTCTGGTGGCGTTGAGGCGATTCCTGAGTTTTTGAAGCGTTTGGTGGGAGAGACATGGGAACATGCGGCAGCTTTTAAGCCAAATATGGCGTATTTCGAAGCCATGGGCTTGCGTGGGCTAGAGATGCTCGAGGAGATGTTAAAAGACATGCCGAAAGACGTGCCGGTCATTCTCGATGCAAAACGTAGTGACATTGGCGAGACGCAGAAGTATTACGCAAAATCTTATTTTGAGAATTGGGGAGTTGATTCGGTGACCCTGAATCCATTCCTTGGATACGACTCGATCGAGCCATTCCTCGATTGGGAGGGTAAGGGTATCTACATCCTTGCTGTGACCTCTAATCCTGGAAGTGCAGATTTTCAGCGTCAAATGGTCGGAGACCGCTACGTGTTCGAATTGGTGCAAGACTTAGCTGTGCGTGCAGCTAAAGAAGGGCGTGCAACAGATGTCGGTATGGTGGTTGGTTTAACCAACGCGAGCACTGAGGTGCTAGACAGACTGCAAGATTTCCCGTTGTTGATACCTGGACTGGGTGCACAAGGTGGAGATTTGGGCAATATGTCTGAAAGAGGGCGCACAGCACCTGATACGATCAATGTGTCACGTGGTATTTCCTATAAGGATCTTGATAAATCTTTCACTCAGAAGGCAAAAGAATGGGCTGACAAGATCGCTGCGGCGTATCCCGTATAATACCAATTGAACAGTGCCTTTTGATGACTAGCTTGAGGTCTCTTTTTTCTTACGCCAGCCCCATAGCATGTAGGCTGAGCCGGCAATGGAACCCATGCAGTCAGCGGTCCAGTCCCATGGGTCGTTACCAGATCGGCCTTCTACATGGCTTTGGTGGTATTCATCGAGTGCTCCAACGCAGGCTCCTACTGTAAAGCAGATGAGGATAATCGAGAGTGGGCGGAATGTGGTCTTTTTGAGGAGCACTAAGCAACCCGCTAGTAGTATTGCACCACAGGCAAAATAGCCAAAATGTAGCACTTTATCGAGGTGGGGGATTTCGATCTTGGGGACTAGGCTCGGCTTACGGGAGGAAAGAAACCATAAAGTGGCGAGCCAGATACCCCACATGATGGGGTAGAAACTAAACTTGCGGGGGGCAAACTTGAATGGGAGGGTGAGAATGTTGGTCATTGTTTGTTATCAGGAATCTTACGCACTTCTTCTTCTAATCTTTCAGAAAGCCATTGTTTCATCATCGATTGGTAGTTGAGGTAGCGTGAGCGAGCCATGCGCTTGATGCTAGATAGCATGCGTGGGTCGAAGCGAAGAGTGATCGTAGTAGACTCTTTGCCGTCAGTTTCGTGTCTTGAGCCTGAAAGAAGTTTCGGGGAGAGGCAATGGTTTGCCCAAAAATCAGCTTCGTCAGCGTGAGATTCAAAGTCTGGAACGTCGGTCCATGCGTTAATTGTTTCCATGGTATAAGATTATTTGAAGCTATGGTAGTTACGGTCGTAGAACATGGCTTCCTCTTCACTGGTGTCACGGGCTGCAATTATTTTCGCCTTTTTTCCATCTGTATTAAAGCAAAGGAAGAGAACGCGCTGGGCGACAGTTTTGCCGATGAGGAAGTAGCGTGGTTCATTCCCTCCGATAAGAGAGTCGGGAATGAAGCGAACTGCGAATGGGTCTTCCATAGCTTCCTCGATTTCTCGAGGCTTGGTTGACTGAAGGTCTATGTGGGTGTCAATGAGGTCTAAGTCCATGATCTAACGATTTGTTGATGACTACGAGAACACAATTATCTGTATTCCGCCATAGAAAAATGCAAGACGATGGTAAAATGTTCTAAATACTTAAGTAATGTTGACAGAATAGCTTGGTTAGATGAGTTGAGTGCGAAACGTTGCGTGAGGGTTCTATTGGCTAAAAGACGAAAAATATTGGTTAATTAAAGTGTTTCATCTTGACCGGATGTTGGTTCAAAACTAGAAGGCGACGTAACGCCATGATGGCGGAATCGATGCAATGAATATTCACGAGTATCAAGCTAAAGAGCTATTTGAAAAGTTCGGTGTGCCAAGTCCCAATGGGATGGTAGCAAGCACAGCTGAAGAAGCGGAAGCTGCAGCCAAGTCAATTGGTGGTAGTGACCTTGTAATTAAAGCACAGGTTCACGCAGGGGGCCGTGGTAAAGGCACTTTCAAGAACGGTTTCAAGGGTGGTGTACACTTCCCTAAGACTCCGCAGGAAGCTGGCGAACTTGCAGCACAGATGCTTGGGCAAACACTCGTGACTCACCAGACTGGTGAAGCAGGGCGTCTTGTTTCTAAAGTGATGATTGCTGAGGCCGCTGACATTTCTCGTGAGCTTTACCTCGCGATCCTTCTCGATCGTGAATCTTCACAGCCTGTGATCGTTGTGTCTACCGAAGGTGGTATGGACATCGAAGCAGTTGCTGAGAACACACCTGATAAGATCGTTCGTCAGTTCGTTCACCCACTCGCTGGCCTTCAGCCATTCGAAGTGCGTAAACTTGCTAAAGCTCTTGAGCTATCAGGCGATCAGGCGAAGCAATTTTCTAAGCTTATCAAGAATCTTTATAAGCTCTTCATCTCATGTGACTGTGACATGGTAGAGATCAACCCATTGGTTGTGACTCCTACAGGTGACGTTCTAGCACTCGACGCCAAGTTCGGCTTCGATGACAACGCACTTTACCGTCACCCAGAGATCGTGGCAATGCGTGACACTTCTGAGGAAGATCCTCGTGAAGTTGAAGCATCTACATTTGACCTCAACTACATCGGTCTCGACGGCAACATCGCTTGTCTCGTCAACGGTGCGGGCCTTGCAATGGCAACGATGGACATCATCAAGCACTTCGGTGGTGAGCCAGCAAACTTCCTCGACGTAGGTGGTGGTGCAACTAAAGAACAGGTTGCAGCAGCATTCAAGATCATCCTTTCTGACCCTAAGGTCGAAGGCATTCTTGTGAACATCTTCGGTGGTATCATGCAGTGTGACATCATTGCTGAAGGTATCCTCGCAGCCGCAGCTGAACTTGAGCTCACTATTCCACTCGTAGTTCGTCTCGAGGGAACAAACGTTGCTCAAGGTAAGGCACTTATCGAAGCTTCTGATCTTGCAGTGATCGGCGCAGACAACCTTAATGACGCAGCGCAAAAGATCGTTGCTGCAGTTAACGGTTAATTCTTAATTTCTAATTCTTAAATCATAAAAAATTATGGCTATTTTAGTAGATGAAAACACCAAGGTGCTCATTCAGGGTATCACAGGTGGATTTGGTGGTAAGCACGCTCAGCTTTCTATCGATTACGGCACACAGATCGTTGCTGGTGTAACACCAGGCAAGGGTGGACAGACATTCGGCGCAGCGACTCCAATTTACGACACAGTTTCAGAAGCTGCATACCAATCAGGTGCTACAGTTTCAGCAATCTTCGTTCCACCTCCGTTCGCGGCTGATGCGATCCTCGAGGCGGTTGACGCAGGCTTGGATCTCGTTATCGCAATTACTGAGGGAATCCCAGTCGCAGACATGATGCGTGTTAAGGCAGCAATGGCTGGCTCTAAGACTCGTCTTATTGGTCCTAACTGCCCAGGTGTCGTAACTCCAGGAACTGGTAAAGACTCACATGGTGGTTGCCGTATCGGTATCGCACCAGGCTACATCCACAAGCGTGGTAACGTAGGTGTTGTTTCACGTTCTGGAACACTTACATACGAGGCAGTTTACCAGCTCACAGAGCTCGGTTACGGCCAGTCAACATGTGTTGGTATCGGTGGAGATCCAATCAACGGAACTTCACACCTTGACGTTCTCAAGATGTTCAACGACGACGACGAGACTGAAGCAATCATCATGATCGGTGAAATCGGTGGTAACGCAGAAGCAGAAGCTGCTCGTTGGGCTGCTGAAAACTGTAAGAAGCCAATCGCTGGTTTCATCGCAGGTTCTACAGCCCCTCCGGGACGCCGTATGGGACACGCTGGTGCAATCGTTGGCGGTGAAGACGACACAGCAGCTGCTAAGAAGCGTATCCTCGCTGAATGTGGTATCGCAGTGTCTGAGACTCCATCAAACATGGGTCGCACATTGGTTGACATGCTGAAGAAGTAAT
>CAXMOB010000195.1:0-7140 GCA_964194815.1 Vicinamibacteria bacterium | reverse complement strand
GATTCGATCCCTACGCTGACGTGCTAATTCGATGTCCGCCGTTTTTAGGGAAAATCTCATCCGCCTTGCTACTTTATTTTCATGCACTGTGAAGTGGCACCACCAGACTTCACGGTTAAGCCACAAATGGTGATTCGGATTACGGTTGTTAATGCGAATCGCTGACTTGATGCTTTGGCTCATTAGGTGGAAGCCTCTAGAAGGTCGATAAACTGTTGTAGTCTCGGAGCATAATGGTCGGCTGCAACTGTAGGAGTGGATGGAGTAGAGAAATTGTCACAAAATTGCTCTGAGAGAGATTCGATCGAATGGCCATTGTTCTTTGCCGCTATGATCGCTGCACCTAGTGCGACAGAGCTGCCCACTTGCAGTCGCATGGTTGAGCATTGAAAGATGTTGGCAATCAATTGGAGGATGGCTGGGTTTTGTGAAGCTCCTCCGGTGACGTAGATGGTCTCGGGTAGTAGTTTCATCCATTGCATGTGATGCCACATGTTAAAAAATTGACCTTCTAAGAGAGTGGTGATCTGTTCTGTTGGCGAGGCCGATGCGAAATCCCAGCCATTCGTTAGAATCTCAGATGAGTCCGTTTTTGGGGTGATTTCTGGCACCATGAAGGGGAGGCAAACTTGTGATGCGTCGCGGTCCGAATCAGTGATTGTTAAGGCTGCGAATTGGTCCCAACTAATTTTGAGTTGGTCTTTAATTTTCTCACGCACCAATGAGCCATTGGCAAAGCATGTGAGGCTCATGAAGCCACCTAGTGGGTTACCAAAGACATGACCATAGCCCTTAGGGTCGGTCACAGGAGTCTGCATGGCGGCGAATAATGTGTCGCTAGTGCCTAAACTGATTACTATTTGACCTGATTGTGATGCTCCCATGCCTACTAGGCTCGCTGGGTTGTCACCGGTCCATGAGAGGCTCATGCATTCAGGTGAGAAGTTGTAACGTTCTACAAAGTAGTTTGCGATGGGTCCTACTTCGCTTCCTGTAGTCTCTATGTTAGGTAGTTTACTGTTGAGCTCTGGGGCTGTGGCAGTGAGAAGTTGCTCATTCCATTGTTGCTTTTCTAAGTCTAGTAGATTCATCCCTGAGCCGTCACCTGGATCAATGGGAGCTAGCTGACCTGCAAGGATCGATGCTAAAAATGATGAGGCCAGATGAATGTGGCTTGTGTCACAGTATGCTTCTGGTTCAGATTGATAGAACTTACGAATTTGTGGGCCACTAAAGCGTGGGGTGGCAATGGATCCACTGATGTTGCAGACGCGTTGGTCGCTGCCCACAGAGTTTGAGATCTCTTCGCACTGGGACTGAGTCGAGGCATCCATCCAGATCGGGGATGTTATGCGACTGAGCGTGGGTTTGATCTGGTCGACTAATGGAATTTCAGGATTGAGTGATCTCAGTGTCTCTGGAAAGTTTTCCTTGAGATAGACTGTGGCGTGTTGTTGACCGGCCCCGGAAATGGCACGGACTTGATCTAATGGGGCTCCACTGGATTTGAGTTTGCCTAGGAGCAAGTCTAATGCTTCGATCCACATCAAGGGATTGGCATGCACTTGGTGTGGGTTATCCGACTTTAGAAAGCCTGATGGGCTGTCATAGTGGGGGAGTTCAGAACCAAAGTGAACACTTTCCTCAGCTACCACTTTGCCCAGTTTTGGGCAGAGGATGATAGCAGAGAAACTTTGCGTCGATGCGTCGAAGCCCAGAAACATAGCAGGTGTGTTAGTTTAATTAAACGATGTAGTTGTTGAGCATGTTTTCCAACATCTCTTGGCGACCTGAATCTAATGCAGGTGGCTCGATGCTCATCGCATACTCACTGAGTTCGTTGAGGCTAGCAGTGCCGGCTTCCACCTTGGCACCCATTCCTGAATCAAAACTTGAGTAACGTAGTTTAACAAAGTCTTCGAACTTTCCGTCTTCGACAATCTTAGAAGCAATCTTTAGACCGCGTGCAAAGGTGTCCATACCGCCGACGTGAGCGTAGAAAAGGTCATCAAGCTGATGAGACTCTCTGCGTCTCTTTGCATCGAAGTTGAGGCCACCTGTTGTGAATCCACCCATGTTAAGGACACGTATCATCACCTGAGTCGCCATGTAGATATCGGTAGGAAATTGGTCAGTGTCCCAACCGATGAGTTCGTCACCTTGGTTGGCATCGATAGAACCAAGAGCATTGGCACCGAGGGCAACATCGAGTTCGTGCTGCATGGTGTGACCAGCAAGCGTGGCGTGGTTGGTTTCGATATTCAGTTTGAAGTGATCGAGTAAATTGTATTCACGCAAGAAGTTTAGGCAGGCAGCTGAGTCAGAATCGTATTGGTGAGTGCTAGGCTCTTTTGGTTTCGGTTCGATGTAGAACTGTCCTTTAAAACCGATTTGCTTCGCATGATCAACGGCCATGTGGAAAAAGACAGCGAGGTGATCGAGTTCGCGTTTCATGTCGGTATTGAGCAAGGTCGCATAACCTTCACGTCCACCCCAGAAGGTGTAGCCTTCGCCACCTAGGCGGTGAGTTTGTTCAAGAGCATGTTTAACGTTAGAGGCTGCGTAGGCATAAACACGAGCATCTGGGCTAGTGGCAGCACCATGTGCATAGCGAGGATGGCTGAATAGGCATGATGTGCCCCAGAGGAGTTTCTTGCCGCTACTTTGTTGGTGTTGTGCCAGGAGATCACAGACTGCAGCTAAATTATCGTGTGTTTCGCTGAGTGTCTTTCCTTCAGGAGCGATATCGCGATCATGCCAGCAATAGTAATCGATGCCCATCTTATCGAGGAACTCGAAGAATACAGGCACTCTGTTGAGAGCATTTTGCAGACTGTCGGATTTGTCATCCCAAGGCATCAAGGCGGTGCCGTCACCGAATGGGTCACTGAGGTCATTACGCATGACGTGCCAGTATGGTGCAGCAAAGCGAAGGTGGTCCTTCATCGACTTGCCCATGATCATTTCATCAGGGTTATAATGATGAAACGCTAGCGGGTTGGTTGAAGAGGTTCCTTCGTATTGGATCTTAGGGATAGTTGGAAAATGATCAGACATGGCTACAACATAGCATGAATTAAAGATGTCGAAACGATGTAATACGAATCGTTATTGCATATTATACGAAATTCTCTACACCTGTTTTTATGGTTCAACTGAAACGTATAGCACTGTTGATGAGTAAAAACATTGGCTATAACAGAGATGTGATCGAAGGGGTATACGCCTATAGCCAGAAACGTAAGGACTGGATTTTTCATGATTCCTCACCATCTGTCGATGCAGTCCAATGGATTAGTGATTGGAAACCTGACGGCGTCATTGGTCACTTCTATGATATGGATGTAGCGGAAGCGATACGTAAGCTCGATATTCCAGTAGTCAATACGACGGATTCGCTGTCGATGGTGAACTTTCCCTTGGTCGACGTAAACCATTATGAGGTGTCGAAACTAGCGGGCGAGTATTTGATGGGTTTGGGTTTCGAGCATTTTGGCTACCTAGGCAGTGCTAAACTACAATATTCGAAACAACGGTATAGTGGATTTAATGAAACGATTGGAAAGAAGGCGGATGCGTGTTTTGTGGAGTATTTACCGCGAATCTCAGAGCTGAAGGAACTAAAGAAGGTATTGGAGAAGGTCAGAAATTGGGTGACGGGATTACCCAAGCCAGTGGCGATATTTTGCTCTAACGACGTGCCGGCCAGAGATTTGGCCGATATTTGTATCGAGGCTGGCATTAAAGTCCCTGACGAAGTGGTGATCCTTGGTGTGGATAACGACCTTGTGGAGTGTCGACTTTCTCGGCCACCACTATCGAGTATCGAAATTCCAGCTGCTCAGATTGGCTATGCAGCAGCTGAGATGTTAGGCAAATTGATGGATGGGGCTAGACCTTCAGAACTGGCAATGTTTTCACCTACACCAATTCGCGTTGTAGAGCGTGAGTCTACGACCATGAATGCAGCAGGGGATGTGGTGTTACAGCAAGCGATGAAGTTCATCCATTCTAGCTATGCCAGTATTGCAGGAGTGGACGACGTGGTGAGCCAAGTGGGAGTCGGGCGAAGGGCCTTAGAGATGCGTTTCAAGAAAGTATTACAAATGAGCATTCTAGATGCCATCCTAGCCAGACGTATCAACGTCGCACGCAAGTTGTTCTTATCACCATCTTCTAGTGTTGCTGAGGTAAGCGATGTATGCGGCTTTAGTTCGACCAGACGTTTTTCCCAGGTTTTTAAACAAAAAGTTGGAGTGAGTCCGATGGCGTATAAGAAAATACAGAAGGTGGAGTGATGAGACTCAGGGTGTTATATGTCGGTTGGCAATAAGCGACAAATTATGGTTAAAGCTTAGAGGTATCAGACCGCTATACATAGAGTAGGCTATAAAGGTTGATGAACAGTATTTTTAGGCGTAATTCTTTTTTTTGACAAAATATATAGCATTTAAACTTTACAAAAATATTAGAGTTAATCAGAAGCACGCCATGGATAAACCACTTAAACTAAATACACACACTGTTAATATCCTAGATAAGGATAATACATATAGGCATGTGATGCAAACAATGCTGCCAGGCCTACTTGATGAGCAGGTCTATGAAATGACAGGAGCTCAGTTATCTAAACTTATTTATGATGCGACGTATTTTGCTCATGGCAATGGGAGAACTAGAGAAAGGCAGATTGCTAGCTCAGTTATAAAGTTTGGTAAATAAAACCTTTTGTCTCAGCTAATGGGACATGACAGACACATTATATAACGGTAACTCTGGGGAGAGTTACTAGTTGTTTGTCAAATCGAGTGCGGAGTTCTGGAGGGGGCTTCGCACTTACTGTGTCAGGGGTTACAGTTGCAGACTCAGTTATTCTTTATGTGTATACGCCATCGATGCCTCTGGGTGCTTCAGACATCTTGAGTGCAGCACTCCATCCTCTGTAACAGTGAGTTCGAATGTAAGTTTTCTTCCTGTTGACTCCACCACCGTCACTTTTTCAATTTCCTCTTTAAAGGAACTGAAGTTTGATTTCGAGCCTGTGCCGTCGAAAGACATAGTCCATCCTCTTTTTGTAATTTTCAAGTCCATGTCCACGAAGTCATCCCAGTATGAGTCTTTGAGTTTCATGGCACCTAACTCTTGATTGAGTTTAATTGTGTTTTCTTTTGAGAAAACCCAGACAGGTTCTGTGATGCTTTTTGTATATTCGATACTTATTTCTTTCTCATTTTTGCTTGATGAACATGAGGTGAAAATGAAGGCGAGAACAAATGACGATATTATAAATTTCATGGTTAGATAGTTATTTGTGAGGTGGACCCGAAAGTTCGACCTCTAGTTGGCTAGGTTAAGCTATAGTGCTGTGTGAGACTATGGGAATTGATTGGATAGTGAAGCTTATTCGATCTTAAGTCCTCCAAGAAGGTAGTCTAAGCCTGATAGACAAAACTCAGAGCTAATGAAAAATTGTCTACCTCACAGACTTACAGCACATGAGGATGATTTGATAAAGAGGTGTAGAAATCTAACGCAGCAAGAGTTTATAAAATGAAGCTTAACTCAGGATATCTTTCACGACATGGCCATGGACATCGGTGAGGCGAAAACGTCTACCTTGGAAGGTTTTCGTTAGCTGGGTGTGGTCGATTCCAAGTTGATTCAAAATGGTGGCGTGTAAGTCGTGCACATGCACGGCTCCTGGAGTGAACTTTTCTTTACTTGGATTGATCTTCTGCCCATCGGGGCCGAGGATGTTGTATCCGTAGTCATCTGTGGCACCGTAGGTGATCCCGGGTTTGATGCCGCCTCCAGCCATCCAGGCTGTGAAACAGCGCGGGTGGTGGTCACGGCCATAGTTGTCTTTGGTGAGTTTTCCTTGGGAGTAGGAGGTGCGGCCAAACTCACCCCCCCAAACGACAAGTGTGTCTTCCAGCATGCCGCGGCGTTTCAGGTCCTTGATGAGACCTGCGCAACCTTGGTCGACTTCTTTGCATTGACTTGAAATATTCTTAGGGAGGTTGCCGTGCTGATCCCATCCTGGATGGTAGAGCTGAATGAAGCGAACTCCACGCTCAGCGAGGCGACGTGCCTGCAAGCAGTTAGCTGCGAAGGTGCCAGGTTTGTTAGAGTCAGGCCCATAGAGGTCTTTGGTTTCTTGAGTTTCTTGCGATAGGTCGGTAACTTCCGGCACACTGGTCTGCATACGGTAGGCCATTTCGTATTGCGCGATGCGAGTTTCGATCTCTGGGTCGAGCTCTTTTTTAAAATCCATTTGGTTGAGGGTCGATAACTTATCGAGCAGTGCACGGCGTCCTGATCTGCAGACGCCATCGGGGTCGGTCAAATAGAAGACGGCATCTTTACCTGAGGAAAAGCGAACTCCCTGATGGCGTGAATCGAGAAAGCCAGTGCCCCAGAGTCGTGCATAGAGCGGTTGGTCGGTGGGTTTGTTGGTCACCAGAACAACGAAGCTGGGTAGATTATCATTGGCCGACCCAAGGCCGTAAGTGACCCAGGATCCAAGAGAAGGTCGTCCGGCATTTTGTGATCCGGTCTGGAGGAAGGTCATCGCTGGGTCGTGGTTGATTGCCTCCGTCCAAAGCGATTTGACGAAGCATAGCTCATCGGCGACGCTTGCGGTATGAGGCATCAGCTCACTGACCCATGCACCGGATTCTCCGTGTTGTTTGAATTCAAACTGCGAGCCAGCGAGAGGAATGTTGGTTTGATTGCCTGACATGCCGGTGAGACGCTGACCGTCTCGAACATGGTCCGGTAGTTGTTGCCCGTTGAGCTCATTGAGCTTGGGTTTGTAGTCGAATAGGTCCTGCTGAGCAGGGCCGCCTGACATGAATAGATAGATCACGCGTTTCGCTTTCGGGGCGAACTTGGCGATTAGCTTTTCACCCAACTCTTTGGATGAGGCATCAGACTGTCCAGGAAGTAGCGATGCTAGTGCAGCACCGCCGATGCCGGTGCTGAGTTTGGAGAGGAAATGACGACGTGTGACTTCAAGCATGGTTTAACGAAGTGTGATGTTGGCATCTAGGTTGATGATGGCTTGGGCCAGCATGGAAGCGGTGGCGAGCTCGATAGGATCGAGTGATGAGTCGATTTTCGAATCACCAATGCTAAGGA
>CAXMOB010000194.1:0-2066 GCA_964194815.1 Vicinamibacteria bacterium | reverse complement strand
ATGTGGTTGCCACTAACTTTGGCTTGGAGGTTTTTCTTAAAAGTGACGCGTTGAACGCTACCAATGACGCCACGCCAGTGAGGGTCGAATTCGCTTAGATAAGTGAGGGTGAGCGATTCGACTTGGTTGTGGTTGCCGATTTTGCGTTGCATCTCGATCATGTTGAGCTGAGCTTGCTCATGTAAGGCTGTGCCACATTCGATATCGAGCACTTCTTTGTACAGTTGGAAGGCCTTGCTGTATTGAGGTTTTTCTAGTGAAAGTGGGTCTTTCGGGGGAGTGGCCATGAGGTCGGCAAATTTCATCAACTCTGCTGCTACTTCTTTTTTACGATCTGTGGCGAAGAGTCGCTTGGATTCCTTTTCATAAATGGCCAGAGCTTCTTTGTATTGGCGTTGGTGGACATGAGTTTTAGCAATGAGGAAAATGGCTTTGTGTTGCCACTTGCTATTCTTAAACTTGCCTAGCAGTGCTTCTGCAGAGGTTTTGGCATTTTTGTAGTCCTTGAGGTGGAGGTAGGCATTGGCCTTCATGAAGTGAAGCTGATCTAGGGTGAAGGCAGGGTCGTTGAGCTTTTTAGCACCAGAGATGTAGCCGTCGAGGAGCTTGATGGCTTGCTGGTATTGTTGGTTTTGAATGGCCAGCGAAGCGTGTTTGGGAGTGCTGTCTTGAGCTAGTAATGTGGGAGCGAGAGCAGCAAGAGAGGAGGCGATTAAGAGTGATTTATTCATAAAATTAAAGTTCTCTTCAACCTATAGAGAGAGTTAATTTTGGGAAGATAATTCTGCTAGATTTACAAACTCTTTACAGAAGGGCGAGGCTTCAAGGGTGGTGAATTGTGTGTGAATAAGTTAATAACACCATATTTGCCGATAAGGATCATTAAGTCCTTACCACTCAGGGCAGCTCCTTTACTTTTTCTAGAACAGGAACTGAAACTTAGCGGCTTGGTCGGCAGAGTGGATGACATCACTTGTTTCAGTTGTATTAAACATCTATGAAACCAAATCCTTTCCTAAGATGAAATAACTCGACAGTATAATGATCTACCCTTTATAGCTAAAGAATGACTCCCTTTCTCCCTTGTGCCAATAAACCAAATTCAGCCCAGCCTGATGTCCAATCATGATGGGTGATTAATAATGTTCTACAAATATGATATTTTCAGCCGATGAATTCAAGCTGTTACGACTTAGTAACGATGTTCGTGCTTCTCATGATGAAGCATCGGTATCCGTATGGTTCGATGTAATTCGGCTGTATCCTGAATTAAAATCATGGGTCATTCACAATAAAACAATTCCCTACGAAGTCTTGGAGCATTTAGCGGGTGATTTAGATAATGACATTCGAGGTCATGTAGCACGTAAAAGGAAAATTCACAAAACTCCTATTTTTGATTTGTTGGCATTAGACAAGAGTGAGGATGTGAGACATTCACTGGCTTGGAATACTAAAAATACGATTGAAGATGTCGAAAAGATAAGGACAGAAGATAGTGATTGGCTGACAGAGGAACTGAATGAAATTAAGAAAAATAAGAAAACCTAACAAAACGTAGTAAGAAATCTCATATCCGCACCGATTTTAGGTGTTGTTGGCTAGCAAGGAAGAGCATAACAATTTCTTGCCTGCGCGGCGTATCGGCTTCGAGAGAACTTTTCAATTGGGGGGCTATTTGCTTGAGCTATGGGACACTTCCGTTGTTGGATCGAGGAAAGGTTATTTGAGGTAGCCTCCTCCAACAGCGAAACGCTTAGGATCAATATTGTATTTTGCAGCATTTTGTCTAATCGATCGAACGGCAGATTGAGCATCCCTTAGACATTTTTTTAGGGAGGTGGCGTGACTTTTCGCTGTTCAGTAGCCTGCAGAGATGGCGACACACCTAGGTCTGCGAAGCGTTTGCCTAATAATTAGGTTGTGCTGTGGTGGTAATGATGTCCTCTGAGAATGACACTAAGAGTTGTGATTAAGATGTTTGACAAGTAGGGGTAGATTATGGCTTTGTTCTGGGTAATGGAGCACACTCGCAAAACGTTAATCCAACGCTTAAAGCACCAGTC
>CAXMOB010000193.1:0-6396 GCA_964194815.1 Vicinamibacteria bacterium | reverse complement strand
CTGACAATCCGCTTGTCGTTCTCTAAGCGGATGTCATCGACAGGTGAGTCCCAGTGGACCTTGACCTCATCTTTGGCACACTGGGCGAGTAGCACCTCAAGAAAGGCGGCACGCTGGGTGCCAGCCCCAAAAAGTTGTTCTCCCACTTCCTTATACTGCAAATGCAGCAAGACCTGATCTTTTGCTGTTTTACAGAGCAACTCGTCGATACGATCGGTCACTACGAGGGTGTTTTCCAAGCAACCGAGCTCATCTAGCACTTCCATGCCTGAGGGTTGCAGCATGAAACCGGCACCGACAGGTAATTGGCTAGCGGCACGCTCGAAGATTTCGACCTGATGGCCTTGGCGTGCTAATAGGCAACCCGCAACTGGCCCAGCAGAGCCACATCCAATGATGGCGATGTGAAGTGATTTCTTCATGAAGAATAGGAGGGAAAGGTGGCGAGGGAGAGCAATCTTGGCAACTGTAAAGCTGTTGAGGGGGATGACGCCAAATTAAAAATCATCATTACGCTAACAGATCTGTTCAACTAAGGTGTTATTTAATTTCTGTGACTTCTGAGTATTCCATTCATTCTGTGGTTGAGTGAGTTGACTATATCAACTCAGCCGTGGTGCTCGGAGATCCCCGCCTACCTACACAAAAAAGCGGAGCCTTTGTAGGGCTCCGCTTTTGAAAATTTTGTGGTCCGAGTTGGCTTAGACTACTGTGGCGAACTTGGCGTCGATATACTTGAGAACAAGTGCTTCGAGTGGCTTATTATCTAAGCGATCGACAACTTCAACACTGAATCCGCGGGCGATCAACTGGCGTGCTGATTTTGGCCGGATACCACGTGCTTGAAGGTAGAAGATTTCTTCATCAGGGATGGCTGATGCTGTGCTACCGTGTGAACACTTAACGTTGTCCGCATTGATTTGAAGACCAGGCATGCTGTTGGACTCAGTGGTGTCATCCATGAGAAGGTTACGGCATGTTTGGTAGGCGTCAGTGAAGTGAGCCCCTTCATCTACTGAGATGAGTCCAGAGAACGTAGTCTTCGCCTTGTTGTAGGAAGTGTTCTTGTAGAGAAGATCTGAATATGTGTTCGGAGCACCGTGGTGCTGGAACGTGCGTTGGTCGTACTCCTGAGTTCCAGTAGCAATATTGATAGAAAGCATGTCAGTATGTGCACCAGATTCAAGAAGCTTGCTGTAGGATTCATTACGCACCCAAGCAGAACCAACATTGAGAGTGAAGCTCTTTACGCGAGCGTCACGACCAGTGTTAAGCGAGCTGATAGAAATGAATTTGGAGTCAATATTGAGGTCCTGAATGACTGAGTAACTCAAGCTTGAGCCATTCGTAGCACTGAGGTCATTCATCGCAATGCAAAGGCCCGGGTTGGTGTCGCCTGACTTGAAGTAGTCGATCACAGTCACCTTAGCGTTAGCTTCAGTGATCACAAGTGTGTGTGGGAAGATCGTTGCCTTATCTCCAGAGACGATGTGGTAGCATTCGATAGGCTTTTCAACTTCTACGCCCTTAGGAACGTAAACGAAGAGACCTGACTGTGTGTTTGCAATGTGCAATGCAGCGAGCTTAGCAGAACCAAGCTTAGCTTCATTTTTAGCGAAATGCTTTTCAACAAGTTCGCTGTGCTGTTGCAATGCGTCCTCGAGTGGAAGACAGATGACACCTTCTGGAAGATCTGCTTCAGCGTGCACGAGGCCGTCGTTCGCAAAGATGAACTGAGCGGATGCTTCTTCGAGTCCTTCGATCGCAAGATCAATATCGTCAGAATCAGTGTAAGCTGCAGATGTGTAGTCGTCGAAAGCAAGCTGCTTACGGTTACCAAAACGCCAAGCTTCGCAACGTGCTGTTGGAGCTGAGATGTTTTGGTAGTTTAGCCAAGCCGCTTTTTGCGTATCGATGAACCACTGAGGTGCATCAAGAGCAGTAGAAGGCTCAGTATTGAGAATGGTAGGTAATTCCATTGTTTGCATGGATAGAGATGTTTTAAGTGTTACGTTTAAAAAGAAGTAATCAGTGGCGATAAATTACCCAACAGACCCTTCCATTTCAAGGTCGATGAGTCGCTTGAGCTCGACTGAATACTCCATTGGAAATTGCTGAACGAGGTCGTTAATGAAGCCGTTCACTGCGAGTGACATAGCTGCACCTTCATCGAGCCCACGCTGTTGCATGTAGAAGAGCATTTCTTTGGAAACCTGAGAAACTGAGGCTTCGTGTTGAGTCACGTGCTGGTTACCGCGAACCGTGATGGCAGGGTAGGTGTAAGTGCGTGAATTCGAGTTAATGAGAAGTGCATCACATTCTGTATTGTTCTTACATCCTTTAAGATGCTTAGGAATGTAAACTTGGCCGCGGTAGGTGGAAACACCTTTGCCAACTGAGATAGACTTAGAAACCACGTTTGAGGTGGTGTTGTCTGCAGCGTGAATCATTTTAGCACCAGTGTCCTGAAGCTGACCGTTATTAGCAAGAGCGATAGAGATTACTTCGCCACGAGCTCCTTTACCTTTCATCACAACACCAGGGTATTTCATGGTGAGGCGTGAGCCGATGTTACAGTCGATCCAACGGATTTCTGCGTCTTCCATTGCGATGCCGCGCTTAGTCACGAGGTTGAACACGTTAGATGACCAGTTTTGCACAGTTACGTATTGGATCTTCGCTCCCTTGAGGGCAATCAATTCCACTACAGCTGAGTGCAATGTAGATGTTTCAAACTGAGGAGCTGTGCAACCTTCCATATACATCACTTCAGATCCTTCGTCAGCGATGATGAGCGTGCGCTCGAACTGGCCGAAGTTTTCTGAGTTAATACGGAAGTAGGCCTGAAGTGGCTGTTTGAGCTTGAGACCCTTAGGAATGTAGATGAATGAACCACCTGAGAATACAGCGGAGTTCAAAGCTGAGAACTTGTTATCGCCGGTTGGGATCACTTTACCGAAGTATGGGCGGAAGATTTCTTCATGCTCACGAAGGCCTTCAGTTGAGTTGACAAAGATAACTCCTTGTTTCTCGAGATCTTCTTTTACGTTAGAGTAAGCTGCTTCAGAGTCGAACTGAGCCTCTACACCAGCGAGGAACTTACGCTCCTGCTCAGGGATGCCAAGCCGTTCAAAAGTTTCCTTAATGTCGTCTGGTACATCGTCCCAGCTACGCTTTGGCTGCTGACCATCTGAGAGGTAGTAGCGGATCGCATCGAAGTCGATGTTGTTGAGGTCGTCCGTAGCCCAGTTAGTAGGCATTGGCTTCGACTCAAAAACGTCGAGTGCGCGGTGACGGAATTCACGGATCCAGTCCTTTTCTTTTTTTACGTTAGAAATGTAGTCGATGGTGTCTTTGTTAAGACCGTAACCAGCGTCATACTTGTGGTTCTCTGGGAAGCGGAAGTCGCCCTTAGCACGGTCCACTGCAATTGCGTCAGCGGTGTCTTGGTCGATCTCGTAAGCTTCTGGATTTTTATCAATACCCATGTGTTTGTTATTAGGTTGATGGTGAATAGTTAATGGTAAAATGTAGCACTGGTGAGTTGATATAATTAGGCTTGAACAGCTTCTGGGTTGATGAGGTGGTCATAGCCACTCTCTTCGAGTTCAAGTGCGAGTTCTGGTCCACCTGACTTGATAATTACACCGTCGTGTAGGACGTGCACTACATCTGGCTTGATGTAGTCGAGTAGGCGTTGGTAGTGAGTGATCACGAGGAATCCGCGATCTTCTGAGCGAAGTGAGTTAACACCTTTGGCAACCACCTTGAGTGCATCGATGTCGAGACCTGAGTCAGTTTCATCGAGAATGCAGTAAATTGGGTCGAGCATCATCATCTGGAGAATTTCGTTACGCTTTTTTTCACCACCTGAGAAACCTTCATTAACGGCACGTGCAGTGAACTTGCGGTCTATTTCAAGTGCGTCCATTTTAGAATAGAGGTTTTTATAGTAGGCTACAGCGTCGAGTTCTTCTCCTTTAGGAAGGCGAGCGTTGAGTGCTGCACGGATGAAGTTGGCATTTGAAACACCTGAGATTTCCATTGGATACTGGAATGCTAAGAAGATTCCTGAGCGAGAACGCTCGTCTACATCCATTGCGAGGATGTCTACGCCGTCGGCTTCGATTGATCCGCTCTCCACCACGTAGTCGTCATGACCTGCGATAACTTTTGAGAGTGTTGATTTGCCGGAGCCGTTTGGACCCATAATCGCGTGAACTTGTCCTTTAGGTATTTCAAGGTTGAGGCCCTTAAGGATTTGGTTGTCTGCGATTCCTGCTACGAGATCTTTGATGATGATGGACATAAAGTAGTCGTGGTGTGTATGTTGTATTAGTTAGAAGTTGGTGGAATGGAGCCGCGAATGGTGATCTCTAGATCGTCAATAGTGCAGCCGTCAGGGAGGTTGAGAAATTGAGATAGGTTGGTTCCTTCTTTAAAGGTGATATCGTGGATGACACCGGTGTTACCGTCATGGAAATGACCATGTTCAGAGAGGTTGGGGCAGTAGCGTGAGGATTCCCGCTCGAAGTTTACTTGCTTGACTGCACCGTATCCAACCAGCGCATCTAGGCAGTTATACACTGTCGCTAATGAAATTTCTGGGTTGATCTTACGCGAGCGGTCGTAAACTTCTGAGGCGGTTGGGTGGTCGCGCTCATTCATGAGAACGTTGTAGACAACTTTACGGTGCTTCGTCATGCGAAGTCCGACTATATTTGGATCGTGTTCCTTTGTTGTGCTCATATGGTTTACATAAACCCGAAAATTGTGGAACGCAAGCGCTAAATTAGAATTATTCTAAGTCTCATTAAGGAAAGTTTTGAGAGTAGAATAATGCTCTAAAAGGGAGGTCAAGAGGCTCTTGGTTCAACGTAACTAGCTTACAGTTAAAGACTTAGGTTTTTAAATGAGCTCTACAGGGAGACCATTTGCGAGACGTGACGCTTCGGCTGCAAAGCCGATTCTATGGCTTTCGATGGTCTGTTGAATGGTTCCATCTACTGAATCACCAGTGATCAGAGCGTTTAGAGCCTCGACGAGACCATAATCACCGCCGCCGTGGCCTTTATAGTCTTCCTCTGGCAGATCTGGTAAGGTGAGGTTCTCGATTTCCCCAGAGAGGTGGTGACGGATGACGATGTCCTTATCAAAGTGAGACTTTATAGCATCGCCAGCACGTAAGGATGCCTTAGTACCGTAGATTTCGATGGTGCGACCCATGTCAAAAGCAGTCATCGTTAAGGCCGCTGTGGCACCATTCGCGAACTCCATGTTGACGACTTGGTGGTCGACTACGTCATTGTCACATGAGAACGCATTGCGGGCCCACGGTGAGTTTTTGAGCCATTCTGTGACTTTTTCTGTGTCATCGAGGCCATTTGGATCTGGGTAGACCAATTTTAGCCAGTTCTTCATGTCTTCGTCTAGATACTTCTGTGCGCAGAAATCACAGTTTTCTTTGTGTGCCTCGTCGCCATCTAAGCAGTTGTCTGGGCTACCAGGTTGACGGTTTTTTGAGTTGAAGTAGGAAAGTGAACCAAATGAGGAAACGCGTTGGCATGGTTGGCCCATGAACCAGGAGATGATGTCGAGGTCGTGCGAGCACTTCGCGACGATCATGGGTGTCGATTGAGCCGATTTTGACCAGTGGCCGCGTACATAGGAGTGGGCTTGGTGCCAGGCACCTACGCCTTCGGAGGCTCTTAGGGAAATGATATCGCCTAATTTACCAGAATCGATAATGGATTTTACCGTCCTATAAATTTGCGTGTAACGTAGCACGAAACAGAGGATGACTTTGCATTGTTGCTTTTCTGCGAGTTCCGCAATTTCAACAGCTTGGTCGAGTGTCTGGCAGGCAGGCTTTTCAAGGAGCAAGTGATATCCTTTTTTAAGGGCCTTTTTAGCTGGCTCATAGTGATAGTTATCTTGGGTGGCAATGATCACCACGTCCGCGAACTTATCGGCAGCGAGTAATTCTTCGGCAGAGGAAAAGGATTGGAAGGTATCAGAGCTTGAAAGACCTTTGATAAACTCAACGCGCTCTTCAATGGGGTCTGCACCACCTACGATTTCCCATTGATCTGGAAATTGTGAAGCGATGGATAAATAGGTGCGGGCACGAGAGCCACAACCAATTGCTGCGATGCGAAGCTTTTTCATAAGCTGCCGATCATAGCGATGAGTTTCCGAAGATCAAGTCCTCACTGCGAATAGAATCTCATTCATTGAAAAAATGACACGAGTGGTGCGTGGATGGGTTTAGACTGTGGATGTAGCTTGTAACTTTAATGGCCCAAAGAAATAAAAATGGAAAAAGGGAGTCATGATTTAGCTTAGGCTGGAATGTTTTAGTGAATCTGGTAGAAATAAGATACATGTCGAATTTTC
>CAXMOB010000192.1:0-8124 GCA_964194815.1 Vicinamibacteria bacterium | reverse complement strand
AAAGGCTTAATTCACCTTGGTTCTGATTATAAGGGTCTCAAAGAGGAACTTTATTCCCAAAAAAAATGAGTAACTCGTCATGAGCTTGTTAAAATTCGATAAATTTGGGATCGACAAGTGGTGGATGAATGATGAAAAGGTGAGCCTATGAGCGAAACTCAATGTTATTGCGGAAGTGGCCAGTCCTTGGCCGATTGTTGTAAGAAGGTGCAGAAAAATGGAGCTGTGACTCCTGAGGAATTGATGCGATCACGTTTCAGTGCGTATGTGGAGTCGAACGTCGACTATTTACTGAAGACGACTCACACGGATGGAATCGAGCCGAATATGCGTGCAGATCTTGATTACGCCTGTGCTACAAACCGTTGGATATCCTTAAGGGTGGTCGATGCACCACGTCCGAGTAAGAATGAAGGAGTGGTGGAGTTTGTGGCTTATTGTCAGCAAGGTGATGAGATAGGTGAGCTACATGAACGTTCTAAATTTATGAAAGTCGACGATGCTTGGGTTTATCACTCAGGTGAGGTTTTTCCTCATTATAAGATTGGGGCGAATGAGGTGTGTTGGTGTGGTAGTGGTAACAAATTGAAAAAGTGTCACAAACAACAGTGTGGCAAATAATGGCTAACTTTCCATGTCCCTAAGCTTGGTTTTTTTTATGTCCTTACCCTAACCCAAGCGTCGATTTGGCAATATACAGTGACATGAAAAACTTCATCATCTCCCTTTTACTGATAGGAGCTGTGCAAGCAG
This sequence comes from Vicinamibacteria bacterium, assembly GCA_964194815.1. Classification (GTDB taxonomy): domain Bacteria; phylum Verrucomicrobiota; class Verrucomicrobiia; order Verrucomicrobiales; family Akkermansiaceae; genus Rubritalea. Next base: position 7,371 of record CAXMOB010000192.1, on the reverse strand, counting down.
CAGCGAAACCCAATATTGTTTACATCAATATCGACGATCTAGGTTGGGCGGATATTGGGATCAATGGCAGCACCTTTTATGAGACTCCCAATATTGATAAGTTGGCAAGAGAAGGGATGATTTTTTCTAATGGCTACGCTGCAGCAGCGAACTGTGCACCGAGTCGTGCCTGTGCCATTACGGGGCAGAGTACACCGCGTCATGGGGTCTACACTGTGAAGAACTCAGATCGTGGTAATGCTCGGGATCGCAAACTCATACCAACTAAGAACACCCTTCACATCACCCCTGACAACTGGACGTTTGGTCATGCACTCAAAGATGCTGGCTACACGACTATTACAATTGGAAAGTGGCATGTGACGGCTGATCCTACGAAGAATGGATTTGATGTTAATATTGCGGGTAGCAAAGCAGGTGGTCCCTATTCTGGTGGCTATCATAGCCCATTTAAGTATCCTAATCTGGAAGTTAAAGAAAAGGGAACCTATTTGACTGATCGCCTCACTGACGAAGCCATCAAGTTGATCAAGGAGCACAAAGCAAAGCCATTTTGCCTCTATTTACCCTACTTCATGATTCATGGACCACTTCAGGGGAAAGAGCATTTGATCAAAAAGTATCAGAAGAAAAAGCCATCAGCTACGCAGGATAGTGCACTCTACGCGGCAATGATCGAGACGATGGATGTCAACATTGGTCGCTTGATGAAAACATTGAAGACTGAAGGGCTCGAAGAAAACACTTTGGTTATATTCACTTCTGATAACGGTGGAGTGAACACCGTGAGTATGCAGACCCCCTTACGTGGTGGTAAAGGAATGTATTACGAAGGTGGGATTCGTGAGCCGTTCTTTATTCGTTGGCCAAAGGTGATTAAGGCAAAGTCAGTTTGCGAAACACCTGTGAGTAACTTAGACTTTTTTCCAACCTTCTGTGATGTTGCTGGTGTTCCAGCTCCACATGGTAAGAAACTCGATGGCAATAGCCTAGTTCCACTGTTCAAGGGTGGTGATTTTGATGAACGTCCTTTGTTTTGGCATTTTCCAATTTACCTTCAAAAATATGGTAAGGTTGATGGCAAGGCGATGGTTGAAGCTCGCGATCCATTATTCCGCACCCGCCCAGGATCAGTGATTCGTTTGGGTGACTGGAAGTTACATCAATACTTCGAAGACGGTGGACTTGAACTTTATAACCTCAAGGAGGATATGGGAGAAAAGAAAAACTTGGCGAAAGCAAACCCAGAGAAGGTCAAACAATTACTAGCTAAGCTTGATGCGTGGAGAAAGGAACTGAATGCACCAGTGCCAACTGAGAAAAATCCAAAATATAAGGAATAAGGCACATGGGATAGCCCATCTTTTAGCTATCCACAAACCACGTAATTTTTACTTAGCCTCACATCCTAGACAGGGATTTGGGGCTATTTTATTGTCAATTCGACGATATTGGTGCACTCACTGATGTCAGCAATGCGAACGAATGAAAATGTAGTGATCCTTGGTGGTGGAGTGGCAGGTAAGTTGATCGCCAAGGTCTTATGCGAACACTACTCGCAAGTAACCTTAGTGACTGGTGGTCGCGAGGAAGTATTTCAATCAGGTCAGCTGCATGTATTACTTGCTGGTGGCTGGGAGATCATGGAATCCCATTTTCCTGAAACGATTGCTAAGTTAGAGAAGGTTTGCCCTCGTGTCGATTGGGGCTTCGATAGTTTTTGGGTTTCTCCTGTTGGGACGATGCCTAAGTTGGAATCTGGCGTTGTGACACACACTTGTTCACGTAGTTTGTTAGATGAATTAATGGCTGAGGAAATATCAGGTTTGCCGATTGAGTTGCTGAATGAGAAAGTGACTGCCATTGAGTTATCTTCTTCGAAGGATAAGGTCACAAAAGTAGTCACGACTTCTGGCGAACTAAAGGCAGATATTGTGATCGATGCCATGGGAAGAACCAGCCCAATGTTAAAGTGGCTGAATGAGTTGATAGGTTTGAAGGTGTCGCAGAAACGAATGAATACAGAACTTCGCTATTCTACGGTTACTGCTGAATTCGCTGAAGGGGTCGAGGCTCAGCAAGCGTATTACCAGATTGATCCACAGACTGAAGGGTGTGGAGGCGTGATTCTGCCAGTGGAAGATGGTAAAGTGATCGCGAGTTACATATACATGGAACGTGAGCCCGAGACTTTGTGGCAAGGGATTGGAGACGATCGATTTACTGAGATTGCAGCAAGCTTGCAGAATGCGTCACCGGTGCGTAAAATTAGTAAGCTTCATAATATTTGGCATCGAATTGAGAAGGCTTCGAATACGCCAGCTAACTTATTTATGGTGGGCGACAGTATTTGCCAGTTTAACCCAGTGTTTGGTCAGGGCATGACTCAGGCCTTACGTAGTGGATTGATTCTTTGTGAGCAACTGACTGACGATAACGTGAATAGTCACGTTTTTCATAAACATCAGGCAGCAGATCTTCGCTTTCCATGGTTGATGGCCACCTTGGATCCCTATAGTCCACAAGTGAAGCTCACTTGCAGCCAGCGGATGATGCGATGGTGGGTATACAAGCAGATGAAATTGGCGAAGAAAAATCAATCTTTTCAACGTCGTTTGATCGAAGTGCTACACATGAAGTCTGAGCCGACATGCCTTTACCGAATGAAGTATATTATTTCTACTTTCCTTTCCTAAACGAGCTTCAGTTGGGCATTTGTCCAGCGGGAGTTTTTTCTTGTCTAAGCAAAGAAGTTTGGACTTTCGTGGCGCAGTAGAAACTTTTTCACATCGAGGCCTCCAGCGTAGCCGGTGAGCTTGCCATTCTTGCCGATGACACGGTGGCAGGGGATGAAAATTGATAGTGGGTTACTTCCGTTTGTGGTGCCGACCGCCCGAAATGCCTTTGGATTACCAATGCGTTCAGCCAGTTCTTGGTAGCTGATGGTTTTGGCATACGGGATGTTACAGAGCTCGTTCCACACCTTGGTTTGAAAATCTGTGCCTTCGATGACTAATGGGACGGTGAATACATTTCTGTGATTGTCGAAATATTCGACCAATTCTAATTTTGCTTTTCTGAGGTGATGGTATTCATGGTCTCGAGTCCAGGTGTCATCATAGGTCTCTTGTTGATTGACGTGGTCAACTGCTGTTAAACCAGCTTCTGTGGCACGTAATCTGAGTTTGCCAATCGGCGTTTGATGGAAGCAATAGAATGTCTGCATTGTGAGTAGGGGTTTATACTTGGAGTATTAAATACTAAGTTAAGCGATTTATTTGGGATCTGTCGAGTGATGAGCTGGCAATTATACCACTTAGAGAAACAAAAGAGACTAATGAATTTTTTTTAAGGATGAAGAGACTAGGCTACGCGTTGGGCGAAGCTTACTCGCTGCATTCTTATACAATCAGTGTTTTTCTTCAGTCACGATGCCCGCATCGCTCCTTTATCAAGCCTCGATTCTAAAAGAATATAGCTTCGCATAAGTCTCTTTTGAAACTCTAAATGGTATTATTGATTATGGAAGTGATTTTAGCTGAAACTATGGTCGATAGAACTATCATCGGCACTTGACGGATAGTGGGATTGGACGCGTAGTAATAGGGTGAACATTTTCCAAGCGATAGTGGCAGTGACAAGTTTTGCGATGGTGATGGCCTCTGCTGAAGAGAAGCCAGCCGCATTGAATAGACTGGGCAAAGAGAAGAGCCCGTATTTACTACTACATGCTGATAATCCAGTAGATTGGTATCCATGGGGCAAGGAGGCGTTTGCTAAGGCTAAGAAGGAGAATAAGCCCATTCTATTGAGCATTGGGTATTCGACTTGCCATTGGTGTCATGTGATGGAACGCGAGAGTTTTCAGAATAAGGAGATTGCAGCATTGCTTAACAAGCATTTTGTAGCGATCAAACTCGATCGTGAGGAGCGCCCAGATGTGGATCAACTCTACATGAAGACCTACCAAGCAATGACGGGTGATAGTGGTGGTTGGCCGTTGAATGTATTCCTGACGCCGGACTTGAAAATGTTCACTGGCGGGACTTATTTTCCACCAACTTCTCGTGGCGGCAGGCCTGGATTTGATAAGGTGTTAAAGAACATCAATGATGTTTGGCAAAAAGATTCAGATAAGATCAAGAAGGAAGTGAAGGCGAACTATATCAAATTTGGGATGAGGTTAAATGAACTGAGCACTCCTGTAGCGGGTAGCGGGAAAGATGCTTTGACCTCGGCAGCGACGCACTTGATGGCGGGCTTCGATGCGAAAGAAGGTGGCTGGAATCCAAGTGGCCCCAAGTTTCCTCAACCTTCAAATCTTCGCATGATGTTGCTGGAGTGGAAACAATCGAAGGACTTGAAATTACTAGCAGCTGTTGAACTCACTGCTCAAAAAATGGCTCATGGTGGGGTGTATGATCATCTGTCTGGCGGATTTCACCGTTATGCGGTCGATGGCAAATGGCTAGTGCCGCATTTTGAGAAAATGCTCTACGATCAAGCACAATTGTTAGATCTTTATGTTGAGCTTTGGCAGATCACCAAAAAGGAAGAATACAAGCGTGTCGCGGTCGAGATAGCGACATATGTGGTCAAGGAGATGCAGGGCCAGCACGGTGGTTATTTCTGTGCTCAGGACGCCCAGAGCGAGCATAAGGAAGGGAAGTTCGCTTGCTGGACCACGGTGGAGCTTAAAAAATTATTAAGCGCCGCTGAGTATGCTGTAGTGGTCAGACACTTCGGTATTACAGAGAAAGGGAATTTTTACGATCACAGTGATCCTGAAGCTTTAAAGAATCAAAACGTGCTCAGCTTGCCGAATGGGCGAGTGGAAGAAACGGGTAAAGATAAGGCCGCATTGATGACTGCGATTGAAAAGATGCGGGCAGCTCGCATGAAACGTATCCCTGCAGCCACTGATGATAAAGTGTTAGCCTCATGGAATGGCATGATGATTGGGGCGATGGCTCGTGCAGGAGTGGCTTTTGACGACAGCCTTTTTCTCGCTTCAGCGAAGAATGCCTATGCTGAGGTCGTAGAGAAGCTATGGGACGAGAAATCGAAAACTCTCAACCACCGATGGCGTGACGGTCACGCCGACACCTCACAGCAGGTGAGTAGCTACTTATGGATGGTGCATGGAGCTCGCTCACTTTACCAAGCCACTCTGGAGCCCCAATACCTTGATTTGGCAGTGCAGCTTGCGGACAAGTCGTTGAAGCTATTTGCCGATCCAGTGAAGGGCGGATTTTTTGAATCTGCCAAGTCGGACGATATTGTGCTTCGCTTGAAGTCAGATTACGATGGAGCATTACCGGTGGCTTCTTCAGTAGCTGGTCTAGAGTATTATGTATTGTCCCAGCTTACCGGTCGGGAAGATTTTGATAAAATTTCACAAGGATGTATTGATTCTCAAGGTCAAATGTTAGCTAACTCACCTGAGTCTACGTGTTACTTGTTGCTAGCTGTGTATCACCAAACCTCTAATCAGCCCAAGCTTGTGATTGCAGGCAAGCCAGGAAAGGAAACAAGAGCCTTTCTCAAAGTTGTGGCTCAAGGTTATTTCCCTGCAGTCGTTGTTTCCGGAAATAAAGGAGAGGTGCTCAGTGCATTTACTAAATCCCTGCCAATGGTGGATGAAAAGCACACCGCTTACTATTGCTTAGGCAAAGTTTGTAAGAAACCAGTGACTGAGCCTAAAGAGCTGTTGAAGTTGCTAAAGGCTCAGTAGTCGGCTGAGTCGGTTATTTACTAAACTACTTTTGTGATGTTGCTAGTGTGACTGCACTAGATGGACGTTTGTTTTTCTTACCGCGACATCCGTGCAGAGATCAGCTGATCTAGTGCTTTCTGGATGATCTTTCAGAAAATGCGGATAAAAGCGTTTAGAGGGCTGAGTCTATGTCAGCGATGATATCGTCAATGTGTTCTATGCCTATTGATAGGCGAACCAGTCCAGCAGTGATGCCGCCAGAAGCTTGTTGTTCTGCATTGAGTTGAGAATGTGTTGTTGACGCTGGGTGGATGGCAAGTGACTTGGCATCACCAACATTGGCAAGATGAGAGAACAGAGTGAGGCTCTCGATGAATTTCTTGCCCGCCTCTTGACCACCTTTGATTTCAAATGTGACCACTGAACCGCCCATGCCAGATTGGTATTTGACGTTTCTATCGTATTCGGAGTCGCCTTCAAGAGCTGGGAATTTGACCCACTCAATTTGAGGATGTTGCTTCAGGTGTTTGGCTACTACTAGAGCATTCTCACAGTGTCTTTCCATACGTAGGTGGAGTGTCTCGACACCTTGAAGTGTGTGCCATGAATTATCAGGAGAGATACAAGCACCAAGGTTTCTGAGTGGGACTGTGCGCATACGTAAGATGTAGGCCAGTGGTGCAAGTGGGGCTGGGAGATCGTGACCCCATCGTAATCCATGATAAGAGTTGTCTGGTGCGTCAAAGAGTGGGTGTTTACCACCGGCCCAGTTAAACTTACCTGAGTCGATCACGATTCCGCCAATGGTGGTTCCGTGTCCGCCTAACCACTTTGTCAAGGAGTGGACGACGATGTCGGCACCGTGTTCGATGGGACGGCATAGGTGAGGAGTGGAGAAAGTAGAATCTACGATGAGCGGAATGCCATTGGCGTGTGCCACATCGGCGATAGCCTCTAGGTCCATCACCTCGGATGCCGGGTTAGTGATGCTTTCTGTAAAGACTGCCCGTGTTTTATCATCGATTGCCGCTGCAAGTTCCCCAGAGTTGTTGGCATTGACAAATTTCACCGTGATGCCAAGGGCCGGTAGGATGTCGTTGAACTGTGTGTAGGTGCCACCATAGAGGTTTGCAGATGAAATGATGTTATCGCCCGCCTGAGCAAGGTTAATGATGGCATAGAAAATAGCTGATGTGCCCGATGCTACTGCAAGGCCACCTAGTTCGTGAGCACCTTCGAGCAATGCGATGCGTTTCTCTAGCACATCGGTTGTTGGGTTCATCAGGCGTGTGTAGATATTGCCTAATTCTTTCAGTGCGAAAAGATCAGCTGCATGTTGTGTCGAATCAAAGACGTAGGACGCTGTGCGATAAATGGGAACAGCTCTAGAGTTTGTTGTAGGATCTGCTTGCTGGCCGCCGTGAAGACAAAGTGTTTCTCGTTTCATATTGCCATACTAGATAGCACTTTTTTGAGGTAAATAAAGTAGAAAAATGGAGGAGTTGTGACTTTAAGTAATGTGCTATAATATTTTAGAAATCGTCTTTTGCGACCTCATCGAGAGGGGCTAACAAGCCGCCGAGGGTTTGCTGGTCTAATTTAAGCGTGTTGGTGGAGCCGGAGAGCAGTGATTCCACCAGCTTTGCTTTCTTTTC
>CAXMOB010000191.1:0-1496 GCA_964194815.1 Vicinamibacteria bacterium | reverse complement strand
GCATTTCTAAAGCTCTACCAACGGATTTCAAGCCCTCTACAAAACGCTGCTGAAGCTGCGTCACTAGTTCTAGAGCCTTCTGAGCTTGGCGGGATTGTGTCAATTGTCGCTGCATTACGGATGCAGTATCACGCACCTTGTGCGTTGGTGCAACCTCATTACGACTGACTATTGGACAAAATCTGACCACTGCAAACTCAAATACCAGTCCATAGAAATTAAGCCAAAGCAGAAACCAAAGCCCTTGGAACACAGAGTATCAGGTTCACATCGACCCAACTTGATGTTCGCATCACACTTACATATCTAGTTTTGTCGATATGTTCTATTGACGATTTTTTTGAATAGTGTAAAAAGCGTAACTAATGCAGCTCGTCGAACTCAATAAAGCCCTAGCCAATGATACCAGAATGGACATCATGCTTTGGCTTCGTGAGCCTGAGAAATATTTTCGAGGTCATAAGGATGGCAAAGATTTTTCTGAGGGTGTATGTGCTCAAGTGATTCAAGAGAAAGTTGAGATGTCACAATCGACAGTCTCACATTACTTAGCAGTGCTACAACGTGTCGATCTCGTCATCGCAAACCGCATTGGCAAATGGACATACTATCAGAGAAACGATGAAACGGTCCGTAACTACCTTAGCCAACTACAGCTCAACCTTTGAGCCTTTTTTACATCCTCATATCGATCTTCCTAGATATAAAACTTCTCCAACAAAATAAACACAACATAAAATATCATGAACACAATTCCACTTATCACATCAGGCGTTAGCGGTCCTCTCGGAGTCCTCCATTTACCACGTCTATGGCAAAAGGTTTCCCTAGAGAACGCAGGAAAACTCAACAACGAATATCCAGGAATCGGCGGCGGTTACGATCAAATGGTTCTCGACGGACTCAATATCCCAAAGGATAACTTCAGCACTTTCATGCAGAGCAAGCCAAACTACACTCAGCTAGAGGCATGGGTCCTAGAGCAATCTGGTGGATCACTCGACCAAGACGCGGTGACTAAGTTAAACGACAGCATCGTCGGTTACATCCACACGGATGAAACTCGTAAAGAAATCCTGTCTGCCTGTGGAGTAGAAGACAAGGGAGACATTCTTGACGCAATCAACCTAAACAACCTAGAAGACTGGCAGGGCTTCTACACTTCTGAAATCGCATAAAGCATAACTGGCGAAAGCCCAATCGACTTTCACCCACTTTGCACCATCTGTGTGAAGTGGGTTATTGTTTTACACTATTGCGGTTCAGGTTATCGTCTGAAGCCACATTCCAAGGTGAAGAATTGTGGGCTTAGACCAGCGAGAGGTTCACGGAGTTTTGCTAATTCTTCATCAGGACCGTGAATCTCTAGACGTGTTATTTCCGCTATTTTAAGTGCCTCATCGAGTAGTGAACCAACGTTCTCAAGATGGTTTAGCAGAGCTTCTGCATCTTCGTATCCTTCTCGGCAATGAACTTCCTCACCATCAAAACTGAAC
>CAXMOB010000190.1:0-24453 GCA_964194815.1 Vicinamibacteria bacterium | reverse complement strand
CCAGCCAATTGATTTAGGTTGCTTTTTCATACTCTCTTAAAGGCCCTTAAATCCTTTATATACTGGGTAAGTTCCAGTGGGAATCGTTGCCTTGCGCCATTCCTTTTTTAACTTCCTGTGATCCTTAATAAATTGAGTTGGATCAGCCCAATGGGTCAGTGTCTTAGCCACACTCGTTCTCATCATTCCAATATTAATGTTATGGCGGATTTCAAAATGTAAATGTGCAGGGTACATACCTCGATTATTGCCCATAGTGCCAATTTGTTGTCCACGCTTCACATGAGTCCCTACCTTCATCATCATGGTGCGTAAGTGACCATAGAGAGAATCCACAAATTTAATTTTGCCAGTCTTGGCATCACGGTAGGCATGACGAATGATCATCACTCGACCCCAGCCTCCACGCGTATCATACGCAAAAGTCACCACGCCATTTGCGCAGGAATAAATAGGATCATTCAAATCTGAGTCACCACCACCTGTGCCATTCCAATCTTCGCCAAAGTGAACGGGAGAACGTAAACGCATCCCTCTCGCCTTGTAGTAATTCTTGGCATCTGGTTTCCCAACAGGAAAATCAAATCCGTCAGCCACTGATACTCGTACACCAGCGTGACAAACCATGTCCATCATAAGAAAGACAATGCTAAGAAGGAGTGATGAACGGATTTTCATAAGTGAAACTTTACTAGATCGTCATTAATTGACCAGTGAGAAATACACCATTCCTGAAACCCCTGCCACAAAACAATAGTAAGAAAAGTAAGTCAACTTACCACGACGCACAGCCCCCATTACCAAATAAATGGCAAGTAAGCCTACAATTGCGGCGGCGGCGGCACCAGAAACGTATGCGGATTGGAAACATTCCTTAAGTGCAGCTTCTAGACCTTGACCTAATGTGGCCTTTTCTGGTCCTACGTGTTCCATTTGAACGTCAATCATGTCCTTGAGGTTAAACACAAATCCTCCAGTAATCGCAGGGATCGACATCAAGAAGGAAAATTCAGCGACCTTCTCAGGCTTTCCATTCATCAGCAAACCACCAACAATGGTCGACCCCGAACGCGAAATGCCAGGAAGAATAGCAATAGCTTGAAAACACCCCATCACCACGGCAGTCCAAAAACCAATTGGCTTATTGCTGTCCTTCATCTTCTTCAACCACGAAGGCACGAACAAGATACAACCAGTGACGATCAATAAACCTGAGGTTAGAACTGGATCATTGTAAGCCGCTTTAAATTGCGTCTTAAATAAGATGTAAGCAATCGTTGCTGGCGCGGAAGCTAGTGCCAACCAAACAATTTGCACCCGCTGCTCCTTCATCTCCTTGGTATAGAGTGACTGAGTGAGTCTCCACAATGGCTTGCGGAAAAATATAATCACACTCACCAAGGTGCCCATGTGTAGCACTATTTCTAGAGCAATGTCCTTGGGCGGAGCCTGACCCACTTCACGCACACCTAAGAGAAACTGCGTCAATACAATGTGACCAGATGAGGAAATTGGCAAGAACTCAGCAAGCCCTTGCACAACCCCAATGATGATTGCCTCGACCGTTGTCATTACAGCTCTTCTTCGTAGTATACTTTGACGAACTTACGACCAGAATCAGGATCCTGTCCACGCTCTAAAGCATCACTATTCTCTACAAAATCTGGAGTGAAACGAATAATCACCCCTGAGTCGAGACGGATTGCAGGCTTGAATTTGCCACTTACCTTCTTGGCAACTTGCTTCTCGATTTCGAATTCCTCATCGATCGCATTACCTTCATCGTCTTGGTATTTTGATTTGAAGCTCTTAAATTGTTCAATCAACTCAGGCTCTTTCAGTGCCTCTTCTTCAAAATGAGTTGCATTGAACTTATCCTTGCCTGCCATATACTGTGCAGCATTATTGGCAATACGGAAACGCTCCTCTTCCTTCACACCTTCGTCCAGGCCTTCTTTCACAAAGGAATTACACATCTCTGCGTATTGCTTTGTCTTGTATTCGCTATCGCGACGCTTACGCGCACCTAGAAAATCCTTAACCCAGAAATTTGTCTCTCCACCCGCTCTGTCGAATGTGTAAACCAAATAACCACCACCTTTGTCGTAATCAATGATCAACGCTCCCTTATCTATCTTATCTGGATAGATGCCACTGTGGGTGATCAATTCAAGGTCACCTGACCTATCTGAAATTTCAAGAAATGGAACCTGGCTTTCTGACTTCACGATGCTCAAGGCTTGGCAAGTCTCTCCATCCACTTGGATGCCATCGATATACGCCATGCAAAGCTCACCTGACTTAATATTCGGGTGCTTTGATTTTTCAAAAAGTAAACGGGCTGTCTTACGAGCCTGGTTGAGGAAGTCCTCTTTTTCTTTAAATGCACTATCAACGTAGCCATACAACTCGTTGAGTTCCAAGTTTGCATGGTGGTGAAAGCTATAGCGTTCAAGGTTTTTAAACGGCTTCAAAAAAGCAAAGGTCAACACTGCTGCATCTTCTTCTCCAAAGCGGCAAAGCTCCTTTGACATCTTTAAGGTTTCCCCTCTCTGAGGATTTCCCACCTTCGCCAAGGCAATCCCCTCGACTTTTGCTGTGTTAAAATTTGTTACGATCGCCATCGCGTTGCTTTTAAGCAGCACTGCCAGTAATTGCAATCCAATATACCACAGAAGTATACATAGACTGACTCACATGCCATCCGTGACCACTTTCCTCGCACTCCCTCGCGGGACTCAAGGTTGGGCTACATTGATTCCTCACTAGATTCCAGTAGGGCAGAGGCTAAACCATTAAAAGACACACAAACTGACCAATCTATTAACCCCGCAATCTTTCTATTGGAATAAAAGTTAAGATTAGATACTCTCATCTATTAGTATCTAATTCTATCATTATCCATCTCTACAATACTTCAATACTATGAATAAACCATCTGACATCCATTGCTTTATGGAGGGCCTCATCCGCAGAAATCCGGCAGAACCAAATTTTCACCAAGCCGTTAGAGAAGTCACCGAAAGTGTCCTCCCTATTATCAATGACACCCCTGCCTATCGAGACGCAGGGATCCTAGAACGTATGACCGAGCCCGACCGCGTCATCATGTTCCGCGTCACCTGGGTCGACGACAACGGCAGCGTTCGTGCCAATAGAGCATGGCGTGTCCAGTTCAACAATAGTATCGGCCCCTACAAAGGTGGATTGCGATTCCATAAAGATGTCGACCTAGGAACCCTCAAGTTCCTCGGCTTTGAACAAACATTCAAGAACTCACTCACCGGCCTACCAATGGGGGGAGCCAAAGGCGGGTCTAACTTCAACCCAAAGGGAAAAAGCGACGCCGAGGTCATGCGATTCTGTCAGGCCTTCATGACCGAACTACAACGCCACATTGGTGAGCACACCGACGTCCCCGCTGGTGACATTGGAGTTGGAGCACGTGAACTTGGCTACATGTTTGGCCAATACAAACGTCTCAACAACCGCTTCGCTGGCGTCCTAACGGGTAAAGGCCTCGACTTCGGGGGCAGTGAAGGACGCAAGGAAGCCACCGGCCACGGTGCCGTCTATTTTCTAAAAAACATCATCGAGTATCGCTCTGAAACACTTGCTGGCAGAACGGCTATTGTTTCTGGCTCTGGTAATGTAGCTCTCTACGCCATTGAGAAACTCACCGATTTTGGCGTCAAAGTCGTCACGGCTTCAGACTCCTCTGGCTTCATCCATGATCCCGATGGCATCGACGCCGAAAAACTTGCATGGTTGATCAATCTCAAAGAAGTGCGTCGAGGCCGTATCAATGAATATGCTGAGAAGTTTGGCTGTAATTTCCATGCCAACAAACGTCCTTGGGCCATCCCTGCTGACTTCGCTCTCCCCTGTGCCACTCAAAATGAAATAGAAGCTTCAGACGCTCAAGCCATGGTCACGAACGGGGTGCTCGCAGTGGTCGAAGGGGCGAACATGCCCACTACCGCTGATGCAGTGGAGATCCTCCATCAGAACGCCATCCTCTTCGCCCCCGCCAAAGCCGCAAACGCTGGCGGTGTTGCGGTATCTGGCTTGGAACAAAGCCAAAATGCGATGCGTGTTTCCTGGTCTAGAGAGGAAGTGGATAATCAGTTGGAAAAAATAATGCACGACATCCACAAGAAGTGCCTAAACCATGGCAAAATCACTCAAGGCGTTCCAAACTACCTTCACGGAGCCAACGTCGCTGGCTTCATCAAAGTGGCCAATGCTATGGTCGCCTATGGTGCAATTTAGAAAGCCTCTCTGCTTTAGTTTTTCCAAAGAGATCACTGCAGGGCAGTGATCTCTTTGTTTAGTACTTTCATTTCCTGCCTGTGTCTGGTCGATCACTTATTCACGACTTATAAACAATGTGGATAAGTTGTGAATAACTTAACTCTTCGCCTCCCCTTGGCATTAGTTCCTGTGATTTAGCTAATTTACCCTCAATACACCACCACTTCACGCTTTACCTAGACTGCATTCCCCTCTATTTGAGCCTCAGCTATGTCAAATCCAACTATTATTTACACCAAGACTGACGAGGCACCGGCACTCGCCACCTACTCTTTCTTGCCAATCGTGAAGGCATTCACTAAGCCATCTGGTATTAATGTGGAAACTCGCGACATCTCCCTTGCTGGACGTATTATCGCAAATTTTCCAGAGAACCTCACGGAAGACCAAAAAATCGGAGACGCTCTTACTGAGCTTGGCGAACTCGCTAAGACTCCAGAAGCAAATATCATCAAGCTTCCAAACATTTCAGCTTCAGTGCCTCAGCTCAAGGCCGCTATCACAGAAATTCAAGCTCAGGGATACAACATTCCTAACTACGAAGACGCAGAAGAACGCTATTCTAAAATCAAAGGCTCTGCTGTAAACCCAGTGCTCCGTGAAGGCAACTCAGACCGTCGTGCTCCTAAAGCAGTTAAAGCATACGCTAAAGCAAATCCACACCGCATGGGTGCTTGGGCCGCTGACTCAGAAACTCACGTCTCTACAATGGAGCAAAACGATTTCGCTTCGAACGAGAAGTCGGTGACTGTCGAAGAAGCAACTGACGTGAAAATTGTATTCACTGCTGACAACGGCGACGTTACAGTTCTCAAGGAAAGTACACCACTTCTTGCTGGCGAAATCATCGATGGAACACTCCTCAGTAAGTCTGCTCTCGTAGCATTCCTCGAAGCTCAAATCACTGATGCTAAGAAAAAGGGTGTTCTCTTCTCACTTCACATGAAAGCAACAATGATGAAGGTTTCTGACCCAATCATCTTCGGTCACTGTGTGAAAGTATTCTTCAAGGATCTTATCGCTAAGCACGCTGAAATCATCGCTGAACTCGGCGTAAACTTCAACAACGGCTTTGGCGACCTCACCGCCAAGATCGAATCTCTTCCTGCTGACAAGAAGGCTGAAATCGAAGCCGACATCCAGGCAGCATACGAAAATGGTCCCGACCTTGCCATGGTTGATTCTGACAAGGGCATCACTAATCTCCACGTTCCATCAGACGTGATCATCGACGCTTCAATGCCAGCAATGATCAGAACATCTGGTCAAATGTGGAATAGTGCAGGCAAGCCACAAGACACTAAAGCAGTGATCCCCGATAGCTCATACGCTTCTGTTTACGACACAACTATCGAGTTCTGTAAGAACAACGGAGCATTTGATCCAACAACAATGGGCACAGTACCAAACGTTGGCCTGATGGCGCAAAAAGCTGAAGAGTACGGCTCACACGACAAGACATTCGAAATGCCAGCAAACGGAACAATCCGCGTTATTGACTCAGCTGGCACTGTGCTTATCGAGCACACAGTTGAAGAAGGTGACATCTGGCGTGCATGCCAGGCAAAGGACGCTCCAATCCAAGACTGGGTCAAACTTGCTGTATCTCGTGCTCGTGCCACTAATCTTCCAACTATCTTCTGGCTCGACGAAGACCGGGCACACGATGCTCAAATCATTGCTAAAGTTGGCACTTACCTGCTCGACCACGACATCGATGGACTCGACCTACGTATCCTTTCACCAAAAGAAGCTACCGAAGAGACACTTGATCGTCTCAAGAAGGGTGAAGACACAATCTCAGTTACTGGTAACGTTCTTCGTGACTACCTCACTGACCTCTTCCCTATCCTTGAGCTCGGCACATCTGCTAAGATGCTCTCAATCGTTCCTCTCATGAACGGTGGCGGTCTGTTCGAAACTGGTGCTGGCGGTTCAGCTCCTAAACACGTCCAACAGTTCGAGAAGGAAAACTACCTGCGTTGGGACTCACTCGGTGAATTCCTCGCACTCGCTGTATCACTCGATCACCTAAGCGAAACCGCCGGTATAGCTTCTGCTAAGATTCTCGGTGCGACTCTCGACGACGCAACGAGCGACTTCCTCCTTAACGATAAGTCACCAACTCGCCGTATCGGTGGAATCGACAACCGTGGATCACACTTCTACCTCGCACTCTATTGGGCAAAGCAGCTCTCAGCTCAGTCAGACGACGCAGCACTTGCTGAAAAATTTACTGCAGTAGCAGCTGATCTCGAAGCCAATGAAGCGAAGATCGTAGAAGAACTCATCGCAGTTCAAGGATCACCAGTAGATATGGGCGGATACTTTCAACCATGTCCAGCTAAAGTCGACCCAGCAATGCGTCCATCTGCGACACTCAATGCTATTCTAGAAGCAATCTAATCGACTTCCATTAAGTCAATAATTTCAAAAGCCTCGTTGCATTCGCAGCGAGGCTTTTTTATTATTCACTGCTAGGTAGGCAGTGATCTCCGAGCACCGTGGCGGGAGCATCTTGCCCCTACATACCATACCATAACCTCTCAACTCCTTCAGCACCGTTAAAGGCTAATATTGCCGATCAAACTTAGAAAAATCAGCCTTACGCTTTTCTAAAAAAGCAGTTCTCCCTTCAGTGGCTTCGTCAGTGCCATAGGCTAAGCGTGTCGCTTCCCCTGCGAATATCTGTTGCCCCACCATGCCATCGTCAGTCAGATTAAAAGCATACTTGAGCATCTTCTGAGCGGTTGGTGACTTTTCATTGATGATACACGCCCACTCTAAAGCTTTCACCTCTAGCTCTGCATGCGGCACAACCTTGTTCACCATTCCCATCTCATAGGCATCTTGGGCCGTGTAACGCAGTCCTAAGAAAAACACCTCGCGGGCGCGCTTCTGCCCCACCTGTTTCGCCAAGTAAGCCGAGCCATAACCACCGTCGAAACTCGCCACGTCGGCATCTTTCTGCTGAAAAACTGCGTGCTCTTTCGACGCCATAGTCAAATCGCAAATAACGTGCAGCGAATGCCCACCACCGACAGCGAACCCAGGGACCACTGCGATCACCACTTTGGGCATGAAGCGAATTAAACGTTGCACTTCAAGAATGTGTAAACGACCTAAGTTCGCTCCAGTTGCATCATCAGTGCCGTCATATTTATAGCCATCCTTGCCTCGCACACGCTGGTCACCCCCGGAACAAAATGCCCAACCACCATCTTTCTGAGACGGTCCATTACCAGTGAGTAACACCACGCCAATCTCGGAATTACAGCGGGCATGCTCTAAGGCTCTATGGAGTTCATCAACAGTTTTGGGTCTAAATGCATTACGACATTCCGGGCGATTAAACGCAATCCTAACGGTGCCACCAACCACGGCTTCGTGATAAGTGATATCCTCAAAAGAATAACCTTCAACTTCCTTCCAATCCTTTGCGATAAAAATGTCCGAAATCATAGCTGCCATACCCTAGGGCGAATCCCCGCTTGACGCAATCACGATTCCTCATGGTATTTCAGATTTTCCTTTTCTCTGGTTCTCATCTCAGCTTTGTTCTGGCATGGAATTGAATGAAGCAATCTACATCGTAAGCTACAAGCTAGGACTCAAAAATGGGCAAGCAGCACTCGATGACGAACTCCTCAATGCCGAGATAGTTCACAAAGCTATCGAAGACAAAGCGGCGAGCAGCGAACAAAAGATCGACCTCAAAGCCTACATGACTGCTACCAAGATGCTAAAAAGCCATCGCACACAAGTTTTTGCAGACACCAACAAGGTATTCCTCGATAAGAATCTAAAATGTGATGACGTCCAAGCCACAGCATCCGGACTTCAATACAAAATTCTGGTACATGGAGGTGGTGCCACACCTAGCTTAGCCGACACCATAACGGTCAATTACCAAGGGAAACTCATCGATGGCACAGTGTTTGAAAGTAGCATCGCTCGTGGCAGCTCGGCGACATTTTCTGTCAGAAAAGTGATTCAGGGTTGGAAAGAAGGCCTACAACTAATGCAAGTTGGAGCAAAATACCAATTTTTTATCCCGCAAGAACTCGCTTACGGAGATCGTGGCTACGACTCAAAAATACCACCATTCGCGACACTTATCTTTGAGGTTGAACTGCTTTCGATTGAATAAAATCAATCATTAACGGTCACTATGCTGACGCCCAGATCCATAGCCAACTCCACCTTTAGGCTCTAGCTGTATTTTTGGCTTGGTGGCTGCTTGAACATTCTTATATCCCGCTACTCGCAAGCTATCTAATACACTAGTGAACGCCTCAAATGAAGTGTCTTCCTGAAGCTTTATAAAGATAGGGCTATTTTTGTCGACATCCTTCCTTTTCTTAAGATCAGCTACAAGCTGCTCAATGGTCATCTCGCGATCACCTAGTAAAATTGATTTAGAAGTGAGCTCCAGCTCTACACTGCTCTTGGGGAAATATGTAAAACCATCACCATTTTTCAGAGGAGGCACACCCCCCCTTTGGTCCTTCCATAGCCGCTGATCAGGCTTTGTCTTACCTGGAACATATTGAAAACTTCCATCCTCCTTTTCTCGCATAGGTTTATCTTGCCCACGTAACATTGGCTTTTTCTGCTTAGATTTCTTCAATGCCTCATACTTCTTATTCGCTTGATCTCTGGTCATATCACCACGCTCTACAGCTCCTTCGATGCGTTTCTTGATCTGATCCCAATTGGGACGATCTGTAACCGCAGACCCTTTCGCCTTAGCTTCTGCCATTTTCCATTTCCCCCAAGCCTCCTTCTCCGTCATCTTTCCAGCCTTAACTGCAGCCTTGAGCTCACGACCATAGTGCTCGAGACGTATTTCAGCTGGGCTGGATTTCTTCAAGGCCGACACCATACTCCACGCCTGGCGTTCACTGATTTCACCCGCCTCAACTGATTTTTTCAATCGCTGAATCACAGCTTCATAGTTTTGTGCCCAAGCAGATGCGCAAAGTAGGATAGAGATAGAGATGCCGAGATGAAATTTCATTCTCTTTATCTAGCATCTGATCTCCACCCCGTCTACGCAAAAACTGCCTCCCTCCGCATAGCATGGTAGGTCATTAAACAGGGTGGTAACGCAAGCTAGGGGAAACTCACTATTACAAAATAAGCTAACAATTACAATTCCACAAAAATTAAAGTTAGCTTAACTTCCTATTAGCTACCTGCTGATGAAGTTATGAAAAGTTGCCCCCTTCATTTTTTAACACATTCTTCACACTGTGTTCATCACCTCTTCACAATCATCATTCAGTGTCCGTAGCATAACTTTAGAAACTTGTGTCACTTCCCTCAAGGAAGAAAAAACAATGGTTCCTGTGCGTTTGACCATCCTCCCATGTGGGTTGATGAGCATGCTCTCTCCACTACCCTCCCTTGGTCCGCCAGGAGCCACCAACATTCCCAACGATTTAAAGAAACTATTTGTTATTCGCTAATTTTATGGTTTTGTGCAGGCATGATCACATTGCTTTCGCCCGCAAAAACACTCGATTTCGACACCGAACATGGAAATCTGCCTCATACTGAGCCGATGCATACTGAGAAATCCCAGCAATTGATCGAAATCTTACGTCAATTGTCTGAATCAGATATCGCCAGTCTCATGTCGCTCTCAGAGAAGCTCTCAGCCCTCAACCACCAGCGTTATATAGATTGGACTCAAGATCACTCCCTCAGCCCACAATGTCGCCAAGCACTACTCGCCTTCAAAGGTGATGTCTACCAAGGTCTCAATGCTGTAGACTGGTCAAAAGATGATTTCTCCTTTGCTCAAGACCACCTACGCATCCTTTCAGGACTCTACGGCATCCTTCGTCCGCTAGACCTCATGCATGCCTATCGTCTTGAAATGGGAACCAAGTTGCCAAACCCAATGGGGAAAAACCTCTACAACTTCTGGGGAGAACAAATCACAGAGGCCTTGAATAAAGAGATTGCGGCAAACAAGCATCAAGCTGTCATCAACTTGGCCTCTAATGAATACTTCAAAGCTGTCCAGCCCCAAAAATTAGACGCACCTGTCATTGCTCCAGTCTTTAAAGATACAAAAAATGGCCAACTAAAGATCATTTCATTCTATGCAAAGAAAGCACGTGGCTCAATGGCCTCATGGATCATCAAGAATAAGATTGAAGTTCCATCCAAACTTATCAAGTTTAGCGAGAATGGCTATACCTACTGTGCCAAAAGTAGCACCAGTATAACGCCTACATTTTTAAGAGACCTAGAAGCTTAAAGCCCATTTCTAAAAAAGCCTCATTAGTGAATAGCTCTCGTGCCTAGCTATGGAAGGCTAGATAAACCAAAAGACTAAGCCTTGTGCCAGTCGAGTTCTTTGGCTTTATCCCAAAGCGTCTCAAGAGAATAGAGTTCACGCATTTCTTCGTGCATGACATGAATCATCACATCTACGAAATCAAGTACCACCCATCTAGCGTCGCTATTACCATCCGTATAAGTTGGCTTCACACCATGCTTATCAAGCATGACCCCTGAGATATCTCGTAACACTGCTTTCAGGTGAGGTATAGACTTACCTGAACAAACAATCATAAAATCGGTCACAGATGATAGACCTCGTAAATCGAACACGCGAATGTCCTCAGCTTGGATATCATCCGCTGCCTTTGCACATGCAATAGCTAGTTGTTCTCCTGAAATCTCACTCATATTAGACAGTTGTTTGTGTGTATCAAAAAAGGAGGCCCAAAGGCCTCCGGATCACTGCGGTGGTGGAGCGTAGCGGATTCGAACCGCTGACCCTCTGCATGCCATGCAGATGCTCTACCAACTGAGCTAACGCCCCGTCACCTCCGTAGTGTTCTTTGGCTTTAACGTAGCTAACTAGGACAATCAAGAGAAAAACAACACTTCGCATAATTTTTTTTATAGTGAAATTTGATGAAAGAATTCAAAGATCCATCCCACTATCGTCATCCAAAAAACAGAACTCCACAACCCACTCTGAATGAGATCATTGCACCGCGAAAAAACACAAGTACCACAAGTGTCACAATCCGATCAATAAACAAAACCTAACCTTTTTCCAGCATTTCAGAAAATACTTATTGCCTCATGACTACTTTCTGCCATTCTCCGAAAGCTTTAACCAAATTTTAGATGAGTTCAGATCGATACGAAATAAGAGGAAAAATCGGCGCCGGTGGCGTGGGTGCTGTATACCGTGCATACGACACCCAACTTCGCCGCGAAGTTGCGATAAAACGAGTTCTCCCTGACGGGGATATGAACTCAGAAGACGCGACTGCAAACCTACTAAAGGAAGCCACTGCGCTATCTTCTGTTCAACACCCACACATTGTAACTGTTTACGATGCTGGAATTGATGCCGAAGGCCCATACGTAGTAATGGAGCTTATCAATGGTAAGACACTCGACGAAATGGTCGAACGTGGCACCTTAACCTTCGAGGATTTCAAAGAAGTTGCAATTCAGTCCCAAGAGGCAATGATTGCAGCTCAAGACCTCAACCTCGTCCACCGAGACTTGAAGCCTACCAACGTAATGGTGAGTTGGTTACCATCGGGTCGCTTCCAAGTAAAGATTGTGGACTTCGGTCTCGCTAAATTCTCAGCCAAGCCATCGTTACAAACAATTGACCACGGCGATGCTGTGTTCGGTTCTATTTTCTTCATGGCTCCAGAGCAGTTCGAAAGAACGCCTCTCGACTGTAGAACGGACATGTATTCATTGGGAGCTATGTATTACTACTCTCTCACTGGTGAATACCCGTTCAATGGTGATACAGCACCACAGGTCATGGCGGCTCACCTTCAAAATAAAATAACTCCATTAATTGAAGTGCGTCCAGATCTTCCTCCATGGGTTTGTGACTGGGTTATGTGGCATGTCCGCCGCGACATGCAAGATCGTCCTGATTCAGCTCGTGCTGCTCTTGAGCATTTCTTAGCACACGATTCGGCTCACACATTCGGCATCACAGCCGCTCACCAACTCGCTGCCGCAGGACCACCACATCAAGCACCTACAGGTCAAGTGATGACAGCTGGCGGAGCTGCACAAAACCCTCTCTCAGGAGGTACAGCACCACAACCAATCATTTCACCATCTGGCCAAATTAATCCTCATACTGCCAGTCAACGCTTAATCACTGGTGCAACTACAGGAGCACTCAACGCCCCCGCCACACAACAACCTGTAGTTCAGGCTCAACCAGCCGCCCCTGCCATGATGGCAACACAGCAGCCAGTAGCTCAACATCCATCCGCACAAGTTCAACAGGGCACCACTCAACCAGGTCAGCAGCCTCAAATGCAGAACTCAATAACGCCGTTGCCCAAAGCGAGGATGTCACCCGCTATGCTCGCCGTCATTGCGGGTATCATTCTAACACTGATTGCAATTATAGCCTACGCAATCGTGGGAAAGCGTAGTGAGGGCGATGCCACTGGTCGCGTCAACGCCCTCACCCAACAAATAGACCAAAACAATCAAGCAAAGCGTATCCCTATCACAAAAAAGGATACCGAGCTACTCCTTAATGTTGTTGCCGGAACCATCAAGCACCCTGATGAGGACGGCGTCAAGGCAGTGCTCATCACTGCTGAGTCTTCTGATGGCAGCTATAATGTTGACGAAATGATTGCCAAATTTGCAACTGACGATTCAACATTAGCTAACGGAACAAGGAATATCATATTCTCTCAGATCTTAAAAACCCGTTCTATCATACTCGGCAATAGATCGAAAGCTTACGATGTGATCATCCCTTGGCTCGAAGCCGATCCGTCGCACGCATCCGCAGTTGCTGCACTTGATGCTATATCGAGATACCCCAATGACGAATCTGACTTCACTATGCTTCTGAGTTCGGTTTCAAAGTCAGATGATTCAGGCTATAATGACAAACTAGCCATCGTACTAGGCGGATTAGTAGCCAAGTCACAGCCCCCTGGAAAACTTGTTCAACAAGTTGGCCAAGTACTTGACGGAACCAAAGACCCAGACAAGCAGCGCATCCTTATGCGTATCGCTGCAAATGCCGGCACAAAGGATGCTCTCGCCATCATTAACAAAGGATTAAGCTCCACTAACGATATAGTGGTTAACCACGCGCTGAAAGCTCTTGCTAAGTGGCCAAATGCAGACGCAATCTCAATTATCATCGCGAAGGTTCGTGCTACTGACTCAACAGGAAATGGTGCCAACCTTCGCAAAAGTGGTATTAAGTCAGCTATGAGAATCCTCACTAGCGAGAAAATGATCGACAAACCAGAATGCAGCAAGCTCTGGGGAGAGCTCGTTGAGCTCCCAACTGGCGACAACGAACGCTACGATATTATTAACCACCTCGGTGCAGTCAATAAGGCGTGGGCGATCGGACTCCTTCAAGGCCTACAAAATTCAGCTCGTAAACCGAGTGTCAAAGAGCGTGCCCAAAAAGCTATTGACTCGATAGAATCAGCACTAGAGGAATAAAATTACATTTTTCTAAACTTTTACATTGCCAAAACCAAATAAATTCACCCATACTACATCTAACATGAAAAAACTTATCACTATTTCATTCGCATTAATCGCTACTGTCGTCTCAGCACACGCTGACATCCAGGCTCCTCCTGGATCAAAGTATACTTCAACACGTAAACTTGGCAGAGCAGTCAGCAACATCCTTTACGGGTTTTCTGAGATCCCTGAGAGTATTACTCGCGTTTCTAAGAAAGACGGAAGCAAAGCTGCATGGTCATACGGACTCGTTCAAGGTACGCATAAAGCCTACAAACGTCTTGGATATGGCTTCCATGAGCTTTTCACATTCCGTTGCCCTACTTACAAAGGTACATTCAAACCACCTTATGAGAAGTGTGGCGCTGACAACCGCATCGAAATGGACCCATCACAGGGCTTCTCAGAGTTTCCACCAGAACTTGGTGCAAACACTCATTACTACACATCTTCTCAGCAACACTAAAATCTTCTAGATAAGTTTAAAAGAAGCACCTCATTTAATGTGAGGTGCTTTTTTTATGTTCCTTTATAATTCTATTATCCAACTATGATTAAAAGTCTACAAATAGAATCCTTTGGACAACCAAACGAGGTTGTTTCATTATTAAAAACTCAAAACACTCCGCTAATGACCGGCCAGGTGCGTATTACTATATCCGCATCCCCTATCAATCCAGCTGACATCAATTATATTCAGGGAACGTATGGTGTGCGCCCCGAACTCCCAACTCAACTAGGTCTAGAGGCCTCTGGTATCGTTAGTGAGTCGAACTCAAGTGACATTAAAGTCGGTACTCAAGTGATCTTCCTAAAACGTGTGGGAGCTTGGGCTAATGAAGTCGTTTGTGAAGCTGACGCCGTATTAGCCATAGAAGGCCAGATTGACCATCTCCAGCTCTCCATGCTAAAAGTCAATCCAATGACAGCATGGCGCCTATTAACAGCTTATACAGAACTCAACCAAGGTGACTATATTATTCAAAATGCCGCTAACTCCGGAGTCGGCCAATGCGTGATTCAAATTGCAAAGCTACTTGGATTTAAAACGATTAACCTTGTGCGTAGAGAATCACTGATCGAACCACTAAAAGCTCTAGGGGCCGATATTGTCCTATTAGATAATTCCGGCTATAAAGATCAATTACTTGAGATTCTTGATTCTACCAAACTGCCGCAAATTGGCTTTAATGCTGTAGGGGGTGACAGCGCGCTCCGCCTGATGGATGCTCTTGCTGAAAAAGGCACCCATGTGACTTATGGAGCCATGAGCATGCGAAGCTTGAAAGTGCCAAATAAATTTCTTATCTTCAAACGTATTAACCTACAAGGATTGTGGGTAACTAAAGATATCGCTGAGCTTCCTAAACAATACATACATGACAGCTATAGACAACTTGCAGCATGGCTCGCTGATGGTAGTCTCACACAAAGAGTCGATAAAACGTACCCTCTTAGTCAATATGCAGCAGCGCTAGACCATCATCTCAACCAAGAAAAAAATGGTAAAATCCTCTTCCAACCAACCCAATAAAGATAATCATTTTCTAGGTGAAGACACTAAGCTCCTTGTCGTCACAAATGATGATACGGATACCCGAGAATGGCTCGCAAACAGTGAGGTGTGTCCACTGCTATCCCATCACCATATTGCTCACCTAGGCGTCATGTGGGGAGAATACCCACTCACTGTAAGTCGCTCCAATCAGGAAGGCAGTTATTTCATGGCGTGTGCAAGTGGAATTGGCGAAGTGCTAATCGATGGAGTTTGGAGGAAACTGAGAGCTGGAGACGCCTGCCTATTGCCCCCACTCTCCATAAACGCATTTCGTTGTATTGAAGGAGAAAGCTGGGAGTTCTGCTGGGTCAGATATGCTGAACTACCTCATCGCCTACCCATTTCATCGTTTTTAACCCCCGTCCGAGCCAGCTTCGATCAAGCCCCACTAGCTCACGCCATCAGAGGCTTACATCTTGAGTGCAAAGGTCTAAATCAACCTGCAGCACTAAATCTTTGGACTGAGTTGATCCATCAGTATGTCATGCGCTTCACCAAAGAAGGTAGCGTAGATGAAAGGCTCTGGAAGCTTTGGAAGACAGTAGAGCTTAAGTTAGGCCATTCTTGGACCCTACAAGAATTGGCAAAGATCGCCTGTGTTAGTGAAGAACACCTACGTCGCCTGTGTAACAAACATCTAGGACGCTCACCCATGCAGCAGCTCACCTACTTACGCATGCAAAAGGCCAGGATTCTACTAGGCACGACAGACGATAAAATCGAAGTGATCTCACATCAACTAGGATATGAGAATCCCTTCACCTTTTCCAACACATTCAAAAAATGGGTTGGTTGGCGCCCATCAGAAGTGCGTTAACCGGCCTTAATTGCTCGAGCGCTCACCCACTTACCCTTTTTAACCACCTTCGTGAATTCTAGCCCATTCTGTTCCCCTACCAACTTGGTAGCTTCCCATTGATCTGCAAGGATCCCAGAAACAACAATATCTCCATCATCAGTTAAACACTTCACGATGGTTGGGAAGCCAGCTTGTAAAATGGTAGAAAACATATTGGCAACCACCACTGGCCATTGGCGTTTTGGTTTCCACTTCAACACGTCTCGCTCATACACGGTGATGTGATCCACGGCATTCAGCACCAAATTATCGTTCGAAACCTTCACTGCTTGTGGATCGAAATCATGTGCCTCACACGCCTTCGCTCCAAGCATTCTTGCAGCAATAGCCAAAATGGCAGTACCACAACCTAAATCAAGCATCTCCCACTCACCTTTTTGCTCATGGGAAATATCAACAAGAAGTCGGAGGCAAGTCGAAGTCGTTGCGTGGTCGCCAGTTCCAAATGCCATTTCTGCTGGCATTTTGATCAAATGACGCTTCGGAAAATCCTTTTGTAATTGAGCCACTTCCTCACCATCACGCTCAGAGGTAACAATGATAGAATCACGAATTTTTAATGGGGGTCGCTTGGTTACAGACATCGCTGCCCAGTTTTGCATTTTAAGTTCACGCAATGATCCGCCAAACTGAACTTGAATCGCTACAGCGTCAGCTTCAGTTTCACAATACACCTCTACGCGTATAGATTTGCCTGTGCTCAATTCTGAGATCACAGTCTTAGGATTTCCATAGAAACGCTCTTCCCAAGCGTCCTGCCACTTTTTTGATGATAGTTTTGACCAAAGCCACATGACATTAGCTATACTTTCAAGTGGGACAATGAAAAGAAAATTCCCACGAACTCAATTACTTTTGAGTCCGTGGGAGTAAATAATTGCCGCTCTTCTGTAAGCCAGATTTTGTCCACCCTACCTACGTAGAGCTGTGTGATCATTTGTCTCACCCTTGCGGGGTCCCTTTCAGGATGCGACTATTACCCGGAGATTCTAATCGGATGGGCAGTCCTTCTCCTGTTATGTCTTGCATCACGTGGGGTTTACCAAGCCTCCTTTGTCACCTCCGGAGCGGTGGGCTCTTACCCCACCTTTTCACCCTTACCCGGCCGAAGCCTGGCGGTATATTTCTGCGGCACTTTCCGTCCTGCTGGCTTAAACCAGCAGTCCCTCCCTTTCAGAAGGCACGCTACCCTATGATGTCCGGACTTTCCTCGACCCCTTGTTGCCAAAGAACCGCGATCACCCGAAGAGCGGATCAGCGTTATTCCCGACTTTTACTATAAATGCAAGATCTATTGACCTACAGAAGTTCACTTTGGCACTGGACAGAGCCAAAATATGAGGTATCAATCCCCTTGAATGGCCGTAATTAACACGGTGTATCATCAACTCGACATAATCTATAAGATGAACAAAATTAAAATTGGTGCGTTTTCAGTATCACTCCTAGCAGGCACATTGGCTCTATCCAACTGTGGCAAATCAGAAAAGACTCTTGAAAAAGTACTCGTGCTCTCAGCTATTCCTGATCAAAAGATTGCTAACCAAGAAGCTAACTACAAAGCTCTTGCAACCTATTTAGAAAAGAAACTGAACATCAAAGTAAAATATGCTGATTCTAAAGACTACCCAGCCGCAGTCACACGTTTTGCCAATGATGAAGTCCACCTTATGTGGTTTGGTGGTGTAACAGGCGTGCAAGCGCGTGCTAAAGTTGAAGGCTCACGTGCAATCGCACAAGGTGTAGTAGACCCAAAATATAAGTCATACTTCATTGCACACAATTCTACAGGGCTTAAAAAGTCTGATACTTTTCCAAAAGAAATCGCTGACTTTTCATTCACCTTTGGCTCTAAGAGTTCTACCTCTGGCCGAGTCATGCCAACTTACTTCATCGAGCAAGAGACAGGTAAACAGCCTAAAGATTTCTTCAAAGAAGCTCCACAATTTCGCCTCCAAGGCAGCCACACAGCCACAGCGACTGTAGTGAACGAAGGTTCTGTTAAGGTTGGTGTATTGAGCTACAAAACATACGACAAACTCAAGGCTGCAGGTAAGCTACCAAATTGCGACATCATCTGGAAAACGCCTGATTACGCTAATTACAATTTCACAGCTCACCCGTCACTAGAGAAGACATTTGGTGAAGGCTTCGTTGATAAACTTCAACAAGCACTCGTTGACTGTAAAGACAAGCAGGCTCTATCCGCAATCATGCGCGAAGAAGGTCTCATCAAAGCTGAAAACAAGGACTTTGATGGCATCAAAAAAGTCTCACAGGTGCTAGGTTTCTTAAGATAATCATTCTTAAGTCCCCTTCTACGCGGAGGGGACACAATTCCCCGTGTTTGAACTCAAACATATTGAAAAGTCTTTCGGTGCAAATTTGGCACTGAAAGATATTTCGTTTACCATCCACCAAGGTGAAATGGTTGCTTTGATTGGCCCATCTGGCAGCGGTAAAACGACTCTGCTCAAACTACTCAACGCCCAGCTACTTCCCGACAAAGGGTCGCTCTATCTGGATAAAACGGAGGTGCATAACACCTCGTGTAAAAAGCTACAACAGATCCGTCAGAAGATTGCTTATATACCCCAAGATCTTGGACTTATTTCTACCCTAAAGGTCTACCAGAACGTTTTATTAGGTAAGATCGGAACATTCTCAACACCTGCCCTACTTTGGAAATTTCTATTTCCCAATGATGCACTCCTAGAAGAAATTCGACTTATACTCGAAAACTTAGGGATCGCCGAAAAACTATTTCAACAAACCTCTTCGTTATCAGGAGGACAACAACAACGCGTCGCAGTAGCTCGAGCACTATTTCAAAAAGCTCATACAATTCTCGCCGACGAGCCTGTATCAGCAGTCGACCCAGCAAGAGCAAAAAGCCTCGTCTCTATTCTGAAAGAAATATCAGAAAAGCAAAATATCAGTGTGGTCATGTCAATACACAACATCGACATTGCAACAAACTACTTCCCTCGCGTCCTCGGCCTTAATGCAGGACAACTCGTTTTAGACTCAGCGAAACCAACCACTGATGAAATTGATCAACTCTACCAACTTGATCAACAAAGCGTCATTTAGTGAGTTCACATGACTTTTAGCTCACATACTCATTTTGGTAAACGAAGGTTATTTCTACTTTCTATCTTCATTCTGTTTTTTGCCTGTCTCTACTTTGGCTCGATCAAATGGGGTGACTTCTTGTTCAATGAGTTTGGCACCTCAATCTGGAAGAAATTCTTTGGCTCTGCTGTCCAGCCAGCCCTAAATTACCCACCAGGGTCTCTTACAGGGGAAGCCCCACCATTTTCAGAAAAGGTCCTAAGTGGCTTCTGGCTAACGATTAAATACGCCATTTGTGCAATAAGCTTAGCCCTCCCTATCGGTATAGTTTTTGCTGGCCTCACCTCTAAATCATGGTGGCCAAGTCACACTTCGCCTACCCTATTTAAAATCACACTCCATACTCTACGCTGTTTCGCCAAGATCATCATTACAGCAGGACGATCTCTTCATGAAATCATTTGGGCTTTGCTCTTCATTACAGCACTTGGCACCTCCCCATTCGCGATCATTATTGCCTTAGCTATCCCATACGGCTGCACACTAGCTAAAGTTTATGCTGAGATCCTAGACGAACAATCAGCAACAGCAAAAGACTTCCTCACCTCACAAGGAGGAAATTCATTTACAGGCTGGCTTTTTGGCATCCTGCCATCAGCATTACCAGATATTCTAGGATACACATTTTATCGTTTTGAATGTGCCATTCGCTCTTCAGCAATTCTAGGATTTGTTGGCATTTCAACTATTGGCTTACACATTCAACAAGCATTTGGAGATGGTAATTACGGTGAAGTTTGGACCCATTTAATAGTGCTACTCATCACTATTATTATTGTAGAACGCTGCTGCTTCATTCTTCGTAAGCGCATCACTAGCGAGAAAGTATCAATTCACAAGGCTAAGGATAGCACCCTATCTGCACTCAAAGCTGTCAAACCAAAGAATACATTCATCGCTCTCTCGTTTATCGTTATTATAGCCGTCACAACTTTCACTTGGTTAGAAGGTGACCCTCTCTTTGGAGATATGCCATGGGAAAAACGCATGGTTAACCTAGAACGCTTCTTCTCAAAAGAAATCACCCCCTATCCAGTTCAGCTTTCCGGTAATTGGGGGGACGCGATTCCGTGGGCTAAACAGCTTTTTGTAAAAGAGGGTTTCGAAGCATCTTACATGACGATCTGCATTGGCACTGCCGCCATGACACTAGCCTTCATATCCGCCATATTCGTCCTCCCATTCGCAACTAAAAGCCTGAATACAAAACAGCCACTAGACATTTTCAATGGCAGATCAAAACTCAAGGCTGCCAGTAAGTCTATAGTTGCGTTCATCTTACGATCTAGTTTTGTGCTTAGCAGAGCAATGCCTGAATTCCTACTCGCATTCCTACTCGTTCAATTATTTGGCCCAAGTCCTTGGCCTCTCATTCTAGGACTTGCGATCCATAACTTTGGAATTGTAGGTCGTCTTGGCAGTGAAATGATCGATAACAGCTCACTTCGTGAAGCTCAGGTGCAGCTTGCTCACGGTGGAAATTCACTTAAAACCTACCTATTTTCCTTACTTCCCAACCACTTTAACCGCTTCCTTCTCTACTTCTTTTACCGCTGGGAAACCTGTATCCGAGATGCAACTGTACTCGGGATTTTAGGGATCACATCCTTAGGCTATTCTATCAATGAAGCTCTAGCACGTGACCACAAAGACGAGATGATGTTCTACATCCTACTTGGTGCATGTATTGTATTTATTGGCGACATGCTCTCCGACTTCGTACGTAGCAAGATTAGAGGCTAGATCATTGATCCAGCTCAGCTACATCATTCAAAATCAGCCTTCCAGCTTTCAATAAAGGTAGTAGAAAAAATTGGCTCTATGATTTCAGCGAATGACTCTGTCGCCTTGGCTACATGTTCGTTTTTAATGATCCCCTGAGAGTTATTAAGAACAAGAACATAGGGATGTTTCTCATGCTCTCTCTTCCATATGGTAAGGCCTAAGAAATAATCATTTTTAAGCGATGCCTTGGCTACCGCTTTCGCTTTATCTGCAGCTTCTTTCTTTGTTTTAAAGCTACCAATAGACAGGTAAACAGTGTGCATGACCTCACGTTGGAGGATTGGGCGTGCCCTTTCTTTGGCAATGTGCACGATCACGAGGTCATCGGCCGCATCATCATCAACTTCATTAGTCTGCTCTTTTTTCAAGTAGAGTTCACCTCTCACTTCAAACAAAGTGACTTTAGGTAGTTCCGGAGCATCTTCACCTTCAACTACTTCAATCCCTAATAAACTCAGTTCTTCATCACTTAAGAGCACATGCTTCTTATCTAAATAGATTCCTTTTGCTGAAACCTCAATGCGTCCCGCCCAACGCTTGGTTTCACTTTTTTCACCAAGTGTATATTCTTGCACCACCTTACTAAAAAGGAATTCCTTATTCACTCGGCCCGGTGAGCGTGTCACCTTCCAAGTGTCTACATCTCGATCTTCCATCACTTCAGCAATAAAAGTTTTTTTGACTTCTTTGCCAGTTTCCTTCGAAAACTCTACTAGGTAAGTGAATTCTGAACTCTCATAATAAGAGCCCTTATTATCAAACACTGTGCGAAGGATTGCATAATGCGTTTCACTCTGGCCTAGGAAGGTATCCTTGGAGTAAACATGCTTGGACGGAGTTGCAAACGCAAAAGAACAACAACATAAAAAGGTTAAGGCAATTTTCATCTTCATATTAAACGGACTTCAGTGTAGGGTTTTTTTAGATTCATTGCAACTTCTCAGTCCCTACAAGGTTAGATAAGTTGTAACTTTAAAGACCTCTATCTTGTTTTGGGACAACCAATGGTAATAGCTGATGACTCTGGCATTGACGAAAATGCCATCGATGTCTCTCTCATGCTCCGCGTGCGAGATGGAGACACGTGTGCCTTTGAGGAGATTGTCGAACGCCATCAGAGGGCCATCATTGGCACTGTGGCGAAAATGCTCAATTGTTCCTCTGAGGCGGAAGATATCGCACAACAAGTATTTATCCGCCTTTGGAAAAGTGCAGCCCGCTACAAAGAACAAGCTAAGTTCACCACATTCTTATACACCATCACACGTAATTTGGTATTTAACGAATCCAAGCGTCGCTCCAAGAAAAAACAGGTATCGATCGAAGAACGTGCTGAAGAGAGTCACTTAGAAATTGCTGCTTCTGAAAATTCAAATCCGGACAACACGGTGCTTCATGCAGAACTTCGAAGCGCTGTTGATGCAGCAATCCAACAACTCCCCGAGAAACAACGACTCGCTGTTATCTTGAGACGTTATGAGCAACTCTCCTATGAAGAAATTGCAGAAGTGCTAGACATGTCTGTTTCCGCAATTAAGAGCCAGTTATTCCGAGCTCGTGCTGCATTACGTGAACTCTTGGACGACTACCTCAACCAATAATTTTGGTCAGCTGGTAAAATCGAACATCTCTGTCAATATTCTGTTAAGTGCTCAAAGAATGCTATTGCACTTTTCGCTTCTGCTTCTAATTTAGTCTAATGAATACATTCTTAAATATCACTGGACTATCTCTCATGCTGCAGTGTGCTTATGCGGCCCCTCACCTAAAAGAGGTAACATCAGGTCTCAAAGAGCCACTATGGGCTACAGCACCTAAGGATAGTTCTCGTTATTTCTATATTCTTGAAAAAGCTGGTGTGATCAAAATTCAAGATCGCCGCACCGGGCAGGTTTTACCCAAAGCATTTTTAGACATTAGTTCGAAGATTAAAATTCGTATGAATGAACAAGGGCTACTAGGAATGGCATTCTGCCCGAATTTTTCTACCACTGGCAGATTTTATCTCAACTACACTGACCTCAGTGGCAACACACAAATTGCCCGCTACACTTGTAACCCAAAGCTCCCACTAGCCGCTGACAGTGGCACGGAAGAGATTTTATTATCAATCAAACAAGACTCACGTAACCACA
Organism: Vicinamibacteria bacterium; assembly: GCA_964194815.1. GTDB lineage: Bacteria > Verrucomicrobiota > Verrucomicrobiia > Verrucomicrobiales > Akkermansiaceae > Rubritalea. Next base: position 1,145 of record CAXMOB010000190.1, on the reverse strand, counting down.
ATGGCGGCTGGATCGGTTTTGGCCCAGACAACTTATTGTATATCGGTATGGGGGACGGCGGTTCAGCAAATGACCCTAAGCGTCGTGCTCAGGATCTCAGTCAACTACTCGGCAAACTTCTGCGTATCGATGTCAGTGGTGAAAAAGGATATAGCATCCCTAAGTCTAACCCATTTATTTCCACCAAGGGAGCTCATGCCGAAATCTATGCATATGGATTACGCAACCCATGGCGTTGTGCATGGGATCAAAAAACTAAAGATTTTTACATCGCAGATGTTGGACAAAATAAAATTGAGGAAATCAATTTTCAACCTGCAGGAAAAGGTAAAGGAGCTAACTATGGTTGGCGTAAGCGTGAAGGAAATACTGCCAATCCACGTAACGATATCGGTGGTCCAAATCACCCAAGTTATACTGAACCAGTCTACACCTATAAGCACGGAATCGCCCCAACAGAAGGTTTATCTATCACTGGTGGCTTTGTCTATCGTGGGAAAATCAAAGCCTTACAGGGCCATTATTTCTTTGCGGATTGGGTAAACCCTAGAATTTGGTCATTCAAAATGCAAAATGGTAAGCCTAGTCAGTTTAAGGATTGGACAGACAGCTTTAAACTTAAAGAGAAGCGGCTCTTTAAAATCTCATCATTCGCACAAGATCCGCAAGGTGAAATCTACCTCTTCGATCACAAGGCTGGGAAAATGTTCCAGATCACGGAATAAGATCCGCCCACAAAAAAGCCGATTCCTAAATATCGAGCCAGCTTTTTGAATATTTTCTCTAAAAAAAATTAGGGGGCTTTTTGAATACCAAGCATCTTTAATGAACCTGAAAGACCTTCTGCTACTTTCTCCCCCTTATTGTCAATCAGAAGATACTGAGGAACGTAGCGTGAACGATGCTTCATGAAATTAAATTCTCTAGAAACATTCTTCGCCATCACCTGAGGCCACGGGAAGTTTTCCTTCTTTGACCATGTTAATGCAGCACTGTCCGTTCTATCTGCACTCATCAAGATAAGCTCAACCTTGTCATTGCCTTTTATACTTGCGTTGTATGTTTTCACTAACTGTGAAACTGATCTACGACAAGGTCCTCACCAACTGGCAGTAAAATAAACGAGATAGTGCTCAGCATCACGG
>CAXMOB010000189.1:0-8888 GCA_964194815.1 Vicinamibacteria bacterium | reverse complement strand
GATTACAGCTTGAATGTGTCTTGTGCTGGCGAAGCACCTTCGTTCTTGATGGCTTCGTTATTTGAGCTGAGGTGGATCAGAGCATGGTAGACATCTTCAGTGTCTGCGGAAATCGCTTCTGCGATGTCCTCTGCCGTTTTATCCCAGCCAGTGATTGAGCCGCGGACTTGGTTGAGCAGCTCAAGGAATTCACCTGCGGCTACTTTACCAGCTTCCACACCAGGTTGGTGGTAAGCATTGACGTTGACCAATGAGGCGTAGAAGGAAACCGCACGTTCAAACAGTGCGATGAGTGCACCGAGTGAAGTTGAGTTGACCTTGTGGATGGAGATGGTGATGGATTGTCTACCAGATCCGTGGAGTGCCTTACGAGTGCCTCTGAGGAAACCTTGGAGAAAGTCTGCACTGGTGTTGTTTGGTTCGACTTCGATGGACTCGCCTTCGCGGCCTTTACGGACTTCAATGAAGGTGGCGAAGAAGTTGTTCACTCCGTCGCGTAGTTGTTGGATGTAGGCGTGTTGGTCTGTTGATCCTTTGTTGCCGTAGACTGCGATGCCTTGGTTGACGACATTGCCGTCGAGGTCGTGTTCTTTACCAACTGACTCCATGACGAGCTGTTGAAGGTATTTTGAGAACAACACGAGAGAATCTTTATAAGGAAGGACGACCATGTCCTTCGCTCCTTTACCACCACCTGCATAGTGCCATGCTACTGCAAGCTGCATCGCGGCATTGTCAGCGTAATTTGCAACGCGAGTGTGACGGTCCATTGTGGCAGCTCCATCGAGGAACGCATTGACGTCGATCCCCTGGAGTGCAGCAGGGACGAGGCCGACTGTGGACATGAGTGAGGTGCGGCCACCGACCCAGTCTTCCATTGGGAAGATCTCGATAAAGTTTTTGTCAGTGGCGTAGTTGAATAGCTTAGAGCCTTCGCCGGTAACGGCAGCAGCGTGTGCACCGAACTTGAGGTCAGCTTCTTCATAAGCATTTTGCACTTCGAGCATGCCATTGCGGGTTTCCGCAGTGCCGCCAGATTTTGAAATAACGACCGTGAGAGTTGTTGAAAGGTTATTGCCGATCCTCTTAATCACGCGATCAAGTCCAGCTGGGTCGGTGTTATCCGCGAAGAAGGTAGCAATTTTAGAATCTGCACCAATGGCATCGTAGACGAGTTGTGGGCCTAGTGCTGAGCCACCGATTCCAACGATGAGGAGCGTGTTGAACTTGCTACCATTGGGCGCTGTGATTTGACCGTTCCTTACTTTTTTAGCAAAGACTTTAACCTGGGCGAGTGGTTCAACGATCTGAGCTTTCAGTTCATCGCTAGGAGCGAGATCTGCATTACGTAACCAATAGTGGCCTACCATGCGTCCTTCATCAGGGTTGGCAATGGCACCAGCCTCTAGGTTTGCCATGTCAGCGAAGGCACTTTCAATTTTAGGTGTAAGCGTTTCGACATAGCTCTCAGGCATATCCATGAGAGAGGTGTCGACGGAAAAGCGAAGGTCTGAATAGCGTGTATACGACTGCAGGTAATTTTGCCAGTTGGACATAGTATTTAGTAATTAAGGATAGAGTGAATGTTTGGGCTGTCGATCTTGCCACGGCCGTTAAGGAAAGAGAGCTCGATCAGGAAGCTGACGCATACGAGGTCAGCGCCAAGTTCGTTGAGTAGTTTTACTGCAGCCGCAGCTGTACCACCAGTAGCAAGTAAGTCATCGACGAGCATGACGCGTTCGCCGGGCTTTATGGCGTCGACGTGCATTTCGACTGTATTGGAACCGTATTCTAGCTCGTAGGATGTGGAAATAGTTTTCCATGGAAGCTTGCCTACTTTGCGAATCGGGACGAATCCAGCTTCGAGAGCGACCGCGATAGGGGCACCGAAAATGAATCCACGTGCGTCGATTCCGACGACCTTATCAATTTTGAGATCTTTAGCTGTGGCTTGGATAGCATCGCAGGCTTCTTTAAAAAGTTGAGGATCTTGGAGAATCGGAGAGATGTCTTTAAAGACGATTCCTTCTTTTGGAAAATCTTGGACATCTCTGATGGCGGCACTAAGGCGGTCTGACATGTGGGCATCATGGACAGTTGGATTCAGTCTGAGAAGAAAATTTTTACGTCTGGGGATTGCAAGTTAGATAGTGAGACTCTAGTGATGGTGGAGATGAGAGACACATGGTATCAATGTGACCGTTGCACAGTGTGTTGCAAGTGGCCTGGGGACGTAAAGGTCGAGGACGATGAAATCCAAGCGATTGCCGATTTTGTAGGAATCGAATTTTATACATTTGTGCGTGATCATACTCGTCTGCGAACCAATCGTTCAGGCTTGTCCCTTTTGGAAAAAGAAAATGACGAATGTTATTGGTTGGAAGGTAATTCCTGTAAGTTACAGGATGTTAAGCCAAGGCAATGTAAGGGATTTCCCAATCAATGGAATTTTCCCGGCTGGAAAAAGGAATGTCAGGCGAAGCCGGTGGCGATGGAGGATGCGATTGAACGTGGCTTAGTGAATCGCGAGCTGGCTGAGGGTTTACCCGAAGAAGTTCAGGACTAGGGGACTGAGGAGATAAATAATGCTACAAACTAGCTTGGAGAATGCTCCAATGGCTTGCTTTGCAGTTGAGCAATTCATCTTCACATTTTAGTTCCCTTATTTATCTCCATGACCCTAGAGAAGAAGGTGTAGCGAATAGATGCATTCACAAAAAAGCCTGCTTCCGAAGAAGCAGGCGTAAAATGGCAACCCGTACGGGACTCGAACCCGTGTTGCCGCCGTGAAAGGGCGGAGTCCTAACCACTAGACGAACGGGTCGCTGTAAGTGGTGCCTCTAATGAAGCGTTGGCGGAAAAAACCATGAATCTTAGTTTTGTACAAGAAGAAAGTTGCACTTTTTTAAGAGTCTGATGACTCTAGTTTAAAAGATTACTTCGTTAAATTGATTAGCTGCTGTAGTGCTTCTTTCGCTTCAGGAGTGCCTGCGGATGTGAGGGATTTCTGTAGGTAAGTCTTTAGGTTATTAGTGCTAAGCACCGGTGTTGGGAGTGCTTTTCCAGCCCATTGTGCCCAATAGGCTAGGGCGGCTGAGGTTGAGGTAGTGTTCTCCGCGGCTTGCTCGTTATAGTTGTACGGAACACTTTGATTTTTTGTTTTGGTAGCGAGATGGAGAGTCACTAGCGATTCTGTTGTGGATGGCTTTTGAGCAAAGTCGATTTCACAGATTATAGAATGGCTGAAGCCAGGCTCAAGGTTGATGTTTGTCGGTGCTGAGAGCTTGAGTGGTGCGCTGTCTCGGTATCCTAAGATACGGAACCGTTTTACAGAGGGGGCGAATGTCATGCCTGTTGACACCTGCGAAATGGTTTGGTTTGTGTCGTTTTTGAACTGAGCGACGGCGAGGACTGCATTAGCGTTCCATGGGCAAGGGAGCAGCTCCAGATGTGCGGAGACGCCTCCGGCACTGAAATCTTGAGAGAACCTTGTTGGGACAGCATTGATGATTTCTTCTGTACGGATGATCGAAGGGTGAATATTTTGGTTCGTTTCGATGGCATTTTGAATCCACTGCCAGCTGAGGTTTCCGCTTAGCATGGGCAGGGTTGTGCTAGCTTGGTCATTGGTGTCCACCCACGAGGCGTTCTTGTATTCGCCTGAATTGGGTGGTGTTATGGTGGAGGCACGTTGCGTGAGTTCTTTATGGAAGCTTGAAGGGCTTTTAGATAGTGCTTGGCGAATTGGGCTACTTAATGTCGCTTGCGTGCTCGATGTGTCACCACTCCATGAGGAGCTTTCGATTCCCATGGGTGCGGAGAGCTGTTGTGTATCGAACTGAGCGAAGCTGGTGCCGCTGAATTCTTCGCCGGTGTCACCATTTTGCTGTGTAAAGTTGAAGATAAGTGCAATTGCAGCTGCTACGGCAGTGGCTGCACCAGCCCATGGGAGCCAATGGCGGCGTTTGAGTGACTGGATGTCCTCAATTTTAGCTTCTGAGCCTGCTGCGAAGACTTTTACTCGGTGTTCAGCTGAGAGTTTAACCTCTTGATTTTGATAGCCTTCGTTGAGGAGGTTTACCATTTCTTGAATAGCACTCACTTCTTGAGCGATGCTTTGATCTTGTTGCATAGCAAGCTTGATCGTGCGGGATTCTTCCGCGTCGAGTTCGCCTAGAACAAAGGCTGTAAGTTTTGGATCGTTCGCTTTCATGGTGATGATTCTATAAATTTTCTTGAGATGGGAGGAGTTCGCGGAGTTTTTTGAGCCCGCTGTGGATGAGGAAACCGATGTTTCCTGATTGGAGGCCAGTTTTGGCACTGATTTCTTGGTAGGTTAAACCTTGCTGAAATTTTAGTTGGATGCAGTCTCGTTGGTTTTCGGAAAGGCGCTCCATCGTTATCATGAGGTGCTGTATACGTTCGCGACGAGCGGCTTCCCGGTCGGGAGAAGTGGCCGAGGAAGCCTCATTCGCGAACACGCTGTCTTCGACAATGACGAGACGCTTCTCTTTGCGGAGAATGTCGAGAGCTCTATTACGACACACTGTATATAGCCACGATTTTAGACCACCTTTCATCTTTTCTACATCTTGTTTGTAAAGTCGGATGAAGGTGTCTTGCACAACGTCACGAGCCCGGTCAATGTCATGAACGAATGTGTTAGCGTATCCAATCAACGGAGCTTCATACTCGCTGAGTGCATATTCCACAAGTTCGTCAGAGGTGGTGATCATATCTAGGCTTGGTCGATCCATTGGGTGCAGGATTCACATGTAGTAACGGATGACTCAATCATTTCTTTGAAGAAAATTAAAAGAAATGGATTTTTGTTCAATTTAGCTGCTCGGAAGGTTATTTTTTTAAAAAAATGAAAAAAGCGATTGCATTTAGTATGGTGATCTTGTAGCAAATCGCTCCGCACGCGACACTTTCGGTGACGCACAATCCAATTTTAAATAAAAAAAGAAGATGAACATCATCGATAAGATCGAAAAAGAGCAGCTAAAGGATGACGTAACTGATTTCAACGTAGGAGATTCAGTGAAAGTTCACACACGCGTTGTTGAGGGTGGTAAAGAGCGTATCCAGCTTTTTTCAGGTCTCGTAATCGGCCGTAAAGGTTCAGGCGTTAATGCATCATTCACAGTGCGTAAGATTTCTTACGGTGAAGGTGTAGAGCGTGTGTTCCCTGTGCACACACCACGTATCTCTAAGGTGGAAGTTGTTAGCAGCGGCAAGGTTCGCCGTGCTAAGCTTAACTACCTCCGTGAGCGTGTAGGTAAGCGTGCTCTCCAGGTTAAGTCTGCTAAGTAAGCACTTAACGGATAGTTTTTCTGAAAGACAGCCCTTAATTAGGCTGTCTTTCTTTTTGCTCAAATGACTAATAGTGTTGGTGAATAGATTAAAATTCTCTTTACCGAGTTCTTAGATTGGCGTAAAAGCCGCTGCAGAAAGAAATTTCCACCTTAATTTTGACTATGAAAAGTATTCACATTCAAATCGCAACGATGATTTTCATCGCAGCCTTGATCTCCATGTTCCTTCTCTACGTGACGAAGGTTGTTGACATGTTTTACTAGGTTATGCTTGGTTACTTAGCATGGAATGGCTAAGTGATACATATACCCACATCATTGAGAATGTGTGGTGGCGAGATGTTTTGATTGTTCTCGCAGGATTTGCCATTCATTTGGTGGTGCGTTTGTTTATACTCAGCGGCCTGGAAAAGTTTGCGAATGCGACGGACAACGATCTGGATGATAGGTTAGTGCACTTTTTCAAGCGCTTTTACGTGTTGCTGTTGATATTTGTGATGTTCTTGATGGTACTTAGGAACCACGCTATTGAAATCACACCCTTCTTGGCTAGTGCCGGAATAGCAGGGATAGCAATTGGTTTGGCGGCGAAAGAGACTTTAGCAGATATTTTTGCGGGAGTGTTTTTGATTGCAGATCGCCCTATTCGTATAGGAGATCGTATTAAGATCGACCGTATCGGCAAGCACTGGGGGAGCTGGGGCGATGTCGAAGAGATTGGGTTGCGTCGGACACAAATTCAAAACACCGATGGAGTCGTGGTGAGTTATCCAAACAATTTGTTGGCAAACTCAGTGATCACTAATTTTACGATTTTGGATGAGCCTGTGCGTGCTCGGATACGTTTTCAAGTGGATTATGACGCAAATATAGATAAGGTGATTGAAGTGACGAAGAAGGCGATCGAGGAGATCGAGGGGGTCATTCCCGGGACTGCTGATGTGCTTTTACGTGAATTATGGCATGATGAAGGTGGGCACCAACTCTCAGGGGTCTTGATGGAAGGGCGCTATAAGTTAATTGAAATTAAGAAGAGAACGCCCGTTCGTTCAGAGATTCTTCGCAATGTGCTTTCACATTTTCATAAAGAAGGGATTCGTTTTGCCTCTCCGGAGATACGTTTAAATAGAGAGTAGGGAAAGAGTAAGCAGTATTGCCAGCGGGTCGGTGCGTGGTTTCGCAAAGGTATCATATGAACTATTAAACAAAGTAGGATTACAGTATCGCTGTATTTTCAGAAATGAGGCTTGCTATAGGCCTCTTTAATTGCTGATTAGTGACATCACATTTTTAACATGATTATGAAAAAGAATACATTTATTACCGCTGGAGCCACTTTATTGATTGGCATGACTAGTTTGTTTGCTCAAAATGGTGCACCCGCTGGCGGAGGACAACCTCAAATGACACCTGAGCAGCAAGCTGCACTTCAGGCACAAATTCAGAAGATGATGGCAGAGCGTCAGGGCCAGCCACAGGCACCGCCACAGCCAGCAAAGCCGGAGCTTCCAAAGATGAGCCTCGAAGAAGCTAAGCTTTATTTCAGCCGTAATGTTGGTGTGAACATTGGTTCGCAGCTTAAGGCTGACAAGATGGTCAATAAGGAAGTGTTTTTGAAAGGTCTGAACGATGCACTAGCTGGTAAAGCTAAGGCAGAAGACATCGATAGTCTGAAAATGCAAGGGGCTCAGCAGGTGCTTCAAGCTGCACAGGTTGAAGTGATGAAGAAAGAGAACACTGAGTTCCTTGTTACCAATAAGAAGAAGGATGGCGTCAAGGTGACTAAGTCAGGACTTCAATACAAAGTGCTTAAAGAAGGTAAGGGTGAAACCCCTAAGGACACAGATCAGGTGAAGGTGCATTACACAGGCAAGCTTGTGGATGGCACAGTATTTGATAGCAGTGTTGAGCGCGGTCAGCCAGCTACATTTGGTGTGACTCAGGTTATCAAAGGTTGGATCGAAGGACTTCAGTTGATGAAGCCGGGGGCTAAATACCAGTTTGTTATCCCTTCTGAGCTTGGCTATGGTGAGCGTGGATCACGCAGTATTCCACCAGCATCTACATTGGTGTTCGAAGTAGAGCTTCTTGAGATAATCAAGCCTGCTACTGCTACTACTACTCCAGTTCCTGCTCCTACTCCAGTTCCTGCTCCTGCTCCTGCTCCTGCTCCTGCTCCTGCTACTCCTCCAGTTCCTGCTCCTATTCCTGTAGAAAAGAAGTAAACTACTAGCCCTGTATAGGGCTTACTTACTCATTTATTAAAAGCCTTGGGATTCTTCTCAAGGCTTTTTTGTGGCCAAATACCACTGGGCGAAGGTTACTTGCTGTATTCATCTACAATCAGTGTTTTTCTTCAGTCACGATGTAACTATCGAGTCTGCTGCATATACACTTCCTCATACGGCTGCACTACAACGAAACCAGTGCCCTGGAAGGCCATTTGAACAGACTCACCTGACCCACGTCCAAAGAAAGTCTTCAGTGACACGTCAGTCTTCAATTCTGGCGACAAGCCCGCACTCCACGCAATCGTCGCATTGGGATCAGTAAACACTGGGTTATCAGGAGTCACTTCAAGTGTGATCGGCTCGTAATGACTAGTGATCGCTACGATACCAGAACCACTGAAGTTCACATTGAATAAACCACCAGCGAGCATCCCCGTGATTTTTTTCATCATGGTGATTTTATGCTCTAGCGAAGGCTCAAATGCTAACACATCATTGCCATTCACCACTAGTCCCTCGTTATTCAACTGAAGCAAGATGATCTTCTTACCCCCATCTGCCAAATACAGTTTACCTTTGCCCTCGGCATAGGTCACTTGCATCCCTTCAGCTGAAATCGCCTTCTTCAGAAAATTACCCAATCCTTGGTCCATCATGCCCTCACGTTTAAAGCTAATAGGGCCACGGTAAGCCACCATCGATCCTGTTTTGGTATTCATCACCCCATCGAGGTTCAACTCTAACATTCGAGGAGACTCCAGCTCAAACGTCCCGTGACCCTGCTCTTGTTGAGCTGTGCGCACAAGGAACTGCTGGATCGTTTCGACGTTTGGATTAGCTTGCTTATAAGGATCGTTAATTGGTGGTGGTGTGTCTGACATAGGATGGTGAAGTGATGGTTGATTTACAATTATGCCACTCTTTTGTTTCTCAGAATGGTATTAGCCATGTAATCCATTGCGGCCACACAAACTAACGCACATGACTTCTACTACAAAACTCCCGCCTAGTGGAAGCTAATACCAATGAGGAAAAGTATCTGGTAGAATTTTCGAGTAGATTTAATTCAACTTCGAGGCGTGAAGAGGGCGTGGAGCGTGCTCCTCAACCGATGATTAACGCTGAATTTGGAGTAATACCATTTAGAGTTTCAAAAGAGACACATGCGAAGCTAGATTCTTTTAGAATCGAGGCTTGATAAAGGAGCGATGCGGGCATCGTGACTGAAGAAAAACGCTGATTGTATAAGAATACAGCGAGTAAGCTTCGCCCAATGCGTAGCCTAGTCTCTTCAACCCTTACAAAAAAATCATGAGTCTCTTTTGTTTCTCTATGTGGT
>CAXMOB010000188.1:0-6430 GCA_964194815.1 Vicinamibacteria bacterium | reverse complement strand
TCTGGCAACGCCAACCGATCGATCGCTCGGAATCGGCGTCAAACTGACTTCGATCACCTCTGGTGCGGGTTCATCCTGTGCCAAAATGTTCATACCTCGCAGATTAGCAAATACCCGTCCCAATTAAAACCAAAAAGCGTGCGACTCGGTCGAAACCAAGCCACACGCTGAAAATTTTTCTCTCTACTACTTAAGCGAGAAGCGACTTCAAGCGCTCGCACACTGTCTCAACGTTCGCACGTGAGTTGAATGCGGAGATACGGAAGAAGCCTTCACCTGCAGCACCGAAACCAGAACCTGGCGTGATCACCACGTTTGCTTGGTCGAGCATCTTATCGAACATGTCCCATGAAGTGAATCCTTCAGGACAACCAACCCATACGTAGGGTGCATTCAAACCACCGAAGACTTGCAGGCCGATTTCCTGACATGCCTCACGCAAAAGCTTTGCATTGACCATGTAATGCTCCACTAGTGCTGCCACCTGCTGTTTACCAGCTTCACTGAAGATTGCTTCAGCTCCACGTTGCACTGGGTAGGAAGCTCCATTGAACTTAGTCGATGTACGACGTGACCAAAGTTGCTTAATGCTAACGCGTGTTCCGTCAGCAGCAGCTCCAGTGAGAGACTCAGGAATCGCGATGTAGCCACAACGCACGCCAGTGAATCCACCATTCTTAGAGAATGAACGGAATTCCATAGCGCACTCAAGCGCTCCTTCGATCTCGAAAATCGACCGCGGAACGTCGTCTTCTTGGATAAATGCTTCATACGCTGCATCGTAAAGGATGATTGCGTCGTTTTCCTTAGCATACGCCACCCATGCTTCGAGCTGCTCGCGTGTCGCTGATGCTCCAGTTGGATTGTTTGGGTAGCAAAGGTAAATGATGTCTACCTTCTCTTTAGGAATCGCAGGAACAAAATTGTTCTCCGCGGTGCACGGAAGATAAACAAGGCCTTCATAACGACCATCTTCGTCGCCTTCTCCGGTGTTGCCGATCATCACGTTGGTGTCCACATACACTGGGTAAACTGGATCAGTGACCGCTATTTTATTACCAGGACCGAAAATATCGAGCACATTACCGGTGTCACATTTTGATCCATCAGAGATAAAGATATCATCCGCATTGATACCGAGCCCCTGGTAGCAGTTTTCAACCACAGCTTCACGAAGGAAGTCATAACCTTGTTCTGGTCCATAACCACGGAATGTATTACGATCACCAAGTTCGTCCACAGCCTTATGCATTGCTTCCTGCACCGCCAATGGGAGTGCTTCGGTCACATCACCTATGCCACAGCGAATAATAGTTGCTGCCTTGTCCGGGTTTGCTTCAGTAAAAGCAGAAACACGACGTCCAATTTCTGGGAAAAGATACCCAGCCTTCAATTTTAAAAAGTTATCATTAATACGAGCCATAACGGGCGAAATGCTTTACGAATTTGACTAATATGCAAGCACCGAATATGACCTATTACATATTACAATACCGTGAAGCAAGATCTAGCCACCATCATCCGACTCACAAAACTCACTGAGACCTCTCTCATCGTGACCTGGATCACCGAAAACCATGGACTTGTCAAAATGGTCGCCAAAGGTGCGAGACGTCCAAAAAGCAGCTTCGCGGGAAAAATCGACCTCTTTTACACCGCCACAGTCTGTTGGAGTGAATCCAAAAAATCGGAACTCCACCCTCTGCGAGAGATTTCGCCAGAAGATTACCGCCAAAACCTCCGTAAATCGTATAAAAATACAGAGCTAGCGGCTTATTTTTGCACCCTGATGGAGTCGGTCATGGAACCCAACATGCCTGCCGATGGCTTCTTCGACCTCCTTAACCGAGGACTAGACTTCTTATGTAATGAGCCTGCCAGCCTCAGAGCCCTCAACCACTTCGAAAAAGAACTCTGTAAGATTATTGGGATTTTCCATCATCAAAAACAGGCCCACCGCCTTATTGAATCAGCGTTTGGCAGGCTACCACGCAACCGCGATCGATGCCTCAATCTGTTGGAAAACGATTAGCTAACAAAAAAAAATGGCAAGATTCGCATTTACTTCTCGCCATTACTTAAAACTTACCTCTAGTATTCATATTAATACTGAAAATTTATGGATTCTGGCACTACACACTTACTAGGCATGCTCAGAGAGCGTGTTCACAAACTTTCTGACCAAGGCAAATGGGAAGATGCAATGAAAGCATCTGGAACTCTCGTCGACAAAGCACGCGAGTGCTTAGCTGGCGGGGACATGGACAGTCTCACGCAACTCGCTGATGCTCTTGAAACTAGAGGCGACATACTACGTCAACACGGATACCTCGAAGATGCCCGTATGGTATACCTCGAAGCACTCGAGATGCTCAACGGACGTGTCGAATTCACCGAAGCTCTTGCTCGTATCTCTGCATCAATCGGCGTTCTCTACGATAGTGTAGAAAATGACGAGGAAGCCGTTACGTTCTACCAGCGTTCGATCGAACTGTACGAACGCCTAGGCCAAGATTTCCTCACAGACATCGCTGACATCAGTAACAACCTTGGATTCATCTACCGTAGTGTAGGTCAATTCGATGACGCAGAACGCCTCTTCAACCGAGCTCTTGAGATTTCTAGCGAAAAACACGGCTCAGAACATGAGAAAACAGCAACCATCTGCAACAACATCGGTGCACTCTACCTCGCTTCTGGCAGAGATGACCAAGCACGTGAAATGCACCAGATGGCACTTGAAGCTCGCATAGCAACCGTTGGCAAGAACCACCCTGACACAGCGCAGTCGCACTCAAACCTCGCTTTGTCGTTACTTCAAACCGGTGACCCACAGGGTGCTAAGACACATTTCCAAGAAGCCACTGACATCTACGAACGTAACATCAAAACTGAAAGTTTCGAATACGCTGCAGTGACAGAGAACTTCGTTGAGTTCCTTCGCCAAACGGGCGACGACAAAGCTGCTCTTGCTCTCCTTAAAAGAGTTCGGAAGAAACTCAAAAAAGTATCGAGCCACTAATTGATTCAGATACAGATCTTAAAAAGCCACTCGGAGATATCCGAGTGGCTTTTTTCTTTCACCTTTCCCCAATTTCCTTTTTCCTTTAGTAGATGAAGTGCATTCACATCGATATGGACTGTTTCTACGCGGCAATCGAGGAACGGGAAAACCCCGCTCTTGTCGGAAAGCCCGTGGCGGTAGGAGGAACCTCTCCACGCTCAGTGCTATGCACGGCTAACTATAAAGCCCGCGAGTTTGGTTGCCGTTCTGCAATGCCAGCATACAAAGCGATGTCACTATGCCCAGACCTCGTCATTGTGCCGGTCAACATGACTCTCTATAAAGAAGTGTCACAAACCATTCGTGAGGTATTTAAGATATTCACCTATAAGATCGAGCCGCTCTCCTTAGACGAAGCCTACCTCGACGTTAGCCACACCAACAGCCAGACAGCCAACATAGCTCGTGAAGTCCGCCATCTCATCCATGACCGCACTGGATTGACCGCTTCAGCAGGTATTGGCCCCAACAAAATGCTGGCAAAAATTGCCAGCGATTGGAATAAACCAAACGGCCAGTTCGAAATCACAGTCGATGAGGTAGACACCTTCATGAACTCGCTCCCGGTTAAAAACCTCTGGGGAGTTGGTAAACAATCACAAAAACGCCTCGCCGCCTTAAACATAGAAACCTGTGGTGACCTTCAGCACTATAGCCGAATCGAACTCTACCAACACTTCGCCAATTGGGGAATATCGCTCTACGACCTCTGCCGTGGGATCGACCACCGCCAAGTAAAAACCTCACGCGTCAGCAAATCGATTAGCAAAGAAACCACTTTCTCTGAAAACATCAACAATCTCGACGACTTATTGAGCCAACTGCCAAAGCTCACTGAGCGGCTCGATCTTTCCGTAGTAAAAGCACAGGAACGTGAGCTCATCGTGAAAGCAAATGTCATCAAACTCAAGTTTGCCGATTTCACCCAAACCACCGCGGAAAAAGCAGCCAACACACTAGACCACACTCTCCTTCGTAGTCTCCTCACCGAGGCCTGGAAACGTGGCGAAGGAAAACCAGTCCGACTCCTCGGAGCTGGCGTTCGCTTCCGCCCACCATCAGCTGAACCTGAACTTGATTTATTTAATAAATCGTAAAGCCTGCTTGCCAACATAGATACATTCAAAGACGATACGTAAAACTCGACCGAGAGCACAAACTCCACATGAATACTTTAGTTATCAATAGAACTCAGGATACCGAACGTTTCAATTTCCAACAACAGCAACTCTCTAACCTAGATCTTCCTTTCGATTTTGTGGTAGCAGTGGAGAAGGATAGTCTGACGGATGAAATGAGGGCTATGTACCCTGGTGCTTGGCAGAGACCCCTGCGAGACGGTGAAATTGCATGTAACCTAAGCCATTTGAAATGCTGGCAAACAGTTGCTGCCCAATCAAAACCCATGCTCATCCTCGAAGATGACGCTGTCATCTGTGACCACATCAAAGGAGTTCTCAAAAAACTTCAGGACACTAAAAAATATAACTATATCAGCTTAGAAGTTCGAACCCGTGCAAAGTTTATTAGTAAAACAAACACCCAACTTCTCGATGCATACACCCTCCACGACTTGATCTATGATAAGGGAGGTGCTGCAGGATATATCTTATGGCCTGAGGGCGCTAAAATGCTCGTTCAACACATTGAGACAAAAGGACTTGCTCCAGCAGACGCCCTTATAGCTGAATGCAAAGATCTCACACACGGCCAAGTTCGACCAGCCCCCATTCTGCAACTTGATGTTTGCCCATTGCACAAGCTCCCACAACTCAGTGATCCGTCGTCGGTTATTCGCAACGATACAGTCGCTCCAACTTCCACCAGCGAAAACAAAAATCTCATTTGTCAAAGCCCAACACCCAAAGCTGATTCCTTCGGGTATTACCTACAATGCAAAAAAAATCGAGTCCTTGCACAAGCGAATATTTTTTTCACTACCTATGTCCGCTCAATATTTTCGTCCGATATTGAACAAAGCAATGTCGGCATAAACACTGGAGATTTTAAGATCTACCAAGAGATCACACCTTCAGAATAAAACCGTCTCACTTGATTTCCTAACTCCACTACCTAAACTGTATGAGCTTTTTAAAGACACTCGAAAAATATGGTCGAAACCTCCGGTGTTATATTCTCCCCAAGTTTAGAAAATCAGCCAAACTTACCCAAGCACAAGCTGTGCCGATCCCAACTGGAGCAAAAGTCTGCATCCTAGACTTCACTTCGGTAGAGATCGACTCCGACATGGCTCGCTACCTATGC
The DNA here is from genome assembly GCA_964194815.1 of Vicinamibacteria bacterium. Taxonomy (GTDB): domain Bacteria; phylum Verrucomicrobiota; class Verrucomicrobiia; order Verrucomicrobiales; family Akkermansiaceae; genus Rubritalea. The sequence continues at coordinate 1,101 of CAXMOB010000188.1, read as the reverse complement.
CTCCTTGTTCTCGAGTGCCGCACCTTGGGCTACCATATAACCTTCGCAAACAGGCACAAATTTTTATCAACTACCCAGCATAAGCGATTCAAGCAATTAGCGTTTAAATCACCGTTCTCACTCGTCACTCCAGACGACAACACCGTGCCGGCAGACCTCATCATCACCGATAGAAAGTCTCATGGCTACAGTGTCGATAGTAAAACGATTCATCTAGATTACTCACACACACATGCCACCAATAGCGACGAGCAATTTGCCTTGCCATTTTTTGTGCACCCCGAAATCTATCACACAAGTTCAAACAGCAAACCTAGCTTGGATACCCCCCGTCCCTTGCGTGTGCTTTTCGCGGGCAATGCACAACGCTCACAATATGACCGTCCTGTGCTTAAAGAAAAATATGCCTTACTCAGCAGAGTGCAGATATTAGACAGTGTGAAAGAACAATTAGATACCTCTCTCGTTCGAGAACCAACGGAATTCGAACAACTGATTCCAGTTTCAGTAGGTGCACCCCCAAATGTGACAATCGCCACAACAGAAACATGCTCCATTCCTTCTGACAAATGGCTACCTTCACTGCAGCAAGCTGATTTCTATTTAGCCTGCCCAGGAGTCGATATGCCTCTCTGCCATAATCTTATCGAAGCCCTTTCGGCAGGTTCTATCCCAATTCTACAATACTACCAATACTTGTCTCCTGCACTAGCACACAAGGTCAACTGTCTCGTTTTTACCGACCAGCAATCACTGACAACAGTGATCAACGACGCACTGAATATGTCACAGCAGCAGATCTCTGAATTAAGGCACAACGCGAGACAATATTATCTAGACCACCACCAAGCAGGTGCATTTCTTCAAAAAGTGGTCACTAGCCCAGAACCAAGCGTAACACTCTTCTTTAACTCATTCAAAGCCCCAATCTAACGTTTAAAGATCAATTCACTCACCTTCTAATACCATTTAGAGTTTCAAAAGAGACTTATGCGAAGCTATATTCTTTTAGAATCGAGGCTTGATAAAGGAGCGATGCGGGCATCGTGACTGAAGAAAAACACTGATTGTATAAGAATACAGCGAGTAACCTTCGCCCAA
>CAXMOB010000187.1:0-8263 GCA_964194815.1 Vicinamibacteria bacterium | reverse complement strand
AAATCCATGCCGCTTGTCGCAAAGTGCTCAGATATTTTTCTGCTTTGCACTTTCTCAAGGAGAGCGTAGTTCGCAGGCTTTTCGATTTCCCGCTTTTCTACCGCAATGAATGAAGCAAACTTATCGCTAGAGACAACTTTTGAAGTTGTATTTGGAGCAAGTTTGGAAGCTTCATAAACAAGGTTACCAACGAGTTCAAGGTCTACAGTAGAGGTGTCAGCTTTAAGCTTACGCTCTTTAAATGAAGTGAGCTTAAGTTCCTTGATGAGGTCATCAATGTTTCTACCTGCAGTTTGAGCTTCTGCAATTTTGTTACGTGCTTGCTCAGCAGCTTTCACCATTGCTTCGCGTTCTAGCTTTTCTGTAACGAGCTTCTTAGCGTCTTCTTTTGATTCTTCGTATGACTTGAGGCTTGGTTCTTCAGTATCTTCGATGAGGTAGTGAATGAAAGATGCTCTGTGAGCCCCTTGAACAACGACTTGAAGCTTGGTGCATGCCTTCGCTTTGCCACTGAATAGGTAGTCGTGGACAGTGCCTTTAGCTGAGTGGTCACCAGTGAGGGTGAGGTCCTCGATGGAGCTTAATAGTTCTTTAGAGCTTACTAGTTCAGTTTGAAAAATGGTTAAGCCGTGCTTCTTTGCAAGGGCTTTGATATCTGGCGTCACACCGAAGTTGTCTTCGTCATTAGCGAAAGCACGGTAGTTGGCGTAAGTTTTTTCCTGAACTAGCTTTTGATCAGCAATAAGGTCAGCATTGGTTTTATCAAGCTTAGGGAGTGGCAGAAGGTTAACTGGGATATAGGATAGCTTAAGTTTACGAGGTGTTCTGAAGACTGTAGATCCTAATGGTTCCGTGTTTTTGTTTTCTTCGTAGAATGCTTTGATTTGCTCTTCACTAGGTGTGATAGTGCCCTTGAACTTCTCGATATTTAACTGAACGATTGTTCCTGCTACAGTTTGGTTGCCAAGGTTGCTTTCTTGGATGATGAAGTCGAATGGTACATTGGTGTGGTTCTTAATGTCCTTCACTTTTTGAATGGTGAGGAGGTGTGCAATGAACTTACGAAATGTCGCCGCCGTCATATTGACTTGCTTCAATGTTTCTTCTTCGAACTGGTTGTAGCGAGTGAAGTCTGTATCACCTTCGCCATCTGAGAATAATTCCGTTAGGATGAACTTCTCTGCGTCTTCAGTGCTGACGAAGATACCGAGTTTCTTTGCTTCTTCCTGCACTAGGAGATGCGTGATAGCTGGTGCGAATTCTTGATTGGTTTTTGGGTAGCCAATGACACGCAAATCAGTAGAGGCGGTGCTAAAGAAAACTCTGCCATTGGGCACTACTTGTGAGAATAGACCGGGGTCTCTGGAGAGCAGTTGGAAATCTTTGTTGCTGAGCCCGCTGCTATTTACGTGAACAACATCCTCCTTATTAGTGGATGACGAACCACCTGAATTACCAAGTGTGAAGACAAGGCCAAACACTAAAAGTGCCACGACGATGATCATGAGGGCGGAGTATTTGCGAATGTTTTCGAGCATGTGTGAAAATTGTTAAAATTAAGTTGCGGGATTTAAGGGTGGAAAGGGCAATACTGCAACTCCCAAATGGTGGAAAATGCAGCATTTTAGTTCTTAAAAAATCCTCAAAAAGAAATTTCGAACACTGTGAGGCTAGATTGAGACTTAGTTGCGGTCTGTATACGTAGCTGATGATTTAGCTAAAGCTATATTCCAAAAGGGAAATGGTCGCACTATTGTGCGATACGAGCTTCCCAATCAGCGGCGATTCTATCGAACATAGATTTTGTAGATGCTTTCGGAATATGGTGACCAGAACCAGGTAAGTATGTGAATTGGACATCCGCGTTTGCCGCTTTACAGACCTTTTCAAAGGCCCGGACTGAATGAGTTAGGAAAAAAATGTCGTTTTGGTGCACCAGAAGATTAATTTTTCCTTTGTAATCATTGTGTTTTTCTTTCCATAGTGCGGGAAAAATGCGGCAGACATCATAGCCTTTCCATTGTGTGATGACGTCATGGTGCATGATACCAGTTTTTGGATCAAACCAAGGTTGAGGATCTCCATTGGGTTGGCATGGCGAAAACACGGCTCCAAACGACTGAAGTTGGCCGCCTGCGTGAAGCACGTGTTCAAATGACCCGAGGCTTTTATAGGTAAGCACTTGGTTACCTTGGAGTGGCGTGGACATAGGCTTTAGAGTTCCATCGTTTTTGCGGTAGAGATCTTTGTCCTTTTGGTTGTAAAAATCGTAGAGTTGGAAGTTTTTGAAATCCAATGGGTCTGGTGCGTAGGACCATGTTCCCGCAAATGCTTCAGGCCGTTGTATCATGAGCCAGAGGCTGGACCAGCCACCGCTCGACACGCCGGTTAGGTAACGGTGTTTTGGGCCAGCTCCACCATAATTAGTGTCGATGTAGGGGAGGAATTCGTCAACCATGACATCGCACCAAGGACCATTGGTCGCTGAGTTTGCGTAGACTGAGTGCCCCCAGTAGCAATTCGGGTCGAGGATGACTGTGATACATTGATGGACACGCGAATCGAGTTCGTGAGTGGCGTATTCTACATGTTTGTAGGTGCCAGTGTAACCCGGATTGTAGACAACGACAGGATACTTTTTACTGGCGTCGTAGTCCTTAGGTAGAGCTACAGAATAGTTGATGTGGTAATCACGTTTGAAGAAAGCTGACATCTTTCGACTTTTAAAACGGTTGAAGACGATGCGGCCTTTTTGTTGTTTTTGCTGGAGGGGCACTACCTTGTCACATTCAATTTTGTTGAGCTCGTTAGAATGGTCTATCGTGGTGCGCTGCATTTTTGAATATTGGTCACCAGCAGCTTTGCCTGGGATGAAGTAATCTTCGTTAATCCGCACGAAAGCTTGAATTTTGTAGCGACCCTTAGGGATATCTTTGATTGCTTTAGGGAATCCAAGGGTGTTTTGGTTGAAGGTAACGCTCCCCGTGAGTTTAGGGTCATCAATACAAAAGAGGAATGGCGGCTTGAACCAATTTTGAAATTCTCCCGCTAGATCTTGTGCGTAGCTTTGTGAGATGATCAGGTAGACCTTGACCGTGCGTGACGGCTTTTTATCTGGAACCTTATAACTGACTTCAAAGTTCTGAGCGAATGCTGACAGTGATAAGATGAAGGAAAAGAGACTGATGAGGCAAATCATAGTAGATCGTGGTGGGTGGGTGAGTGATTAGATGAAAAAGTAGAGAGTTGTTATGATGAATAGCGAAGTCATACAGCTTGTCCGTTTACATAAAAAAACGTAACGAGCTAGAAAACTCGTTACGTTTATAAAGTTGAGTGTCGAAGCACTCAGTAGAATGACATCAATTACGCGTCACATGATCCACCACCGCAGCAAGAATCAGAGATCTTTGATTTGCAGTTAGCGAATGACTCAGCAGCCTTGTCCCAGTTGAGGACGCTCCAGAATGCAGCGATGTAGTCAGGACGACGGTTTTGGTAGTTAAGATAGTAAGCGTGCTCCCAGACATCGAGTCCGAAGATTGGGAGGCAGCAGCAATCGCTAGCGATCTCTCCCATCATTGGATTGTCTTGGTTAGCTGTAGAGCCAACACAGAGAGTGCCGTCTTTACATAGCCCGAGCCATGCCCAGCCTGAGCCGAAGCGAGTAGCAGCAGCATTTGCGAAAGCTTCCTTGAATGCGTCGAGTGAACCGAACTTAGCATCGATTGCTTCAGCGAGTTCACCAGTAGGAGCAGAAGCACCACCAGGAGTGAGAGACTTCCAGAAAATTGAGTGGTTGAAGTGACCACCACCGTTGTTACGGACAGCAGTTTGGATGTCTGCAGGAAGATCAGCGATGCCGCAGATGAGTTCGCAGATTGATTTGTCTGCATGTTCAGTGCCTGCAACAGCGTCGTTGAGTTTTGTCACATAAGCATTGTGGTGCTTGCTGTGGTGGATCTCCATCGTGCGTGCGTCGATGTGTGGTTCGAGAGCGTCGTATGCGTAGCCAAGTTCTGGTAATTCGTGAGCCATAATGAGATATGTTAAGTTTTGTATTATTCAGTTGTGAAGTGAAATGCCTGTGGTATCACAGATGCATTACTTGAACGAGGTCACTATGGACCTAATTTTTAATTTCGCAAGTCACAAAGATGCCATTTACAACAGAAGCTTGGATTGCCGTAGGAGCCGCACTTATCGTCGGGGGAGTCATTATTGGGCTCATCATGAAGTCAAAACTCACCGGAGTGAGAAACCTTGCTGAGGCACAGGTGAATAGCGAGAAAGAACGTGCAGATAGCGTCGAGAAGAAGTTAGTGGCTCGTGAATTTGAGCTAGATACGATCCGCAATCAAACTGTGGTATTACAGCAGCGTGAAACTGAATTAAAGACACGTATTGAGGCGGAACGTCGTGCTAGTAAGGAAAAGGAAGTCTTGCTGGCACGTGCTCAAACTCAGCTTGGAGATACATTTAAGGCACTCTCTTCCGATGCGTTGAGGTCGAATCAAAAGCAATTTTTGCAGTTAGCCGAGACTTCAATGAAAGCTCAACAGGAGAAGGTGAATCTCGAACTCGATAAGCGTAAACAAGCAGTTGATGGCGTGGTGAAGCCGATCGCTGAAAGCTTAGAGAAGATGCAGAGCCGCATTGGTGAAATTGAAAAAGTGCGTGAAGGTGCTTATGCTTCTATTACTGAACAGGTGAAGAGCATGAGCGAATCTCAAATCAATCTTCAGAAAGAAACATCTCAGTTGGTCAAAGCCTTACGTCAGCCGACGGGTCGTGGCCAGTGGGGTGAGATGCAGTTGCGTCGAGTGGTCGAACTGGCCGGAATGCAAGAGCACTGTGATTTCAGTATGCAAGTGAATACCAAGCGTGAGGAAGGTAAGAATCTTCGGCCTGACTTGGTAGTAGATTTACCTGGTGGGCAACAAATTGTGGTCGATTCGAAGACACCAATGTCAGCTTACCTCGATGCTTTGGAAGCGGATGACGATAAAGCCCGTGAAGCCTATTTAGTTCAACATGCAAGCCAAGTTCGCACGCACATCCAGCAACTTGGTAGCAAGAAATACCAAGACCAATTCGAGTCCAGCCCAGAATTTGTGGTCTTATTCTTACCGAGTGAGGCATTTTTCTCAGCAGCTCTAACTCAGGATAGTAGCTTGATTGAGAAAGGCGTGAACCAAGGTGTGATCTTAGCTACACCAACGACCTTGATCGCTCTTCTGCGAGCTGTGGCCTATGGATGGCGTCAACAATCTCTCAATGATAATGCGCAAAAGATTTCGCAAGCAGGTAAGGAGCTTCATGGACGGATCTCAATATTTGCTGAGCACTTTAATAAAGTCGGTGCGAATCTTTCCACAGTGGTAGGAAACTATAACAAAGCTGTCGGGTCGTTAGAAACGCGCGTTCTTACATCGGCTAAGAAGTTTGAAGAACTCGGTGCTGTTGCTGAATCAGCTTCAGTGGAGGAACCAAAACAGGTTGAGACGCTGGTGCGCCAATCTAATGGGTTTGTGGTTTCTGAGCCGCCGGTTGTCACATCTGAGCCAGCTCCGTTACCGTCGATTTCTGCAGATGATGATTTTGTTGGCTTTGTCGATTAGGTAATGCTGTCGGTTAATCTTTAGCGAATGAAATGATTGCTACTCTTAATACGTAGCTAGACACGATGACACCCCTTCTTAAAAAATTACTACGCGTCAATTGGCTATTGGTCCTGGCGATGTTTGGTATTTTATTGTTTGGGGTGTTTGCGATTGAGTCAGCGGCTCGGCACCTAGGTCAGGGTGGTGAGTGGTTTGCCAACCGCCAGAAAGTGTGGATCTTGTTGGGAGCAGCAGTTTATTTCACTACGGCAATTATTGATTACCGTATTTTTAAATACCTAGGGATACCAATGTATATTGGTGGTGTAGGTCTGATGATTGCCGCTTTGCCATCGTTATTGGGTAATGAAGTGCACCAGTTGAGTGTTGGTGGGATTTCGTTCCAACCGGCTCAGTTCATGGTAGTAGCGGGCATCATTTTGTTGAGCTTTTTTGTGCAGGACTTACCCCGTTGGCATCAAATCTTTAAGATTCCGTTGGTGAAGGTGGCTGTGATTATCTTACTCACGGTGGTTCCTTTTACGTTGGTTGCTATGGCCGGCGATATGGGGTCGGCCTTGATGTGGGTGCCAGTGACAGCAGCTGTGATGTTGGTCGGGGGAGTTCCCTATCGCTATTTAACCTTCTTTAGTTTGATAGGAGTGATGTTGCTTCCTTATGTTTATTACGTTGCGATGCCAAAAGTATCGAAACGTGGAGCTGAGCGGATCGAGTTATTTGTTGATTCCAAGCAAGGACGAGATTTGGATATTCAGGGCGACGCCTACGCTCAGCACTATGTGACCTTAGCTGTTGGTAAATCTGGTTATAAAGGAGCGGGGCATAATGCCGGTGAGGAACGCGGATCACTACATGCCAATAAATACATTCCTTGGAAAACGGCACATAACGACTTCATTTTTGCGGTGATTGCGGAGGAGCAGGGGTTCCGTGGCACGATGTTGTTGGTGACGGCCTTTGGATTATTGATCATCACTTGTATTCATGTGGCTTACTACAGTCGTGACATGGCGGGCCAGGTGCTTGCTGGAGGAGTTGCGTCATTGTTTGGAGCTCACGTGTTCCAGAATATTGGGATGTGTGTTGAGTTGTTGCCCATCACTGGTATTCCCTTACCCTTGGTGAGTTATTCTGGGACGTTTGTGTTGATGTGTATGTTTATGCTTGGTCTGGTGCAGAGTGTTTGGGTGCATAAGGATACAGTGACACCTGAGCTGGAAGATAAGCCAGTAAAGATGTCGGTGCGTGAGTAAGTGCACAAAATTGACATGCTAGAATACGCCATCTCTATTACGAGGGAAAGACTGGTGATCAAGATAGTATGAAATATGTAGCCGATAAGGTCTGGCCCAAATTCAAGCGTAAACAAAAATAGATTAGTCTCTTTTGAAATATTGGCTGGAGGTGTAATACCAATTGAACCGTTATCTTAGCTTAATGATAATTTTTAACGTTGGGGTGAAATAGTCAGCGGAGCTGAGCGAGAGAAAGGACGTCGATCTAACTACTCAAATGGTATAAGAAGGTGCCGCGATTGAAATTTTTGGCCGAATCTTATTTCTCTCAGTCTGTTGAGTTGGTATGGATTTTGTATAAAGCATGTTTGATAAAATTAAAAACTTTGCCCTTGAAAAAGCTTACCAGATGGCTCGTAAGCGTGGCTGCGATTGTCCTCAGTGTGGTAAGCAAATGGAGTTGCCTCGCGCTATGCCTGAGGGCGGACTCGATGCAGTATTCACGTGTCACCATTGCCAATGGGTTGGGGGGATGACAGAAATGTGGTCTGATGATACTGGGGAACAACGCGTGGCTAGAAAGCCTGATGACAGCAAGGTTAAGGAAAGTATGTCCGCTGATGGGCAAACTTGGTTACTTCCTGCGAAGGGAGGTATTAATTTCTTTTGGCTCTTCGCATTGTTTTGGCTAGGGATTGTTGGGTTTATTTCTGTTGGAGCACTTTTTGGTGAGCCGGTTCAGAGCGATTCTGGTGATACAATAGAGGGGCCGTTTTTAGTGCTCTTTTTACTTCCCTTCTGGTTGGTTGGGATCGGTATGCTTTATGTGGCGATTCGCACGACTTTTGGATATTATACCATCATTAAGAATCATCGTGAGCTGGTTGTCAGGCGACACTTGTTTGGTCGCGTGACCGACAAGGCATTGGATTTGAATCAGATTAAGCGTGTTAGGCTACATGTCGGATACAGCCAGAATAAACGTCCCGTTTATGAGGTGATGGTTGAAGCTAAGGAAGGAAAGAGCCTAAAGTTTGGCAGTATGCTGACAAAGGAAGAAAAGTCATGGATGGTGAGCGAGTTGGTAAAAGCTTGTAAGCTTAAGGCTCCCAGCTCAGCAAAGCATGTCACGAAGTCACGCCATTCGGCAAAAGTCGAAGACGTGGAGTTGGACGAGCTCAAATCGAAGAGTTTGGTGCTTGAGCGGATGAGTGGCTCTGGTTTTCGGATTATTAGAAATTACGTAGCGGGGAAGTGGATGTTACTGGTGGCAATAGTTTTCCTTATCGTTGGTGGAGTCTTTCTCACTGATGGTGTGACTACCCTAAGTGCGAATAGCGGAGGTCAAGAGAATGGTTTCTTTGAGTTGATCCCACGTTTATTCAGTGCTGGTTCTTTGATTGG
>CAXMOB010000186.1:0-2416 GCA_964194815.1 Vicinamibacteria bacterium | reverse complement strand
CTGCATATCGACTCCTACATAGACATCACCGTAGGGTGATGCGGCAATCACTGCTGGGCATGGAGTCATCTTGGTGTCTGAAAAGACCTGAGTTTCTAATTCCGATGGAACAGTCGTGGAACCCGCAAATGCAGATAGGGTGCTGATCGACGAAATGAGTGAAACGATGATGGTTTTCTTCATGAGGATGACACTATAGCCTTACTCCAATAGATCAATAAAGTTTGATGGGGTTGACGAAATATGATTAACCAGCCGAGTGTTGCTCCATTGGTTAATTCTGTCTAGTGCCGCATGTATCAAGCTAGTTATCCTCCTTGGCTAGTAGTGCTAGAATGAGAGCACTGGCGAGGAGGAGCTGACTTAAAGTATAGAAGGTGGGTGTTTTGCTTTTTGAAGCTACTTATGGAGTGTGCCAATCTAAAGACATCATCTCCGACATGCTTAGTGAGTTCATAAACTTCAGGCACACAAAATACGTTTATTTTAAAAAAGTTCCTAACAGTCACTTTTCCCGATTTCCCCCTTGCCTGATCGCAGCCTACTCGCCAATGTCCACTCATGTCATCGCTTCTTTCCCCCGCAACCCCTTTTCTCCATCTCCGATGTCCTCAACAATGTGCTGAGAGATATCCCGCAAAAAGCAAATTCCTAGCAATATAATCTCATGAAAAATCTAGCCAAAAATTTATGCCTTTCACTTTCCGTATGCTTATTTTTGCCCGCCTGTAATCAGGCGACGACGACCGCTGTAAAGACCGCTGCCAAGACTAAGAAGGTCCTGTACGTCACACATTATCCCGGAAACTTTCATGACTACAAACAGCAAGAGGCGTTTTTCCAAAATTATGCCAAAGAAGCTTCTTGGGATGTGACGGTGATGAAAACAGACATTGGCATTGCATTTGCCGATCTGAGAAAAGCTAGAAAAGGAAAAACAGAGGAAGATGCCGCGATCCGAAAAAAACATCCACGACATCAAAATTACGCCGAACTTTTGAAGCTATTAAAAAAGAAAGATTTTGCTAAAGGATATGACGTGGTGGTCTATAACTTTTGCATCGCTGCGAGTGACGATCTCGAAGCCGCGCACAACATCATGGAGCAAACCCGCACGAACGGGGTGCCAGCTATGTTGATCCACTGTTCCATGCATTGTTTCTGGCCCACCTATAGAAATGGCACAGCTAATATCATCCCCGGTAATAGCGGCCCGGCCAAGACCACTCAGGCATTGGTAGACAAATGGACTACAGCACACCCCGGCGTCGCTTTCCCTGCTTGGGGAGATTTTACAGGCATTGCATCAAGCAAACATGGCGCTCATGAGCCGATCACTTATTCGGTGGTCGCTAAAGACCATCCCGCGACCAAACGCATCACAAAAGATTTCGTGATGAAAGACACCGAGCTATACGATAATCTGTATCAAGTCGATGGTGTGATTCCGCTCGTTAATGGCCAGCAAGGAGAAATGAAGGCTGCAGCCATGTGGGAATGCCCTCAAGGGAAATCTAAAGTGATTGGCATCTCCGCTGGGCACGCTATGCCTGACTGGACGAATGAAAACTTCAAGTTTCTAGTGATTGACGGCATTAATTATCTCATGGCTAAGCCCAACTAGAAGGCTTTGAACTCACTTTGCGAGCGAAGTGAGTTCATGTTGTAAGCGCTTGAACGGACTTAATACCTTCCGCAAGCATCTTGCCCTTGCTGCCAATGATCAGGTTTCCCGAGGTAGGCAATTTAAATTTATCGGCTAACAGATCCTCAGGAGTCTCTGGTATATTGGGCTACCGCCAGCTTTTTTACCAACATAAGTGAATTGACTTTGAGCGTCTGAAACTTATGCTCTTGTTTGTTATGCCACGGCCGATTTCCCGCAGAAAATTCATCTCTCTAAGCGGAGCCGCGCTTTCTTTTCCATACGTTGCCCGTGCCTCGACTTCGACCAAACTTGGACAGGGTGACTTCCAATACCGGCCTGTTCCAAACTGGGGCGAGCTTGGGGAAAAGACCCCTGTGAAGAACTGCCACGGCATAGTTTGTGACGGCGAAGGCAATCTCATCGTTCTCACCGATGAGACGGCTAACAATTTCATCGTTTATGACGCCTCCGGAAAGCTGCTGCACAAGTGGGGGACGAAATATCCAGGAGCGCACGGGCTCTCACTTGTCAAAGAGGGCGGGAAAGAAGTTCTCTACTTTACCGATCGTAAGCTCCATAAGGTCTTCAAGGCAAGCCCCTCAGGCGAGATTCTGGACGAGTGGGGCTATCCTATAAACTCTGGAAAATACTCCGAGGCCGCGCAATACAAGCCAGCTTGGACTCTTCACCACCCCGACGGCGGATTCTATGTGCTCGATGGCTATGGCCTCGACTACATCACCCACTACGATGCTGCAGGGAAATACG
>CAXMOB010000185.1:0-13081 GCA_964194815.1 Vicinamibacteria bacterium | reverse complement strand
TCTTGAAGGAACTAAAGAGCATAAAGCCATTTTGAATCGCAAGATGCTTTACTTCGGTTAGCCCTACCACTTGCTGTCAAAAAGAGTAAATCCTCGGACTGTGTAGAGGTTTTTTTGTCTAGTCATCACCAATGGTAATGTCTAAATGATATAAAGCTTCAACTTGGTGAGTTGAAGGCTCACTGAGTTTGACGATGTTTGTTTTGATTTCGTCAGCTTGAGGCAATGTTGGTGATGGAATCAATGGGAGGTGGTGATCTTTATTAGTGAAGAGTGGAGTCCAAGTTAAACCCTGATTTAAAGCACGGTTTGCAGGGAGAGCCTTGAGCATTAAGAAACTACTTAAAGGAGAAGATGGTTGGGCTTGGCGGCAAGATGCCTCCGCCACGGTAAACAAAAAGGCTCACGGCGAGCCGTGAGCCTTTAAAATGATTGAATTGGCTGCAATGCCTTACTTGGCGACGAGCTTTTTGAGTGCTTGTTCGCGGGTGAGGGAGACTGCGATGTTTCTGACGAAGGTCTTGCGATCTTTCTTGGTTTCCTTTTTTGAGACCACCATGGTTTGGTCGCAGAGGTCGATGGCGTAAGGGATGTTACCAGATGACATCGAGAAGACTCCTTGTAGTCCGAGTGAACGGAGTGCTTCGATACAGTCTCGAATACGTTCCCCTGAGAGCTTTGAGAAAGCCTCATCAATTGGCACGAGGCCAATACTTGGGTTCTTCTTTCGGTCGTAGCGATGGTAGGCACGAAGGTAACATGCCAAAATGGCAATGAAGTAAGGTGACTGACTTTCTCCACCAGAGAACTTACCACTCTGTCTGTCCACTGAGGTTTCCCGTTGGTCAGGATCACGGATGTCAATGACTGACATGTCGTAATCGTAGTAGTTTCTGTAATCGAGGAAGTTCAGAGCTTCTGCATTGTTAGGATCCTCAACGAGTGCGTTGAAGAGGCGTTCTACTTCAATTCGGCTTTCCGCGTCGATGGTGTCGAAGAATAAGCCATCCTCTTCCGTGAGAGAGCTGTTATCAACGAGCAGCTGATATGTGGCATAGTCTGGGTTACGCTTTTTACGAATCTGGTAGAGGTGGTTACCGATCGGCTTTTTAAGCTCTTTGTTAAGGAGTTTGAGTGTGATGTCGACCTGGATGAGGGCACTGCGAAGCTTGACTAGAACTTGCTTGCGGAATATCTCCTGCCAGTTTTTTTCCTCACGTTTAGCTTTGCCCTCATAGGCTGGTATGTCACTGCCAGCAATACGTTCGAGACGTTCTCCCCAAGGTTTGTTCTGCGTGTCTTCTGGTGAGAACTCGTTGTAGACAGGGAAGTCGCGAGCGAGTTCTTTACGAGTTTCGACAGTGGCAGCCCATGAAGTGATGGCACGTTCAGAGGACTTGCGTTCGAGTCGCATCGCTTGAGATTGAGCGACGTCGAGTGCTGGGAACTCATCGGTGAGAGCCTTGTAGAGTTTAGCTCTACGATCTTGATGCTCAGAAAGGTCAGGCCCTTCTGCACGATAGCGTTTAAGTTCGGTGTCCGCTTTCTCCAATTTTTCAACAGCATCGTCGAGAGCTCCTTGAGCCTTACCGAGTTCGAGTTTAAGTTCACTTCTGCGGATTGATTTTAGCTCAGTGCTGACTTTGAGAAGTTTGGCGTCGAGTTCACGGAGTTCCTGCTCTTTCGATTCGAAGTCTGCTCCTTCGATAGTCTTGAGTCGCTCGATGTTCTGCTTGAGTTTTTCTTCGTCTTCTTGAAGTTGCTTGAGGTCAGCGAGAGCTGCTCCGATGCTTGGGCTGTCGAGACGTTCGCTGCGGAACATGCGTTCAGCGTCCTGCAGCATTTGCACGATTGGCGTTGCGCGTTCGAGTTCTTTACGAAGCTTGGCACGTTCCTGATGGAGCGTGATCTTCTGTTGGGCGAGACCTTTGCCACCGATACACGGGATGTTATCATAGTGGGCACGACGTTCAGCGAATGGTCTTCTGTAGGAGAAACCATCGGGAAGAATCGCAGCATTGTGCTTGGTGAGGTCTTTGGCATCTTCTACGCAGATGATGCGGCCGAATAGGTGATCGACCAAGGCTTGAGCGACTGGATCGGTGCATTCTAAGTGTTCTGCTAGACAACCGAGTTCACGCGATGTTCTTAGGTCAAGTGCCTGTGATGGGTTGATCAATGATTCCCCAGGTGCTGCAGCCTTCATTTCACGGTAGATAGTTTCCGCGTAGCGATAGTTTTCAGGTTCAACAATAACGGCGAACTTACGAGAGAAGGCAATTTCAAGAGCTGGGCGCCACTTTTCGTTCTTCACCTCACAGAGTTCGCGTAGTGCGAAAGCTGCAGGGTCGCCATTGCGACGACGTGGAAGGCTTTGGTTTACAGAATCGAGTAGTGCTGAGCGGTGGTTGAGCTTACCGTTGTCGAGTTGTTCCAAGCGTGCAGTTAGGAGGCGGACCTTGTTGGCTTTCTTTTCGAAATCGTCAATGATCGGACGCTTTGCAATGAAGTATTGTTCATTGAAGTCGCGCACTGTATCAGAGAGCTTTTCGAGGTCAGCACTGAGGTCTTCAGGTTTGCCACGTTCTACTCTTTGTTGAGCTGCGACCAATGCCTTGTGGTATTTGGTATGGACTTTGACACCTGTCGATTGGATCATCTGCACCCATGAGGTGATCTGACGACAGCGTAAATTACGTGCTTCTTCGATGCTCTTTCCTGCATTGCGAAGTCGTTCGAGTTTTCCTACTAAGCCTCGATTTTCTTCACGGATGTGAAGGAATAGTCTGCCGTCTTCGGTTTCGTTGAGGGCATCACGGAGTAGGTCGCGTCGGTCACGGCCTTGTTCGAGATACTGCTGTAATTCGTCTTCGCGTTCGTTTTCACTCTTTGCTTGATCTTCGAGATCTTTGATCTCCTCTTTGATTTCATCAACAAATTCCTTGAGGTCGTCGCACTTTAAGTCGCGGCTGATGTCAGCGTAGAGGTCTTGGTCGATCAAGGATTGTTTATGACTATCAAACTCAAGTTGGATTTTCTCGAGTAAAACGAGTTGGTGCTTCAATGCCGTGAGTTCACGACGGAGCGAGAGGAACGCGTAATAGGAGTCACGTACCTCTTGAATGCGGATTTCATCTGGTGGAAGCACGTAGTTACGACAGAATTTGTTAAAGCTATCGAGGAAAGTGAAGGACATTGCGGCAGGAAGCAAGTAGTCGAGCGTGTCGCGGTCGAAGTTCAAATGGCCCTGCATGCCCATTTCACGACGATAGGATTCCATCGTGTCAAATACCTTACCCTGATTGTCGTCAGCGAAATCGCGGAAGGTCGACCAATCGAGAGGGTAGTCAAACTCGTCACACCAATCGGTTTTTTCCATGCGACGTGGGATCACAAATCCGTTACGGCGTGACGGTGAGTTTTGAGCAGCCGAATCAAATTCGATACGCAGGCCCCAAGTTTCAACACGTTGGTTATCTGGCCAAACGAATTCGAGAGCCACATAGGTGGTTGCTCCTTCATTTCGCATGTATTGGGCAACCCCTTCGATTTCGTCCTTGGTGTCGCCCAAGCAATAGGACTTCAAGGTTCTGGATGAGGATTTACCTGTTGCAGATTGGTTGTATTTGGATTTTTGGTCACCAACAATGACGAGCTGAATCAAGTCCATCAAAATTGATTTTCCAGATCCTGTCACCCCTGCGATTAGCAGGTTGCCAGCGATGTCAAAGGTGTCTTGGTATCCGAACCAGTTAATGGCGTGGATGCGAGAGAGTTCAATATTACTACTCATGAGAAATTGTGTCGTGTGTTACTTAGTATTTTATCATCTAACGGAGTCGACTACTCCTTGTCGTCTTCATCACTGTCGTCGGTTTCAGTGGTGGTATTTTCCTCTTTATCTACCTTTTCCTTTTCTTCAGAACTAGTGAGAGTAATATCTTCATCGTCCTCTACTTCGGCTGCTTGGCCGTGGTCTTCGAATCGATCTTCTGGATTGACTGGGCCTGCTGGAGTGGCGTCGTCTTCGGAATCACCCAAGTCAGCAGGTTCTTCGACCTCTTCCACTTGTTCGTCTTGTTCACGGAAGCAATTTGCAGTGCGGAGCCATGATTCGACATCTGGGAATGGGATGGCGAAGCGTAGTGTTGGCAGGATGTGTACTAGACTATCTGAGAATTCTTCTGCCCATTCGGTTTCGATCAGGTTAAAGCGAGCAAAGCCACGAAGGATTTCCTTCAGGCGAGAAGCTGAGAGTGCTTGGATAGAAGGGAACTTCGACTGGAATGATTCGTTAAAATCTTTCACATTGAGGAACACCTCGTGAGCCCCATTCTCACGTACTTCGACGTCGAAATCATACCATAGGGCAAGAGCGACGAGTGTTTCATCGCGGCGGAGGCGACGCGTCATGCTTGGCACTTCTGGAATTGCCATGATGAGGCGTTCATCGCGTTGGATGATGATCTTTAAGCCGAGCAGTTGGGCCCATTCTTCGACCCATTCTTGGTGTTCTACAGACCAGTCGTAGAGGACTTTTTCAGAGGCTCGTGCACGCAAGAGTGAACCATGGCCAAGGAGGCGATGGGCAACATCTTGCAGCATTTGTTTATCTTTCGGCAGAAGGCCTTGATTCAGTAATGTCGTTGGTTCTTCCATTGGTGAAATCTATCGTTAAAGGTGAAAAGTGTGTTGAAAGTGGTGAAGGCTAGCGAGCTTTTGGCTTAATATCGAAGTCATCGATGAGGTATTCAGCCTTAAGGTGGCGAACGGGTTCTTGGTAGGTTTCGCGTGGAGTAGAAAGTGTGTATTCACAATCCGAGGTGTCTCCGTGGAGGAGAAGTCCTGCGAGTTCGAGCACCCATTCTTCTTCCGAGGTTGGCATGTCCACAGCATTCATTCCTTCTTTTGGGACCATGAGGCTTCGGAAGAAGCGGTTTGCACGTAGTGATGTCAGCGAGCTGTTGATGTTGTCCGCCATTTCATCGATAGCAAAATCATCGTCATCGAATTCATGTTCGTCCATCAACGGTGAGCGTTCGCCCAGTTGCTTACGTGTCGGTCTAGGAATGGAAAGTGAATCGATCCCAGAGAGTAGTCCAACAGATGGGATCTTCAACTTAGGTAAGTCGAGGGCTTCAGGAAGGCTTGCCATTTTACATTCGGCGAAGCGTTCATTGACGCGTTCGAAAAGTGAACGCACTTCGGAACGACGACCACTAGACACTTCTTGAAGGTAGCGGAAGCGAGCAAAGGAACGGCGTGCAAAGTCGGCAGCTCTGCGGTCGACCGCTTCGGACTGAGGCTCTACGCTGTCGACCATTGAATGAACCTCACTTAGTTTTATAGCCACACATTTAGTGACTTCATCATCAGTGAGTTCAGGCCGGCGCTTTTGCATTTCAACCTCCATTTTGGAAATGATCATCGGGTTGTGTTCGATCTTACCCAATGCTTCTTTTACAAGTGGAACGCGGAGAGGTATATCGAGGCCGATCAATGATCTATAGCAACGTTGGCCAATGTTTTCAGAGAAATCATCGTAGAGCACCTGAAGGTTTTCTTTTAGTGAGTCTGAACGTAGCTGGCGTTGGGTGAGACGCGCCATGCCTTGTTGCATAGAGCGTAATTCTTGTAGACCGTAGCGTAAATTATCGGCACAGGATTCCAAATCTGCTAGTGGGTGTTCATCGAATGCATCTTCGTCCATCAAGCGTGTGAACACGAGGTGAAGCTTATCAGTGAAAGTAATTTGCTCAGGGTAAGCCATGCGACGTAGGCATTCGAGCAGCAGTTCAGCACGAGAGTCGATGTAGTAGACGCGTTGGTAGTCAGAGCGTTTGGGTTCTTCCAACCAATCGCACTTGAGCATCTGACGAAGCATTTCTGGCGCAGTGAGGTGAGTTTCTTCGCTGTCGCCATCAGCAGGGTCGTCCGATTGGAACAAGGACGCATCTGCGTTTTTGATGGTATCTTCACAAATCACGACCAGCTCAGGGCGGGTCAGACCGGTGCCATGACGGTGACGCTGGACGTCTTCCATCTTATCGAGAGCGTCTATGTAAAGTCGACCATATCTCCACGTCAATACGGCGAAGAAACGCGTCGAGGTGTCGTCGAATATTTGTTGGCTTAAACTCACTCGGGCAAACTAGTGAGGTGGTGAGACTGGGAAAAGGCAGGAAATGACATTTTTCACTCTAACATTTGACGGTGTTCAAGGTAGATGCTACCTCCTTCATCTTAAACACTTAAGCATTGTGAATAACTTGTGAATGATGTGAATAAGCTTAAGGGGGGAGAGCTTCGATTGTTTGGCTATCTTAAGTAGTTTGCGAGAGTGGAACGGAGGCTAGATGTGTTGGAGATGGCAATTAGGGTTAGGTGATTCGCTTGCTAATAGTCTTTTTATGGGAGGTGTGAATCGAGTAAGGGTAAAAAGTTTAGAGAAACTCAGTTGACCCGCTGTGTCTGGGGCAGTATGTGATAGGCATGAAACCAAGCATAGGATTTGTAGGAGTTGGCCGTATGGGAGCGAACATGGCACGTCATTTGAACGATTCTGGATACGATGTCAGTGTGGTTTATAACCTTGATCAAGAAGTAGCGAAGAGCGTGGCAGAGGAGGTAGGAGCAGTGGTGGCGGACAACTTGCCGACTGTGACAGCGAAAGCAGATGTGATCATCACCGTGGTTCCTGATGATGCTGCGATGCGTGATATTTTCAACCAGCAAGGGGATACTTTGTTGGCGAATGCAGGGGGGAAGACATTTATTAACTGCGCGACCTTGAGCCCACAAGCCCATATAGATGCAGAAATGGCAGCGAATGCAGTCGGAGCGAAGTGCTTGGAAGCTGCGATGGCCTCAAGTATTGATCAGGCACGCCAGGGGACCTTGTATTTGATGGTTGGTGGCGAGCAAGAGACTTTTAAGGAACAAAAGGAATTATTGGAGGTGTTATCAATAGCACTACGCTATGTGGGTCCGATGGGAGATGCTGCGAAGGTGAAGGCCTTGGTGAACATGGTGATGAATGCAAACACTGCTGCATTAGCGGAAGGTTTAGGCATCGGTGATGCACTGGGATTAGATATCTCCATGTTGCGTGAGGTGTTCTCTCAGACTGGAGCAAACTCTCGTGTGTTGGAAACCGACGCAGAGGATATGCAGATAAGAGATCACGAATGTTATTTCTCCTGTGCTCACGCAGCTAAGGACAGTGGTATTGCCAATGGTTTGGCTGCTGAGGCAGGGATTGATTCACCTATTTCTAAGGCGACTGAAGCTCAGTATCGCAAATTGATGGAGATGGGGATGGGAGATCTGGATAAATCTGGGATTGCTGAACTTACGTTCAAAGGAAGGGGCTTGGCTTAATGGATATTCATAATAGCCAGGGAGAGAAGCTAGAGTATGCAGTGCACGAAGCCGAACGCGATGATGTCATTGTGGTGATTGGGCATGGAGTGACGGGCGACATGGATCGTGATTTGATCATTGCTCTAGCCGATGGTTTACAAGAGCACGGATGGCCGTGTGTGCGATTTAGTTTTTCTGGTAATGGTAATTCCGAAGGGAGCTTCGAAGAGATGTGTATCACTAAAGAGGTGGGGGATCTCACCGCTGTGATTGACCAAATGAAGGGGGCTAAAAAGTTGGCCTATATTGGGCACTCCATGGGAGCAGCTGTTGGAGCTTTGACTGCAGCGAAGGATGACCGTGTCAATGTGTTAGTGTCTGTTGCTGGCATGGTGCACACAAAGACATTTTGTGAGCAAGAATTTGGCGAAGAAGTGCCTGGGGAAGGTTCTATGTGGGAGGATGCCTCGCATCCTTTGACTCAGCTTTTTGTAGATGATTTACATGCGATTGATTGCACTATCCCAGCTGTGAAAGATATTCGCACACCATGGTTGTTTGTGCATGGTGATCAGGACGACGTGGTGTTGCCTGCCGATAGTGTGGAGTTGCATAAAGTGCTGAAGGGGAAGAAGAGACACGTTGTGCTAGAAGGTGCTGACCATTGTTTTGAGATGCGTTTTGAAGACGTGGTCGAGGAAATCGATGCGTGGCTGACCTTGCAGATTAAGTAGGAGGTTGAGATGCACGCAGCGGGGGAGCTTTCTTTATGGTGTGATTTAACTCTAGCTTCTCTATAAATGCGGTGGGGTAAACCCAGGGTGGCAGTTCGTTGAACCTAGCCCTAAGCTATGCCTGTTGACCCCGATTGGAGTCTTGACATGAATGATTAATTTAGGTATTCCGTTAAGAATGAAACAAGTTTTGTTATTATTTATCTTCTTGGTGTTGCCAAGTTTTACTTTAGCAGATGATTTTAAGTCATTACAGCAGAGTGTATCAAAGATAGTTCCTAAGCACTGGGAAATATCAGGTGTTGAAGGGGTTCAGGGAAAGAGGCGTTTTGAGATTAATTCATTGAAAGGTAGTTACCGAGTAGTGGTTTCCGAACGGGCTAAATTAACTAGGGCCAAGTTTCGTGAATTGTATCTATTAGGTCTCAATAAGGTGGATAAATTGATCCGGACTAATAAGATGAAGCAAACTGATATCGAGGCGTTTTTTGTAGCTATGGAATTACCTGAAGGTGTCTACAAGAGTATAGGTGTTGAGGTCAGTAGAGTTCATCCTGCTCAGTGGTATGAGGAACTCAGCGAGGACGAAAAGAAAGCCGATCTACTTGAATCAAAGATTCAAAAATCCCTTAAGCTCTACGAAATCCCTTCGGAAGGGTTAGTTCCCTGATTACCGCTTCTTTTTTTCTGGGACACCTGACTTCTCTAAGAGTGGGGGATTTTTTCCTGAGACAGGGGCTGCATTTTTACCGCTGAGGCGGTTGATACCTGTTGCCATGGTGTGCCATTTTTGTTCCATTTGCTGGAGCTTATCTGGGTGCTGTTTGGCTAGGTCATTGAGTTCGGTGCCATCTTTGTCGATATTGGGTGTTTGGATTTCACTGCCATAGCAACCGAGGTCGGAATAGCCGAAGTCATCGAGCATCATGATGATGATGTTTGGGCGCTTGGTTTCAGCCATAGCTGATGATGCGAGTGCCGGAATAGCGAGGCAGGTTACGATAAGTAAATTCCAATTCATAAAGGTGCATAGTCCGATATGTGCCTAGGTTAGTTTACTAAAATTGGTATGTTTTAACTGACACTTTGGACGTGCGTGGTGAATCTCTTTGCCTGAATGCCAATACCTATGCTAGTGTGTGAGTATGAAATTTGGTGTTGTATGTTCAGCTTGCTTGTTGCTGCAGTCGTTATTTGCTCAGGATGATCTGTCAAAGCCACGTGAGTGGACAGGGGCGGAGGGCAAGAAGGTGAAAGCACAGTTAATGAGCTCTAGGGGGGAGAGGGTTACTTTTAAATTAGCAAGTGGGAATCTTACCTCATTGGATAAGGATAAATTATCGATTGCTGATATAAAGCAGCTCAATGCTTGGGAGGGAACCAATCCTTCCGGATATTCGATTCCATACGGTCCTTACAAATGGCCGCCATTGTTTCGTGGTAAGGATGGTTTTAATGTGAAGTATTCACGCTTTGATGAGGCTCGACAAGCACATGTGTATGAGACGGAGTATTTTAATTTCTTTGTAGATGAGAAGCTTAGCCATTCTACCTTGTGGGATTGTTTCTCAATTTTCTTTAATGTAGCTGGTGTGTTAGATGCAGTGCCATTGCACTTAGACTGTATTCCTAAAAAAGAAGATAAAAAGTATGAGGTGATACTAGTGTCATCGGATGCGATGTATCGTCGACTTGGTGGACCACCGAACAGTGGTGGATTTTATGATCCACGTCGTCATCTCACGGTGATACCTTTTAAGTCCTTAGGTCTGGTTAAGGAGGGGAAGGCGTGGAAGTTTGATAAGAAAAAGCGTTCGTATCGCACCTTGATTCATGAACTCACGCACCACCTTACTTACAGAAAATGGAAGGGGCAACCATGTTGGTTAGAAGAAGGACTCGCTGATTTTATGGGAGCAATGCCATACAAGGGGACTGAATTTAGTTTCGCCAAGCCGGGTCGCTATATTCAAGAGGGATTTATTAAAATGTTTAAGGGAACTAGAGTCGAGGGGAAATTGATCCCACGCGGCGTGTACCAGGCAATTTCTTTGGAATACATGTTCAAGGTCGATCGCAGGAATTGGAATGGCCTGTTAGAAAAGGATGGTTTCAATGGGATGAGGCAATACCACACCTCGTTGATGATGGTGTATTACTTTGCCTTTCTCGATGGCAAAGGAGACGGAGCGAATTTGGTGAAGTTCATGCACGCTCAACGAAAGCATTTTTTGGAGAAGAAAATCACTAGTGCGTATGACCCAAGCTTGAGGGAGAAGTATTTACTTCGCGGTCGCTCGATTGATCAGTTAGAAACCCAGATGGTGAAGGCATTCGCTGAAAATAAATTGCAGGTGAAGTTTCGTCGATAGCCGAGGCTAGGAAGCCTGTTATTCTCCTGGAAATGGATTAGCGTCGTGTCGTGTATTGATCTCTTCAGGCGAGTATTCTTGTTGCTCTTTGATCAGTTGAGCTTGATGTTGCACTGGTGTGACGAGATTGATGCCGAAAGCTGTAGTCGCGGAGAGCAATAGCAACGCGATGGTGAGGGTGTGTCCTTTTGGGCGTTGGTCCTCTAGTAATAACTCTACGCGTTGCTTGAGCGATGCTTTATTCGCCATGGCGAGGGCTAGTGCTACATTGGGTTGTTTATTAGCAGTTTCTGCAACATCACAGATGGCATGGATGTAACTTTTTGCATTAGCTCCTGCTGAGAGCACGAAGCTGTCGCAGGCAAATTCGCATTGTGTGGCCTGATGTTTACGTAGCATCCACACGATTGGATTAAACCAATGGAGGGCACAGGCGATATGGGATGCTACTGATATCCAAAGGTCGCGACGTTTGATATGGCCAAGTTCGTGGAGAAGCACATGGTTGATGGTGTCTTCTGACCATTCTTGCATTGAATTGGGAAGTAGTATTTGAGGGTAAATAAGCCCAGTGACGATAGGCGAATAGATCTCGTTGCTTATACTGAGTGATGGGATGGTGTCCATTTCTAGCATCTTGCAGCATTCGTGTAATCGGTGGGTCCATTGTGGTGTGGTGCACCGCTCAGAATTTTTTCGCCAGAGTCGCACCGCATTGTAGTGGCAGACTAAGCGTATCAAGAGTGCTAGGGACCCTATAGACCATATGACTATGAAAACCGTAGCCCAAGGCATTCCAGTTGATTGGCTTGGGAGAGTAATGGCCGCAGTGTTGAGTAGAGATGTTTCAACTTGTAGTTTAGGTAAAAATAGTGAGAAGGGGAGGGCGACAAGCACAAGGATCATTCCCGCTGTGTAGAGGGATGACTGGCCGGGGTTTTTCTTTCCTAACACTCTACTTAAGAGCAAAGCGAAAAGAGAAAGAATGATGCTTGTCAGTAGGAGGATCATGTTGGGTGGACTCTAGTCTTTGTCGTCTACCATCCTACGGATGTCATCGATCTCTTGTTTACTGAGCTGTTGGTCATCGTCTTCTAATAAAGCAGCTACTAAGTTTTTTGGCTTACCCTCGAAAAAAGTTGAGAGCAGATTTTTAAGTGCTGACTTGCGTGCTTTTAATTCAGCGATTACAGGTTTATAGATGTAGCTTCGTGACTCTTTACCGTGCGTCAGCATCTCTTTGTTCTCAAGCGTTACTAACAGAGCACGCACAGCTGAATAGGATGGTGGATCAGGTAGATTCTCCTGCACTTCCTTAGCTGATGCTTGTCCAAGGCGGTAGATGATGTCCATGATTTGTCTTTCACGGCGGGAGAGTTGTCCTTGTTCAAGTCGGTTCATAGTATTAAAATACTGAGTGCTGGAAATACTGCAACCCTAAATGCTATTTTTTTAGCAAAAAGTATTGACGTAAAGTTTAAATGCTGTTTTCCTAGCTTTTATGAGAGCGAAGTATATTATTCAAATTTTATCAAAGTGTGTGTGTTTAGGTGCTGTGGGAGTGTTGGTGCAAAGTTGTGCTGTTCCTAGTTCAGGTGGAATGCGGCCTGCAGCACCTGTAGAGGCCAATAGTTACTCTAATGATGCGGCACCTTCAACGGTAGCAGCGGCTCCGTCTCGTTCCATTCCTAAGGCAGTGGAGCGTCCAGGGCTGGCAACGGCTCAAGGTAGACAATTGAACTCTCGTGTTAACTTCACTTCATTTCAGCGCGCTTCAGCAAGTAAGCCTAAGCATGTAGAGGCGATGTATTACAACGACGAAGAAGGAGTGAAAGCGATGACGACACGTTCTTGGAAATACCAGAGCTCAGGGTTACAGGAAGCAGCTGGAGGATTGATTGAGTGGGGCGTTCGCAGTAGTTTCCGTTACAGTAAAAACTATAGTTCGTCAGGGAAACGCTATGTGGTTGGAAAGAAAGGCAAGGAGTATTCATTGGTTGTGAAGAACAAATGCCAATCACGTTTAGAGGTCGTTCTAAGTGTGGATGGATTGAGTGTCTTGTCTGGCCGGAAAGCTTCTTATGGACAACGTGGCTATGTGATTAACCCCGGTCAAACTTTGGTAGTGAAGGGTTATCGCACCAGTCAAAACGCGGTGCATGCATTTAAATTTTCTTCAGTAGCTAGTTCATACACAAATAGACTCCACGGCGAGACTCGCAACGTAGGAGTGATAGGGATGGCAGTGTTCACTGAAAAAGGGGTGGATCCTTGGCGTTGGAGTCCAAAGGTGGTGGAAAAACGTCATGCTGCAAAGCCGTTTTAAGCGAGGATTTTTGTTAAGCTGACAGGTTAGATGGAAATAAATTTATCGATGAATGCCATGGTGGTGTCATTGACTAAGAAACAGATAGAGTAAAAAATATGAAAAAAGTATATATGTTATTGGGCTGCGTGATTGCAGCGATTGGTTTTGCAAGCTGTGGATCACAAAGTGGTGCTGAACTTGATGGGCCACCTCCATCATTGGATAAACCCGTGAAGCAGGCTTGGAAGTAGCCGACAATTAGCAAGCTTGTGTGTAGCCGCCGATCCTGTATCGGCGGCTTTTTA